>NZ_JAMXEX010000003.1:0-300000 GCF_025370775.1 Ancylothrix sp. D3o | reverse complement strand
AGAGACGCTACCATAAATAATAATACCGTTGTTTACCAAATTAAAACCCATGTCTTTTTTCCAACCGCAACACATTCAACTCATCACCGACCCACAAGAATTAGATAAAATTGATGAAATTTTAAGCTGGGCAATTCGTAGCCAAGTTAAACCCAGACACAGTTTAGAAATCATCCTTTTTAAACTCTCAGAATGGGTAGCCGTTCCCATATCCTACGAAGATTATCTAACACCCTATCTGCACCAAATCCACCAAACCTTACTCTCACACGGCTATCAAGAACTGTGGGGCGTAGTTTTACTTGAAAAAAGCATTTGGGCTTATAAAGTTCCCCTAAGTATTGATAGCCTTATGGAATTTAATACACGCCTAGGAGGAGAGTGTACCGTCTTATTTAGCGGAGAAGCAGAACCAGACTTTACGCTGATCAACATAGAATCAGAACTTTACATATTGAGCGGCAAAAAACAACTAATTTGTGAAATTTTTGAGGACATAGATCAGGCTTATAACAGCTTTAACAAATTCGTTTCCGAGACTCCTATGCTAAAAACTTATCTACAACGTATCGCCCACATTCTCCAACATAACTATGAAAATTCAGAAATTGGTACCGAATTCCGCATTACTCCCTAACTGCAATTTCACTTACCTGCTGGTGAGCTAGAATGAAGCCGAGGATTTAACCGGCTTAGAACCTTGAAACCTAAGTGTCAAAATATTTATCCGGAAGGCACAAAAACCTGCTTTCTATGAAACGAAAATTCAAGAGTTAAATCTCAACTAAGAAACTCGGTTTCTCTTAACATTTAAAACTTGTGCTCTTTTGATGACATAAATGTAGCAAAACCGGCCCTTACGTCGGTTTTAGGCCGGTGGTAGGAGAGGCGGGTAAACAGGCAAGCTTACGCGACTTTCATCTTAGGGCAGTTAAATTTGAGGGAAAGAAGGTGAAAAGAGCCAATAAATTAGTTACTATCTTATATTGAAAATAGAAATAGTCGTTTCATCTCCCCAAGCTTATGAATCCTGCCCTGTCTCAATTTGGTGAAAAAATGTCCAACCTCACAGGGGTGCGGGCAATTATGAAAGATATTATTGAAACCCTGCAAGCTGGAAAAGGGCAGGAATTCATTAATTTAAGTGCCGGCAACCCGGTTATTTTACCAGAGGTTGAGCAACTTTGGCGCGACTGTACGGCGGATTTGCTGGCGAGCCCTGAATATGGCGAGGTGGTGTGCCGGTATGGTTCTTCGCAAGGATATCAGCCTTTGATTGATGCGGTGGTAAAAGATTTTAACCGGCGTTATAAGTTAAATTTAACCAGCCGCAATATTTTGATTACTCCAGGTTCTCAGTCGCTTTATTTTTATGCGGCAAATGCGTTTGGCGGTTATTCAAAATCGGGTCAGCTTAAACAAATTGTTTTGCCTTTGAGTCCCGATTATACCGGCTATGGTGGTATTGGTTTTGTGCCGGAAGCTTTGGTGGCATATAAACCAACTTTAGATATTAATGAAACCGCCCACTCTTTTAAATACCGGCCAGATTTCAGTCAACTACAAATTAATGAAAATACCGGCTGTGTTTTATTCTCCCGTCCTTGCAATCCCACCGGCAATGTGATCAGCAATGAGGAATTACAAAAAATTGCTGATTTGGCTGCGCCTTATGATGTGCCGGTGGTGGTGGATTCTGCCTATGGGCCTCCATTTCCGGCGCTGAATTTTACGGAAATGCAGCCGATTTTTGGCGGCAATATTATTCATGGTATGAGTTTATCAAAGGCCGGTTTGCCTGGGGAACGAATTGGGATTGCGATTGGTGATCCTGATGTGATTCAAGTGTTAGAAAGTTTCCAAACTAATACCTGCATTCATTCACCCCGTTATGGACAAGCAATTGCGGCGCGAGCGATTGAAAGTGGCGGTTTGGCAGATATTTCTGAAACCGTAATTCGCCCTTATTATAAACAAAAATTTACGGTGGTGGAAAGTACGCTGGATGAAGCAATGCCGGCAGATTTATCTTGGTTTTTGCATCGCGGTGAAGGGGCAATTTTTGCCTGGTTGTGGTTAAAGGATTTGCCGATTTCTGATTGGGAGTTTTATCAACAGTTGAAAACGGTTCGGGTGATTGTGGTGCCGGGAAGTACATTTTTCCCTGGTTTAAATGAAGAATGGGAACACAAACATCAATGTATCCGCATTAGTTTAACGGCAACGGATGAGGAAATAGAAACAGGAATGCGGCGTTTAGCTGAGGTTGTGCAAAAGGTTTATCAAGCTGGAAAAGTAGCGGCGATTGCCTAATTTTGTAGGGTGGGCTCTGCCCACCAATTAGCTATAACTTTAAAGCGAGGAAAGAGCAATGTCAAAAACTTTTTGGTTGGCTTTGCAGCGGAGTGGAGGAGTTTTAGGCGTGCTATTACTGGTAGCAGGTAATGCAGTTGCCTCTGTTCCAAATACGCAAAATTTGGTTAAATTAACTCAGTCTAATTCGCAGTTAGCACCGGCGGGAGTAAAGCCGACAGATTGGCAATTTCAAACTTTACAAAGTTTTTTCTTACGCTATAATTGTGTTCCGTTACCTAACAAAGTTTTGACTCGGTATGAATTGGCGGTTGCCATGAATAATTGCCAAGTCGTAATTAAGCAATTTACAACGGCAAATCCTGATTATAATTTTACCCCAGAAGAAATAGTAAATTGGCAAAAATTAGAACGAGAATTTGCCGTTGAATTAGCGCAAATTAGACAAAATCAGGCTTCTGGAAATAATAATATTGCTCCGCGTCCCCCGGCTCCTGCTGTACAAGTTACTCCTAGACCAGTTCCGCCGCCGGTGGGGAGTGTTTACCCTCTTGATGAAAGCAGCGGAGGGGGTAATGCTAATTTTGTGACAAGGGAAGATTCACCTCAACAAATCTTAATTAATCCAGGCGTTTCTTCCGATCCTGATTTTAATCGAGAGGGGTATCGCGTTTTTAATGAAAATACTTTTCAAAGAGCTACTAATAACCCTTTATCGACTTTTTCTATTGATGTAGATAGGGCTTCTTACAGCAATGTCCGTCGGTTTATTAGTAATGGTCAGCGACCGCCGAAAGATGCGGTGCGGATTGAAGAATTGATTAATTATTTTACTTACAATTATCCGCAGCCGTCAGATGATAAACCTTTTTCTATTACAACAGAATTGGCGTCTGCACCTTGGAATCCTAAACATAAGTTAGTAAAAATTGGCTTACAGGGAAAACGCATTTCTACGGAAGATTTACCGCCTAGTAATTTGGTGTTTTTGGTGGATGTGTCGGGGTCAATGGATGAACCGAATAAACTGCCGTTGGTGAAGTCTTCGTTGGGGCTATTGGTAAATGAATTAAGAGAAGAAGATCGGGTGACAATTGTGGTGTATGCCGGGGCTGCCGGTGTTGTTTTGCCTGCTACTTCAGGAAATCAAAAAGAGAAAATTATGGCGGCGATTGAAAATTTGAAAGCCGGTGGATCGACTGCCGGGGGGGAGGGAATTAATCTTGCTTATAAGTGGGCGGAAGAAAATTTTATTGATGGGGGAAATAACCGCGTAATTTTGGCAACGGATGGGGATTTTAATGTCGGGGTTTCGAGTGATGCAGAATTGGTGCGCTTGATTGAAGAAAAGCGAAATAGTGGTGTTTTTCTGTCGGTTTTGGGCTTTGGCACCGGCAATTATCAAGATGCAAAAATGGAACAGTTGGCAAATCAAGGTAATGGAAATTATGCCTATGTGGATAGTTTGCTGGAAGCAAAGAAAGTTTTGGTAAAAGAAATTGGGGCAACGTTGCTGACAATTGCTAAAGATGTTAAAATTCAAGTAGAGTTTAATCCGGCAAAAGTGCAAGCTTACCGGCTGATTGGTTACGAAAATCGACTATTGCAAGCGCAAGACTTTAATGATGATCAAAAAGATAGCGGTGAGTTGGGGGCCGGCCATTCGGTAACTGCTCTTTATGAGATAATTCCGGTGGGGATTCAAAGTGATGTGAAGTTGCCAGAGGTTGATCCGCTGCGCTATCAGCAAAATAATGTTGAGCCGGTGTCTCAAAGTAATGAGTTGATGCAGGTGAAGTTACGTTATAAGGCACCGAATGAGACAGTTTCGCAGTTGATTTCGCAGCCGGTGATGGATGGGGATGTTAGTTTAGCTTCGGCATCGTCAAATTTAAAATTTGCGGCGGCGGTCGCAGGTTTTGGTATGATTTTAAGAGAGTCGGAGCATAAAGGTTCGGCAAATTTTGACCAAGTTTTGCAACTGGCAATTCAGGCAACAGATGATGATCCAGAAGGTTATCGTGGGGAGTTTATTCGTTTGGTTGAAAAGTGCCGCTTGCTTCCAGATTTTCAAAAATAGGCTGTTTGTTTTGTAGGGATTTATAACTGAAAAATGACAAATGATAATTGGTTAGTGATTGGGACAATTGTTGCCGCGCAAGGTTTAGATGGCCAGATGCGAATTTATCCAAATTCGGATTTTCCTGAACGGTTTTTAGAACCGGGAAAGCGGTGGATCAGACGCAATGAAACAGAAGAAGCGAAAGCGATTGAATTGTTAGGAGGTCGGGAGGTTCCGGGCCGAGGAATTTATGTGGTGGAACTGGCGGGAATTAAGAATCGAGAGGATGCGGAAGCCCTACGGGGGTTTGAATTGTTGGTTCCTGATACTGACCGGCCTACTTTAGAAGAAGGCGAATATCATGTTATGGATTTGATTGGTTTGGAGGTGTTAAACCGGCAAACTAATCAAACCATTGGTAAAGTGGTTGATGTCATCCCAGCGGGTAATGATTTACTAGCTGTAGAATTGTTCGGTGTGGCGTCAGAAACTCCCCCCGAAGAACCTCAACCTATCCACCCTTCTGCTCGTCGCGGTGGTAGAAAACGCAAAGCTTCTAAACCGAGTCAACCGCCACAGGTTTTAATTCCGTTTGTTAATGAAATTGTGCCGGTGGTTGATTTGGAAGCTGGCCGGTTGGAAATTAATCCGCCTCCAGGTTTGTTGGAAGTGTAATTTTTCCTCTGGTAAACCCACATATTCAAAAATTGAATGCTTATCATCCCTTCTTAGCATCTCAATGGGCATTATGTAGTGAAATATACGAAAGCCAGGGGGTAAAATTTTTTAAATTAAGAGTGTCACAAAGTTGAGCGAGCAATCGCAATGGCGGCTTCAAAATAACCAGGATTCAAGCTGACCTCAAAATAAGCCGAAAAGTGAACTCAACTTTGATTTAATTAGGTAAGAGATTATGACGGTTTCAAGCATTTCTTATTCGTTCCAAAAATCCCCGCGTCCGACGATTGTTTCTCGCTTATTGCAACCGCTCCGTCATTGGTTGGATACAGTCAAAATTGATAACCGGCAACAGGCTAAACTAATTTGTCGGTTGATTCCTTCTCAATGTCCGTTTGAGCGAGATATTCAATTTTTTGGTAAGACTTTGTTTCACATTCCGCCAATGTGCAAACTCAATCCCTTATATGAGGAATTTGTGGGATTGCGTTTTCGTTCGTTATGTTTTCTGGCCGAGGTATGCAAAGAAGATGTTTCTGTATATTGCCGTTAAAGGCAGTTAGACTAGGAGGAGAGGCTTGAGGAAGGTGGATAGTAAAGATACTTCCTACGCCTATGTGACTTTCAAAACTGAGGCTGCCGCCGTGTAATTCTAGGGCTTTTTTGACAATGGATAAACCCAGGCCGGTGCCTTCAAAGCTAGTCGTATTTTTGCCGCGATGGAATTCTTCAAATAAATGTTTTTGGTCTTCTTCACAAATGCCTATTCCTTCATCTTTGATGCGAAAAATTGCTTGGTTTTGTTCGTAGGTTATTTCGCACTCGACTCCGCTGGCATCTGGGGAATATTTGACGGCATTTAAAAGTAAATTGATGAAAATTTGCCGAAAAATTCGCAAGTCGGTTTCTACTACCATAGACTTGCTATCTCGGCTGGATATTTTCAGGGTATGTTGGGCTTTTGTCATTACCTGAATATCTTGCCAAATGTCTTGGAAAAAAGGCTGAATTTCTAGCTGAACCGGCTCAAATTTTAATTTACCGGCTTCTGCTTTGCCAATGGCAAGGACACCATCGATCATGGCACTCATATTTCTAATCGTGGTGCCAATTTTGTCAAACCGGCTTTGTTTTTCGTGGGGTGCCATTTTTTGGCTGTGCAACTTCAGCAAGTCTGCGGAAGCTGCAATAATCGTGAGAGAGTTTTTCAATTCATGGGAAATCATCGAGGCAAACTGTGCATTAAGCTGGCTGGCTTTTTTTTCTTTTTCCAGGGCTTCTTGTAAGCGAAATTCTGCTTGTTTGCGTTCGGTAATTTCTTCTATGCTGCCTTCATATCCTACTGGTATTCCATAGGCGTTATAAGTCAATTTTACCGTTTCTGAAATCCAAATTCTACTTCCATCTAAACGGGTGATTTCCGATTCAAAACCCCGCACAACTTCTTGCTCTTGCAACAGGTTAATTAAGGCTTGATGCCGGTGGGGATCAACATAACGATGGAGTTTTAAATTCTTTAAATTATCGGTCAGTTGTTGAGTAGTTTCATAGCCATAAATTTTTGCTAGGGCTGGGTTTGCTGCTATAAAATGTCCGCTTTTTGTGGCTTGAAACATTCCAATAACGGCATTTTCAAAAATTTGCCGGTATTTTTCATTGCGTTGGTGGAATTTTTGCCAGATCCTTACTATCAATGGGTAATTAATGGAATGTTCGCTTATTGGTTGTTTTAAACTGATGTATTGTGGCAATTGGCCGATCAATTTTGCTCCCAACTCTAAAGACATCGCTTTATACCCACACTCAATTAGTTTGATTACTTAGAAACGGAAACGGCAATTTGTTGTCTGGCCGCCAAAATTTTGAAAAACTTAGTTTCGTAGTGCTAAAGATGGGTTTTGTAGAAGGTGCTGTAGCAATTTTTCGGCTTTGGCTATTGGCTGCGATTTATACCCCATCTCACCCAAAGTAGCACAACTTCTAAAAAATAACCTATCTCAAGGCATAGAAAATGTTACTCCTGCACATAAAAAAGATAAAACTTTTTCTAATAGCAGGTATAAGCCCAGCTAATGTTGGCCCCTAAATCAAAGGCAAAATAATTTCAAATTCCGTGCCGGTGTTGGCTTGCAAATCTCTATCATTGTGGTTTTCAGCCCCCCGCCAGCGAGATTTAAAGTTAAATTGTCCGCCATGCTTTGCAGTTACAATCCAATAGCTTACGGCTAAACTGGTTTCTTTTTCAACTCGTTTTTCAGCAGAAAAAGATTCTAAAATTTGCCGCTGTTTTTGGGGTGACATTCCGGGGCCGTTGTCGGCTATTTTAATCATAACACCCCGCGAGTAATGTGTCTCGTTGTTTTTTTGGTTCCAAGCACATACAGAGGTTGTAATTTCAATGCGAGGTTTATAAGTTGCTTTTGCCGGCAGATAAGTCAAGGCGGCATTCCTAAACTCTGCGGCAAATTTTTGGGTCAAAGATTGGTTGATGAGTGCGTCTAAGGCGTTACTGAGAATATTCATAAATACTTGGCTCAATTGACCGGCATAACAAGACAGCGGTGGCAAGAGTCCATAATTTTTCACTACTTCTATTTCTACGGTTAGCCGGCTTTTTAGCAGCAGCAAAACTCCATCCAAACAGGCGTGCAGATCCGCCGGTTTGGCATACACTTCATCAATATGACAAAAATTTTGCAATCCCAAAGCCAGTTTTTTTAAGCGTTCCGCGCCGGTGCGAATGCTGCTGAGAGTTCGCTGTAAATCTTCCTGCAAAAAATCAAATTCCATTTCTTCTTTGAGTTGGGCAATTTCTGCCGGCACTTCCGGTATCAATTGTTCATAAGCCTTAACAACTTCCATTAATTGTTGAACATAACTCGACACATAACTCAGGTTTCCCCAAATAAACCCTACGGGATCTAAAATTTCGTGCGCCACGCCATCCACTAACCGGCCTAAAGATGCCATTTTTTCACTTTGAATAATTTGCGCCTGCATGAATTCAAACCGCATCTGGGTTTCAATACCGCGAATTTGCCAGTAAGCAATATTTAACTCTTGGGCGTTTAATAATTGATAAATCTTGGTTTCAGTTTGAACCACCAAAGGTTCTCCTTGTAATTCGGGATTTCGCCGCAAGGCGTGCCGCGCTGCTTCCACAACTAACATTTTTCCGGGTAACACTAAAACCTGAGTGCGAGCATAACTATAAAGCACGCTCAAAGGTTGCTGCAAAAACAATTCTATTCCCTGCGGACGCAGCAAGTATTCTAGCAAGCGCTGGCGGGAGATCATGCCGATAAATTTGCCGTCAGAAAGCAAAATTGCCCCCGGAAGTAAGGGATGCTTTTCAAAAATTGCGGCAATAGCGCTGCCGGGGCAATTGGTTTCAACTTCAAAACTGTAAAGCGGCAATTCCTCCAAGGTAGACTCGATGCGGAGGTCTTGATTGCCAACATCCGATAAAACAGGCGCTTTTATTTCACAAGCAAATTCTTCTGGCACTTAAAACACATAATTCGCCGGCCAACCCGGACGCATAAACTTGAGCAGACAGGAAGCTGTGGTTTTAGCTTCAGACCATAGCCTAACATTATCTGCTGCTTATTAAACCAGTTTCCGTAACCGGCAACAAAATTTCAAACTCTGTGCCGGTTTCTATCTGGCTTTCCTCACTGTTAGCCCATCGGCTCGATACGTTCAGTTTGCCTGTATGTTTTTCCGTGACAATTTGATGGCTAATGGCTAATCCTAAGCCGGTGCCTTTTCCCAGGGGTTTTGTTGTAAAAAATGTTTCAAAGATTCTTCCTATAATTTCTGGGGGGATACCGGGCCCGTTATCTGTTATTTGGATAAATACCCATTCTTTTTGGTCAAATTCTTTGAGGCCGGTGCGGATGCTAATTTGCGGTTTCCATTCCTTTTTGGCCGTTTCTAATTGCTCCATTAAAGCATCGATTGCGTTGCTGATCAAGTTCATAAATACTTGGCTAAGTTGTCCAGAATAGCAGGGAATTGGCGGCACGTCACCGTAATTTTTGACAAGGTTAATATCATATTTAAGGCGGTTATTTAAAATTAACAGCGTGCTGTCGATACATTCGTGAATGTCTGCCGGTTGCGGTTTCTTTTCGTCGAGGTGCGAAAAGTTTTGCAAACTGGCGACAATTTTGGTGAGCCGGTCGGCAGCTATTTTGACGCTTTCAATCATTTTTGGCATATCTTCTCGCAAAAAATCTAAGTCTATTTCTTCTTTAGTCTGTTCAATTAGGCTTGGGTCTTTTATGTCTATTTCGTCGTAAATTTCTTGGAGATAAAGCAAATCTTGAAAGTAATTTTCCACAAATCCCATATTCCCAGAAATACAGTTAACTGGGTTGCGAATTTCGTGGGCTACCCCGGCAACCATTCTCCCCAAACTTGACATTTTTTCTGTTTGAATCATTTGGGCTTGGGTTTGTTCGTGGAGCAGTTGGGCTGTAAGTTGGTGGATATGAGATTGAGCAATTAATAACTGGTGAACATCTAAAAGCCGATAATTTTGCGGGGCGAGTTCAACGACTATCGGCTCATAAAGTAATTCGGGGGAACGCTGTAAAGATTGATGGGCTGCATTGACAATGGTGGTGTTTGCCGGCACCACTAAAACATCTGTTTGGGCAAACCGATATAATGCCTCCACAGGACGGCGAGAAAATAGCTCAACTCCATAGGGCCGGCTTAGGTGTTCTAAAAACCGCCTGCGCGAAATCATTCCTGCTAGTTGGCCGCCTGGGGTGATGAGAATGGCACCAGGAAGTAATGGATTTTCAGTAAATGCTTTTGCCAATTCTTTGCCTAAACAACTGGCATCGGCAATAAACTCATGGAGTGTTAAATCTCTGATCGTTGAGTCTATTCGCAGGTTGCCGGTGTAGAGTTGATATCTCGTCACCTGTTTTACTCCTTCACAAAGTTGATTGCTAGCCAACATCTTTTTTTACCCCGGTTATGCTTGCTTTAAATGTTCAGTTCAACTTTTTATATTTTAAGCTATTAGGGACACTTTTACTCTTAATTTTTCTGGCTTTTAGTCTTAACAATAAAATAATTATGCCTTAAACTATAATTAAACTCTTGAGAGCTTTTTGGCGCATTAAACCTTATTTGAAAAGTAGATTCTGACAAATTTATAGCCCTTGTGGCAATTTATTGTCTACTCGCAGCTAAAACTTGGGATAATTTTACCCTAAAATTGCGTTTTCAAAACTACACAATTTCGCCCTTTTGCTTTAGCTTCATAAAGCGCTTGATCTGCTAGGGCAATGAGGTCTGCCGGTTCTGTGTCGTGGCTGGGAATCATGCAAGCTACTCCATAGCTGAGGGAAACAAAACCGCACTCTGAGCGAATATGAGGCAGTTTTAACGAATGCAAACCGGCCCGGATGGCTTCTGCAACATAAACACCACCGGCGCTATCGGTATTCGGCAAAATAATCGCAAATTCTTCACCGCCATAGCGAGCCACCAGATCCGCAGGCCGGTGAACCGAATTGCTCAACAAACTCGCACAGGATCGCAAACACATATCCCCAGCTTGGTGTCCGTAGGTGTCGTTATAGCTTTTAAAAAAATCCACATCACACAAAATCAAAGACAAAACCAAATTTTCACGACCAAGACGACGCCATTCTATTTCTAAATATTCATCAAACCGGCGACGGTTAGCAATGCCGGTTAAACCATCAATACTAACTTGACGTTTTAATTGTTCATTTGCCGTTTCCAACTTTTGACGAGTTTGTTCAAGTAATTGGGTGGCGAGTTGATGAATTTGCGATTGAGCAATTAATAATTCATGCAAACCAAGCAATCGCTGAACTTGAGGGGCTACCTCCACAACAATCGGTTCATAAAGTAATTCTGGGGGCCGGTGTAAAGATTGGTGCGCTGCTTCTACAATTAATTTTTTGCTGGGAAAAATTAACTCCTGGCTATGAGCAAAGCGGTATAAAAATTTAAGTGGTCGTGGCAAAAACAAATCCACACCGTAAGGCCGGCTAAGATTTTCCAAAAACCGATGCCGCGAAATCATGCCGATAAATTTCCCCGCTTCCGTCATAATTACTCCGGGTAAGAGAGGATTTTGGTTAAATTTTTCGGCGATTTCTTTACCGAGATAATGCGATTCTACCTGACAGTCCCAAAGCTGCAAATCTTCAAGCGTTGAATCTAAACGCAGCTTTTGGCAAGAATTCGCCAGTAGGGGCGATGAGAATGTGTCAAAGCGGGAGGCGCTGAGCATATAGTTACTTATAGTTTCCTCACTTTGGAACCTGACAGTCGTTGCCACCGAAAAATTTAAGGATTTTTTAATGTTAACGGCGAGATTTTTTGCTTATTTCAGATGGCTTGATTTTACAAGCAATTTATGATCTATCGTATATTATCAAATCTTGTTTTTAACAATTAGGCAAGGTTTTGTGAAAAAAAAACACGGCCCACGCCCGCAAATGTTTAAATAATTTTTACCTAGCTTTAACAGAGTTTTAACTTATTTATGTAGGTTTGTTTTAGTTGAACCCCACAATTTTGATAGCCAGTGGTTGTTGCTAGAGGGGAAGTTAGCTTGTAGAGTTCGGCTACTCGTAAATCTTCAATTCACATTAAATCCACAAAATCCTCAAGCTGGAATTTCCGCAGATGGAGGCCATTTTTGACTCATTTTAATTTGTTTGAGGGGAATTTGGATCACAAATTCAGTGTTTTGTCCAGGGGCAGAAATACATTTTAATTGACCCCCATGTTTTTCTGTAACAATGCGGTAACTAATCGAAAGCCCTAAACCGGTGCCTTTGCCGACAGGTTTGGTGGTAAAAAATGGATCAAACAAACGAGACTGCAAAGCAGCAGGAATACCAAAACCGTTATCAGAAATGGCAATTGAAATCTGCCCAGATTTGAGTTCGCTACGAATCCAAATTTGTCCTTTATTCTGTTTGGCATCCAAGTAGCCGGTAGCAAAAGATTCTTCCACCGCCTCAATGGCATTACTAATAATATTCATAAAAACTTGATTGAGAGAGCTAACATAACACTCCACGCCGGGCAAATTTCCATAATCTTTGATAACTTCAATTTCTGGCCGCCAATGTTGCGCCTTTAAGCGGTTATTTAAAAGCAGCAACGTATTTTCAATACCCTCATGGATATTAACTTTTTTTAGTTCCGACTCATCCAAGCGGGAAAAGTTACGCAAGCAGCGGACAAGATCCCTAATTCGTTCGGAACCTGTTTGAATGGAAGTCAAAATTCTCGGCAAATCTTCTCGCAAATAACCTATATCGATTTCCTCAGTTAGTTGCTCAATTTCTGGCCCCGGCTGCGGGCCGTATTTTTGATAGGTTTCTAGCAAAAATAGCAAATCTTGAAAATACTTCCGCGCAAAAGGTAGATTACCGTGAATAAAACTTACAGGATTATTAATTTCGTGAGCGATCCCGGCCACTAAACTACCCAAACTCGACATTTTTTCACTTTGAATTAATTGTGCTTGGGTTTGTTTAAGCTCACACAAAGTTTGTTCTAAATTTTGGGTTTGCTCTCTCAATTTATCGTAAGCAGACTCTAGTTGAATATTCGCTTGCCGTAGTTCTTCTCTCGATTTTGCCTGTTCAAGTCGAACACCTAAAATGCGACAGGCAGCTAAAA
The DNA here is from genome assembly GCF_025370775.1 of Ancylothrix sp. D3o. NCBI lineage: Bacteria > Bacillati > Cyanobacteriota > Cyanophyceae > Oscillatoriales > Microcoleaceae > Ancylothrix > Ancylothrix sp. D3o. Next base: position 287,255 of record NZ_JAMXEX010000003.1, on the reverse strand, counting down.
CCATTTCTTTGATCCGGCTGTTTTGAATTGGCTCAGGATGATTGGAATGTAAAGTCAGAACTGCTAACACAGTGCCATCACTAGCAGGAATAGGAAACATGATAATTTGTCCCACCGGCAACTCGCAGCCATCAATGCTAAATTCAAGGTGGCTGGCATAATCTTCTATTACTAAAGTTGTGCCGGTTTGTACAACTTGCCCCAGGAATTCTCGATCCTGATCGGCACTTTTTTGCAAACCTGTTAAAATTTCCGTCACAACCCTTTCTCCAAAATTGGCAATAACTTGGGCTGAAACGTAATTCGTCAACCAACAGGATCGCCAGTTTTCAGCATCGCGCTCAATAACTTTCACATCTCCAAAAGCTGCATGAGTAGCTTGAACCAAATAAGTTAAAGCAAAATTAGCAATTTCATAAAGATCGCTCGTACTTTGCAAGCGTTCAGTTACACCCAACAAAAAACAAAGCCGCTCAACTTCATCATTTAATTGCTGCTGGCTGGTTACATCCACCAATAAACCATTCCAAAAAATATTTCCGTTCGCTTGCCGCGACGGTTGGGCATCCCATTGCAGCCATTTAATTTCCCCGGAAGGTAAATTAAACCGGCCCAGCCAATTCCAAGATTCTAAAGCATCTGCTGAGTTCTTAATCGAATCATAAAAATAATCTCGGTCATCGGGATGAATCATGGCTACCAAAGTTTCCGTATCCACATCCATTGCACCGGCATCTAGCTCAAAAAAATCTCCAAAATTTGGGCTCAGAAATAAAAAACTCAGAGAGCCATCCTTCCTGAGCAAAAATTGATACATCAATCCGGGGATACTTGCGACGCAAAGCCCAGAATTTTTAACCGGCTGGTGAGGGGCTGTTGCTACGCTGCCGGTGGCTAAAGCCCTTATCCCTGAAGTTTGGCCGCTCGATAGAGGTAGATTAGCGATCATTTGAGGAGTCATGGAGATGCTGGGGTTCTAAGAAAGTAGATGCGGGATGAACAAATAGAGGGTTTAAAAGGCCAATAAAAAAAATATTTACCGAATTCAAAAAATGTTAAAACACTTAAAAAAAATATCTAAAACCTTCTAAAACCTGATGAGAACGGAAAACTTTAAGAAAGTAAAGTGGCTCTTATCATAATCATAATTCCACTTATTATTCTTACAATTTTTCTCGCTCACAGGTTCTTCAACTAGCAAACACTTATCACTTTTTTATTTGTAATCCAAACCCCACGCAAAGTGCATCTGCCTAGAGGTTTATTGTCAAAGTGCATAAAAAGGCTCCTATGGATGAGTTTGTCCGTTATTTCCAGAAATTGAGCAAAAAATCAGTATAATTATCAGGTTTTCTTGGGTCTTATACGTTTTAAATTTTTTTAAGTTCCCTTCCAAAAAGTTGAAAAGCATATCTACCTTAAGGTAGATGATCAGCTAACTCTGCATTATTAAAATTAAACGCTTAGACCCTGCTTTTTATGGTAGGGAATCATAAAAAGTGTGTTTTTAGTTTCAGTCGGCCCGCTCACCAATGTTAAAAACACATCAGCCTCGAAACCCCCTCTGTAGGAATCTAATATCACACAGGAATATACACAATGACTGCAATAAACGGAAATGGAGAAGGTTGCGCCCGTTGTGAAACGATCCCCAGCAAAATAGAGGGAAGTGGCAGACTATACCTGTGGTTTCCCGTCAAACACACCCTTAACAAAATCTTGTCTTTCCTGAAAAATCAACAGTTAACTTATCATCTTCAAGAAGAAAAATGTTTGTATATTATCTTAGATAAAGAAAGCAAAGAATGGTTTCTCAATGTGTTGTCGGCCAAACTCTCTAGCAAAGAACTCAAAGAAAGCCAAGCTTTGTGGATGCCAAACCTGGAAGAAGCACAATTTAAAGACTTTTCGCGGGTAGTATCTCTGCAAAACTTCCTTAGCTTAGGACAATCTGACTGGTTATTAGATATGTTAGCAAACGAGCGAATAACCAGCTATTTTCAGCCTATTGTTTATACAGAAGACACCTCACAAATTTTCGCCTACGAAGCGCTGCTGCGAGGAATAGATGAAAACAATAGCGTCATTGCCCCAGGACGGATTTTTGCTCAGGCAGAATCAGCCGGTTTAATATTTCAGTTAGATGCCTTAGCAAGATCAAGCGCCATTAAACAAGGAAGCTTGCATGGCATCAAAGAACATTTATTTATCAACTTTTCGCCAACCTCTGTATATGATCCCACTACTTGTCTACGAATGACCGTGCGAGCCATTGACGAAGCAGATTTTTCTCACGAGCGGATTGTGTTTGAAGTTGCAGAGTCCGAACAACCCCCCGATATTTCCCACCTGACTAAAATCTTGAAATTTTATCAAGATGCCGGCTTTTTAATCGCCCTTGACGATTTTGGCAGCGGCTATTCCAACTTAAATTTAATCCATCAACTGCGGCCAGATTTTGTCAAATTAGATATGCACTTAATCCGCAACGTCCATCAAGATCCTTACAAAGCTTTAATTACCGAAAAACTCTTAGAAATCGCCCACCAGTTAGAAATAAAAACAATCGCCGAAGGCATTGAAACCGAAGAAGAACTACACTGGCTGCGCGAACGCGGGACAACTTTTGTGCAAGGTTTCTTAATAGCTAAACCCAGCACTCCCCCCGTAGCCACCACCCCCAAATTTAGCGAAAAAATGGTGGCATTACCGGCTTAATGCGGCAATTTTCAACCTAAAACCTTCAACGGGCTGGCAGTTGCTTGATCGCTGCCAGCTTTTTTGCTGCATTGTTCCGGGTGCCACTACCTCTTTGATAAGATGTTGTAGGTTATGAACTTTCGCGCTCCCCACACACTACATGAATCAAATCAACCAGGCTTTTACAATCTTTTTAAGCTTGCTGGTAGAAGCGATCCCCTTCTTGCTGCTCGGCGTCTTATTTTCCGGTTTACTGCTGCTATTTGTCGATGAAGCCAAATTAGTCAAAATGATGCCCCGCAACCCCTTCTTAGGAGCCTTAGCCGGCAGTTCAATCGGATTTTTATTTCCAGTATGCGAGTGCGGAAACGTGCCCGTAGCCAGACGACTTTTAATGCAGGGAGTCCCTGCGCCGGTGGCTATAGGCTTTCTACTCGCCGCCCCCACCATCAATCCCATCGTTATTTGGGCAACCTGGACAGCCTTTCGAGAACAGCCAGAAATTGTAGTTTTGCGCGTCGTACTTTCCTTAACCATTGCTACCATAATAGGCTGCGTTTTTAGCGCCCAAGCAGACCTCCGCCCCGTCTTACAACCGGCCCTCGCACGCGCCATGCCTCGCTACATTCCCCCAGGAAAAAAAGCCATCGATAGCGGCGAAACTGCTTCAATGTTATTACAATCTGGCACTTATTTACTCGGTCAACCAGGCGCGCCATTACGTCTTGACTCTACGATGCTACAACCAAATTTAATTGCCGCCAACAGCGCCAAAAAACCCCTCGCAGACAAATTACGTTTACTCGCAGATAATACCATCCAAGAACTCCGAGAATTAGGAGCAGTTCTCGTTATTGGCAGTGCCATTGCCGCGATTATTCAAGTAGCAGCCCCCCGCGATTTTATCCTTAGTTTAGGACAGGGGCCGGTGACATCAATTTTAGCCATGATGGTACTCGCCGCCGTCGTCTCGATTTGTTCGACTGTAGACTCATTTTTTGCCCTTTCTTTTGCCTCGGTTTTTACCAGCGGTTCCCTCCTCGCCTTCTTAGTTTTTGGGCCCATGATTGACCTCAAAGGCATTGGTTTAATGCTCTTTCTCTTCAAGAAAAAAGCGATCATTTACCTCTTTGCCCTCGCTGCCCAACTCACCTTTCTTTTCACTCTGTTAATCAACCTGCACTTTAGTTAAAACCTCTGGCATGACTTCTATTTCTGCAAACAACAAGTCTCCCAAAAAAATCCCCACCTTTTTACTACCTTGGCTAGATGTTTTAGCCATAGGAACCTGGGGAATTTTGATGATAAAATATTGGCTCACCGGCAAACTTTATCTACTCATTCACCCTGATTTCTTTTGGCTAGTTATTGCCGGAGGGTTTGGCTTACTCGCCCTCAGTGTCTTTAAAACAGTCGAACTTCTCAGCCAATTAAAGAAAAAACCGTCAAATTTGCCCGCCCCAAACGTTCAACATTTAAGCGTATTTCCCCCCGGAATTGGCAGCAGTTTATTATTAATCACCGCTTTGCTAGGTTTAGCCATCGAACCACAAGTTTTTTCCAGCCAAACCGCTTTAGATCGAGGCATCACAGACTTTGTTAGTTTAACTCGTTCCCAACCCCAATCTTTTCGCTCAAATACCCGCCCAGAAGACCGTTCGATTATTGATTGGGTGAGGACTTTAAACGTTTATCCCGAACCGGATGCCTATACCGGCCAAAAGGTAAAAGTGCAGGGTTTTGTGATTCATCCGCCAAATTATAGCGAGGAATACATTATTATTGCTCGGTTTATTTTGACTTGTTGTGCAGCGGATGCTTATCCTGTCGGGTTGCCGGTGAAATTAGCCCAAAATCGCAGCGCCTATCCCTCCGACACTTGGTTAGAAATTGAAGGTGAAATGATCACCACTAATTTAGGCAATAAACGTCAGCTAACTATTGAGGCGCAGACGCTTACAAATATTCCCAAACCCAAAAACCCTTACGACTATTAAACCCTAAAAAATCGTGAAGCCAATGTCTAGCTCACCCATCAAATTTAAAGAATTTCTACAACCCCTTGATCGTGCAGCCCTGGCGGTAATGTTAGTGCTGGGCATCTTAATAGCACTGTTATTGCTACAAGGCGACCAAACCGTTCCCAGAGTGCGAGATTTTAGCTGGGAAAATAAACAAATAGGAGGGCAAGAAAGGTCATTTACCCTCACATTTAACCGGCCAATGGATCGCCCCAGCGTCGAAGAAAACTTGCGAATTGAGCCGCCTTTACCCGGAAAAATCAGTTGGGCCGGTCGCAAAATGGCTTACACCTTAGAACAACCGGCCCCCTATGGAACCAGCTACGAAGTAAAATTAGAAAACGCCAAAGACCGGCTCCATAAAAATGCAGAAAATCAAGCAAGAATCGCCCCATTTTCCGGCACTTTTCGCAGTCGAGATCGCGCTTTTGTTTATTTAGGAATTGAAGGCAAAGAAGCCGAAAAATTGATGTTAGTTAATCTAACACAACAACAAGAACCGATAATCTTGACACCGCCAGATTTAGGTGTTATTGATTTTATTCCCTTTCCTGATGGCTCTCGAATTTTATTTTCTGCAAGAGATATTTCCCAAGGAGATCAAAGTGCCCTAAATGCCAAAATTTATACCGTCACCACCGGCATTCACCCCACATCGCCAGGCGAAGTTGAACCCAAAATCGAACAACCAGGAAAACTTGACTTAATTTTAGATAATAAAGACTACCAAAACCTCAAATTTGAATTATCACCTGACGGCAAAACCATAGTGGCGATGCGAGTCAACCAAAAAAGTCCGGGGCGTGATTTTGGTTTATGGATGATTCAACCACCCGCACCCCCAAAACCAATGAACATCCAAGGCGGAGAATTTTTAATTCACCCAGATAATCAATCAATTGCCATTACCCAAGGTCAAGGCGTCGCAATTTTACCCCTAGATGCTGCAAAAACCGATACAAAACCCTTGGATTTTTTACCCAAATTTGGCCGGTTGTTGAACTTTTCCCATGATGGAGCAAGCGCAGCAATGGTAAAGTTTAATGATGATTATACGCGCTCACTGTTTTGGGCAACAAATCAAGGAAACCAAATTGAAGTTTTTCGCACCACCGGCTCAATTATCAGCGCTCAATTTGCCCCCAACAATAAAAACCTTTATTGTTTGTTAACCCAACTATTAACCAACGGCCAAGACTACCGAGAAGAGCCTTATCTTGCCAAAGTAGAATTAAAAAGCAATGCCATTCCCCAAGCCTTAGTTAGCCTTCCAAAACAGCGAGAAGTTGACGTAAGTTTATCAGCGGATGGTTTAGCCCTGTTATTTGATTTAGTCGTCACAGATCGGCAAAACCAAATAGCGGAAGGCCCGCGTACAAATTCCGGTGAAACCATTATTACAAGTAACTTGATGTTGTTGCCATTGCTCCCTGAAGATAGCGAAGGTCAAAAAGCCCTCAAACCTGAAGAATTACCCTTTACAGGGCTGCGTCCCCGCTGGTTGCCCTAAGAAACATTCTTTTGGAAAACCTGCATAAAACCATCAAAGCTTCCCCAATAGAAAACTAAAGGCATTCACAAAAAATGTCAGATTCTTTAAGCTTGGATGGTTTTGTATGGATAAAAATTGTGTTTTGTGTCCTTGGGTGCAAGATGCAGAAAACCCTAACCGCTACGTTTGTCTTAAATGTCGCCGCGAAAAAAACATTGATCGGCTCAATATTCCCGCACCGATATGGTTTGTATTGGCGGCAATTTTTGGCTTAATTCTTCAAACAACCATTTTAGACAAACCGGCCCCAATTAAAACCCCATCTTCACCCAGTTCTATTTATGATAATTCCCGATAGGGGGCCGGCAGATCAGAACCCCCACCAGAAACCTTAACGCTGTTCGATCCGGCGGCGTAAATTTGCCAATTGTTGCCGTGCTTTTAAATGATTTGGAGTAATCCTCAAAGCCCTGTCATAAGACTCTATTGCCTCATCAAACCGGCCTAATTGTTCCAAAGCCAAACCGCGATTATACCAAGCACTCGCCGGGCCGGTTTCTGCACCCCACATCCCCTTACTTTGCAGTGCTTTATCATAAGAATCTATCGCATTTTGATATTGACCCAATTGCAACAAAGCCGTGCCCCGATTGTACCAAGCCAGCGCATAATCGGCATTAATACTAACCGCCTTATCAAAAGCAGCAATTGCCTCTTCTTTTCTGCCAAGTTGCCACAAATTTGATCCCTTATAACTCCAAGCAACAGCCTGGCTTTGAGTTCCCCAGTCGCCATTCATTTCAATAGCTTTATCAAACGCTTGATTTGCTTCTTCATTTCGAGAAAGCGCCCTCAAAACCATGCCTTGATGAAACAAAGCAGCCGAATAATTTTGTTTAAGTTCGCTCGCCTTTTGAAGAACACTTAAAGCGTCCTCATGCCGGCCTAGCGCTCCCAACACCACCCCTTTGCCTGCCAAAGCTTCTGCCAAATCTTGCTTGAGATTGATTGCTTGGTCGTAAGCAATTAACGCATCTTCATATTGTTTTTGGTCAGTAAAATATTGACCTCGATTTAGCCAATATTGTATATCTTGACCTTGTGCTGGAGAAGTTTCTGGCGCAGCCGTTGGGGCCGGTTGCTCAGGCATTGGCGCTTGTTGCTCAGGCATTGGCGCTTGTTGCTCAGGCATTGGTGCCGGTGTCTCAGTTTGAGAAAAAACCGGCAATGGAACAGAAGAGAATACCGTAGTAATCGAAATGCAGATGCTCGTTAAAGTCCGCTTCATAGCAGTATTTAGCAGTTAAATTATCCCCAAATTCTAACAATCTTTTTTTCAACTATCAGCAAAGGAGTTTAACAATCATTTTCCTTACCATCGGGCAAAATCGCATCGCAAAAATCCGCATCCGTTAAAATCGCATCCTTGAGGTTTGCACCTTCTAAATTTGCCTTCACAAACCGCGCCCCTATCAAATTTGCTCTTTCCAGATTAACTCCTTTAAGATTTGCCCCTTCCAAAGCCGCCGCTTCCAAATCCGCTTGCCCAAGATCAGCCCCTTGCAAATTCGCTTGGCTAAGATCGGCCCCTCGCAAGCTACTACGGCTGAGGTTTGCTCCCCGCAGATTACTTTCTCGCAAATTAGCATCTTTTAAATTCGCACTTTGAGCATTTGCACTGCTGAGATCCGCACTTCGCAAATTAGCCCCCACCATGTCAGCATTCATCAAATTAGCGTTAGGCAAATAAACACCGCGCAGATTAGTATTTTCTAAATAAATATCCCGCAAATCTGCACCGCTGAGATTGGTTTCCACCAAAGACGCACCGCCCAACTGAATCAAAATTAAATTAGCACCCAAAAGATTAGCGCGAGTCAAATTAGCTTCTTTCAAATTCACACCGCCGAGATCGGCGCTACCCAGATTCGCACCGATCAAGTTAGCGCCACTGAGGTCACTGTTAACCAAAGTAGCGCTTCTGAGATCAGCATTTCCCAGCAAAAGCCCTCGCAAATCTGACTGGCTCAGATCGGCCCCTCTCAAATCAGCAGCCGCCAAATTCGCACCCGCCAGAGATATAGCCGAAAGATTAGCCCCCCGCAAATCACACCCCGGACAGTTGCGAGTCGCCGCTAATTGATTGATTCCGGGCGTTTGTGCAACCACACTTAAACCCAAAACCGCAAAAAACGCCAGCAGCGATAGCAAAATTGATTTCCCAAACCGCAATAACCAACCCAGCAAAAAGTTTCCCATTTTCAATTCAACTTCATTCAAACTTCACAGTTTAGTCTAATCTGAATCAGCCTCGCCCTGGCATTTTTTAAATCTCTTCACGGATTTTTCATAAAACTTTCCACTATCGGCACAGCTTGAGGAGGAATATCATCTATTAACCGAATTGGAAAATTTTGCGTTGACGCAGATTGTGCATATTCAGAACTTAGAAAAATATTATACCGTTCTGCATCCGCTGTCATTTGACCGGCAAACGCCAAAACAATCGCTTTCGTATAATTGCGAATATCTACCGCTTGCTCTCCCACCACTTCATCGCCACTAAAAAGCGTACTTGGTTGACCGGCCTGATCCATCGTTTTACTCGGATCTTTAACACTCAAATGCGTTCCCCCTCCAATCCCCACTAACAATTTTGGAGTCGGTAATTTAGAAAACGGCACAATTTGCTCACGAAATGCCGGCGTTGTTTTATCCGCCGAACCGGCCAACATTAAAACCGGCACTTCAACTTTACTCATCCCCGTTTCTCCAAACAATAAAGAAGTGGTAGGATTAAGCGCCACTGCTCTTTTAATGCGCGGATCGCCGAGTTTATAGGTGTTTTCTGGCAAGAAACCAGCGATACACTGCAAGGTTTCCCCAAAGCTAAATGCAACTAAATTGCTTTGACAACTCTTTCTTAAATTCTCTAATTGCAACTCGGCACCGGCTAAAGATAAAGCAGTGCTTCCCCCCAGAGAATAGCCAACCACCAAACTATTATCCGTTGCTATTTTTCCTTGAAGCGGGCCGCTGGTTTGGTTAAGCTTCGCCAATTCATCTAAAACAAAACTGACATCTTTAGGCCGGTTTAAAAATTCCTGCGGCTCAATCAAAGGCCCACCAGCCAAAGCCGCATTTACATGAGTTTCATTACTCCCCGGATGTTCCAAAGCAGCGACAATAAAGCCATGCGAGGCTAAATGTTCTGCTAAATACTTCATATCAGTTTTCACCGAAGCCATGCCATGCGAAAATACAATCACCGGCTTATCTATAGTAGCCCCTTCCGACCAATAAATATCAACAGGAATCGCCCGATTTCTTGCCGAATCATTTAAACTTAAATTTATGACTTTGGCGCTATTTTTGCCCATTTCCGCCGCGTTAAACGGTAAATTTAAAGACACTTGTTGCGGGGCAAGTTGGGGAGAAATAGCACTCATAAATTGTTGGGTTTGCCAAAAGCCAGTATTTAGGCTTCCCATAACTTCAAAAGTGCGATCCAAGTCAATTACTAAACGCTCAGATGGATAATTTTCGATAAAACTGACAATCGAAAGTCCCCCTGGCGCATTGGAGCCAAGTACCATCGCTGCTCGCAAAGCTTGGACACCGGCACTCGCTGCGGGCCGGTCGGTGACGCTGGCAATATCGGCTAAAATTGTACTGCCAATGCGAGTATTTAAAAGCCGGCTAATTGCAACCACTCCCAAAGGAACTTTCGCTCTCAAAGCTGCTAAAATTGCGGTGCGTTGTTCCGTAGAGAGGCGTTTGGCATACCCTTGCAAATTGGAAGGCACCGTGCCGGTTTCGGCAATTTTTCGCAAGTCAGCAACATCAATCGATTCGGAAAATATACTTTTGCGGACAACTAAGGTTTGCGCGGCTTCAGCGGTGTTTGTTAAGTTGGTAAGGCCGGTGATAGCGGTGGCTGTCACGAAACCGAGCAATTTTAAGGGCCATTTGAATTGTTGTTTCATAATTTTGTCTAATTTTTCTGAGGCATTTGAAACGAACCCTGCCTTGTTTATACAATATCAAAAAAAAACAATCAGTTAAAATACAAAGATAATTTTTTGGTGAGGGCAATGGTGGAACGGTTTCAGCGGTGGTTTTGGGCAATGTTTCTGGGGATATTTTTATTGAGTTTGGCAGGATGTCAAGCATCAACTCTCAACTCGCAAAAAGTCATACAGCTAACTTTATGGCAAGGAATCAACCCACCACCCAACCGCGATATTTTTGATAATTTGGTGCGTTCTTTTAACGAAACTCACCCAGATATTCAGGTAGAATCTTTGTATGTCGGGCAAGCCGATCAACAATTACCGAAAATTTTAACCGCTGTTGTAGGTAACTCCTCGCCGGATATTCTTTGGTTTGGCCCTTTTTTCACCGGCCAACTTGCAGAATTAGGTGCAATAAAACCTTTAGAAGATTGGTTTAATGCTTTGCCGCAAAAAGCCGATATTGACCCAGCATTATTGGAAAGTATGACTTTAGATGGTCATATTTGGTCAGTACCAATGGGAACAAATAATCTGGCTTTATTTTACCGGCCTAGTTTATTTAAAGAAGCCGGTCTCACCAAATTACCGCAAACCTGGGAAGAAGTCAGACAAGCAGCCAAACAACTCACAAAAGACACTAATGGCGATGGCCGGCCCGATCAACATGGCATTTTGTTATCCTTGGGAAAAGGAGAATGGACAGTGTTTAATTGGTTGCCATTTATGTACAGTGCCGGTGGCGAATTAATCCAAGGTAAAAACATCAATTTAGCCAATGAAGGAGCCGTTTCTGCCTTAGAATTTTGGACAGATTTATTAAAAGATGGATCTGCCATTTTATCAGCCCCGGAACGCGGCTACGAACAAGATAATTTTATTAACGGAAAAGTTGCCATGCAACTCACCGGCCCTTGGACATTAGGATATTTAGCCCAAACAAAAATCGATTTTGATGTCTTACCTTTGCCGGTAGCCAAAAAGCCGGCAACTGTTATCGGCGGCGAAAATTTATTTGTAATGAAAACCACGCCTGAACGTGAGCAAGCCGCCTTAAAGTTTTTAGAATATGTAATAGGGATAGACTTTCAAACTCAATTTGCATTAGGCACGGGCTACCTGCCAGTAAATTTGAAAGCCAGACAAAGCCAAAACTATCAAGAATTCATCAGCAAACAACCCAGTCTAAAAGTATTTATTGAGCAAATGAAATATGCCCGTTCTCGGCCTATTCGTACCGGATATGCGCGAATTTCTGATACTTTGGGGCGGGCAATTGAAGCATCTTTATTAGGAAAAGAGCCTAAACAAGCTTTAGAAAGTGCTCAAACCCGTCTTAACTTAAACTTAGCCACCGATTAAAACCGGTGGCTTCCGACGCGAACTTTAACCGGCGGTGTTGGTTTCCCTTAGCCAACATCAACTTTTAACAGTTCACCCAACTGAAAAAGCCGGCGTAATTGATGGCTATCCCAAGCCGGACAAAAAGCCCCTTCTGGCACCTCAGCATCGCGCAAATGACTATGCAACCAGAAATAGTAAACCTCTTGCGCCCGCTCAAGCGAAACATCTAAATGTAATAAATTACCCAACGCAATCATCCGCTCAATCCGCTCAATTTGCATCGCCGCCGTCTGCGGATCAACACCCTGCAACAAATGCCACAAAGACCGCAAAATTAACTGTTCCAAAGTTTGTTTCACTTCAGGAATATTCAAAGAGCACCGCAAATGATTTGCCTCTTTTGCTATCGCCTCCAACTCCGTCAAATGACCCAACCCCAAATAAGCACTATCACTTGACAAATCGCACAATTCGTGATAAAGCTCCTTAGCCTCCGTCAAACAGCGATGAGCCAAAGCAATCTCCGCCGCCACCTGCAACTCTTGGGGAACCGCCAACTCATCGCGGTGGAAACCCATCATCACGCCATAATTATCGCGGTAAACCTGGGAATAAAGCTGATCTAAACGCAGCAGCGTTTCCTGACTCAACAAACGCATAATCCGGTGGCGTTCTTCCGCAAATAAATCGCGTAAACTGAAATACTTCCCATCAAAATGCTCATTCATCGCCAAAATTGCACCCGCCGCCGAAGCCTCTTTGATAGCGTCAAAAAGATGCTCTTTCATCTGCACATAAGAACGCCGGCCCGTAAACGGTTGAATACAGCAATGAAAATCCCAACCGCCTAAATGCAGCACCGCAAACACAAACTCCGTACTTTCGAGAGTAATTTCTGAACACAATTGCAACTGACCGGCAGCCAAAGTCAGCGGGCCCATTCGCTGCAAATGGTAATCTTTTAAATCTGCCGAATAGCAATAAACGCGCTCATGTTTTGGATAAGTTGTAAATAACCCACTTATCGCATAATGCGCCGCCACTTGTTGCAGAGAAATTTGCGAAGTTAACACCTGATGCCGGTAAACCTGAGCACCATCTTTGAACAATTCAACATTACTAGGAGCCTTTGCCAACAACTCCACAAAATGATTTTCAAGCTGCACACCGGCCACATCCGCCGCTAATTCAATTGCCCGCGCCGCATAGCGTAAAATTTGCACCCCTTCCGGGCGAGACAACTCCTCAAAAAACCAACCGCAACTTGTAAACATCAACAACGCCAAACGCTGCATTTCCAACAATCTCAGCGCATCTGTAGTTTCTGCCGGTGTCAATTCTCGGCAACCATAATTTGCCAAAAAACGGGCAATATTTTCTTGGTTCCTATCTTGAATAACGCCGATATAACCATCTCTCGCTGCCCAAACATCACGGAAAAACCGGCGTCCCTGTTCCTCATAAACTTCGATTAATTCATCCCGCAGCCAATTCAAAGCATCCCGCAGAGGCCGGCGCCATTTTTGATGCCAACCGCCGCCACCACCGCAACCGCAATCCTCTTGCCAACGATCCACCCCATGAGAGCAACTCCAAGCCGTCACAGGCTTTAATTCTACCTCCCAAGTCGGCGCATTTAAACTCAAATAATGAGCATAATTAGTCACCGTCCAATCGCGCTTTGCAAACTCTTCCGTAAACACATAAGCCAGACATTTTTCTGTGCCATATTTGTGATGACCAAAAGTTTCCCCATCCGTCGCCACAGAGATTAATTGACTAGGCCGGTGATCGCCATGAATTGCCAAACCCAACCGGCCGGCCAAATGACCCGCAGAACTCAGCACATCATTAAAACCCATATCCCGCGAAATCGGCCCGTCATAGAAAAAGATATCAATATAACGCTCTTCTTTCTTTTGAGAAAATGCTACTTTTTCCCCAACTTTCGCCGCAGTTTTATTTAAATAACAACGATAAGGACGAGTTGGATCAATTTGTGCCCCTCCCACTTCATGCCATTCGGGATCAACGATTTCTGGGGTAGGGATCAACCGGCACCGCTGCGCTTGCGAAGGCGCTAACACAATAAACTTAATTCCTTCCTCAATCAAAACTTCCAACGTTGGATAATCCACCGCCGTTTCTGCAAGCCACATTCCCTCTGGATCACGGCCAAATCGGGCGCGGAAATCTTCTTTACCCCAGCGAATTTGCGTAGCTTTATCTCGCTTATTTGCCAAAGGCATAATAATGTGATTGTACACCTGGGCGATAGCATTTCCGTGACCGTTTAAACGCTCCGCACTTTTGCGATCTGCCTCTAATATTCGGCCATAAACTTCTGGATCATGGCGTTCTAACCACGTCATCAAAGTAGGGCCAATGTTAAAACTTAAGTATTCATAATTATTCACAATCCCTACCACTTCCCCCCGGTCATTTAAAATCCGAGCAAAAGCATTTGGGCGATAACATTCATGGAGGATGCGTTCATTCCAATCGTGAAAAGGTGTCGCGCTCGGTTGGCGCTCAATCGCGTCTAGGTAAGGATTTTCGCGGGGCGGCTGGTAAAAATGTCCGTGAATAGTAATATAGACCCCCTTCGCCACCGGACGTAGTTGGCTTTTGGTTTCCCCGACTGTTACCAGTTGCTCAATTTCGCCATTTGTTGCGCGGCTATTTTCGTTTATTTGTTCTTTTTCCGTTACCAATTCCGTAGAAATTGCCGTTCGTCCATTCGACGAAACTTCATAAATAGATGTCATTCGTTTTTACCTGTAATGAAACGAAACAAGTCTTTACACAACTTTTGTCAATCACAGCTTCTTTTTGGGTTGTTCCTCTCTTAACCCAAACTTTGCTTGATGCTGCACGTTTCAATTTTACCACCGCTATATTGAAACGTTGGTTTTGTTAAAAAAGAATAATTTTCTGACGCTAATCGTTGTCTAGGGAATCATCGAGGCTTTTGGAGAACCCTGCAATCGTCTACATCCCTTGCCCCGATTGAAAAATACAGCACTTAAGCAGCAAATAACTAGCCTTGAAACCCTAAAATTTTATACTTTTTTCTCCTAGCCTCTATGAAAAAAAACAACCCAAAGAATGCTATTTCTGCATTACTGCGGCCACGAAATTTCTACCCATAGCATGAGATTACTGCCATTCTTAACTCAAATTTCCCCCCAAAAATTTGACCCAAGCAGCGCGTAGATAGCGCCAAAGCCTTCAACTCAGCAGGGATACCAAAAGATCACCATTGGCTTCACCGAAAAAAATCTATTTATTATCACAAACTTATATTTTTGTCAATAAATTAAACAAAATCAACAATCAATGATAAACAATGAACTATCCTAGAGTCGGATGTGGAATTTAGGAGATCCCGCCACAGCCAATCGCTTTTAAAAAATCAATGCTGAACACCAACAACTTACTATCACTGCTCTTAGTATTCATCCCCATATCCATTGCAGGCCACTTTCTGCATTGGGGATCAACCACCCTCTTTGTAACCTCGGCCATAGCCATCATCCCCCTAGCAGCCTGGATGGGAACCGCCACCGAAGAAATAGCCGTTGTGCTTGGCCCCTCCTTGGGAGGATTACTAAACGCCACCTTTGGCAACGCCACAGAACTGATAATTGGCATAGTCGCCCTCAAAGCCGGCCTTTTAGATGTCGTCAAAGCCAGCATCACCGGCTCAATCATGGGAAACTTACTGCTTGTCATGGGGCTATCCATGCTGCTCGGCGGCTTACGCTTCAAAGAACAAACCTTTCAACCAATTGTCGCCCGCACCAACGCTTCCTCAATGAACTTGGCAGTCATTGCCATGTTACTGCCAACCGCAATGGATGTCACCTCTCCTGGCATTGATGAAATAACACTTCAGAGACTTTCAATTGCCGTCGCAGTCGTGTTAATTCTGGTGTATGGCTTAACGCTCTTGTTTTCCATGAAAACACACACCTATCTCTATGATGTAGGTTTAGCAGAAATGGACCCGTCCGATTTAAGCGAGGTCAACTTAGCCCCAGATACCAAAGAAGACAAAGTAAATTTGCCGCTGTGGATAGGAGTTTTGCTTGGCGCAACGATTCTGGTTGCCATTGAATCAGAATTATTGGTGGCATCTTTAGAAGAAGCAACCGCTAGTCTCGGACTAACCGCACTCTTCACCGGCGTAATTGTAGTACCCATCATTGGTAATGCTGCCGAACACGCCACCGCCGTCACCGTTGCGATGAAAAATAAAATGGATCTTTCCGTTTCCGTCGCAGTCGGGTCAAGTTTACAAATTGCCTTATTTGTTGCGCCAGTTTTGGTTTTAGCCGGTTGGATATTTGGGCAGCCAATGACGCTTGACTTTAATCCCTTTGAATTAGTCGCCGTCACCGTTGCTGTATTCATTGCCAATTCTGTGAGTTCCGATGGCCGGTCAGACTGGTTAGAAGGAACCTTATTATTAGCAGCCTATGCGGTTTTAGGACTGGCTTTCTATTTCCATCCCGTCATTTAAGGCGAAAGTTAAATAAAGTAGGGTGGGGGAAAATTTTTGCCAAACTTTTTTTAAGTCTGGCAAAAACTCCCCAAGCTTCAGACATCTAAAATCCTTTCAGCTTATCCTTATGGTATTTTTTAAAAAAAAATCTCCCTGGGTTGTTATCGTCGTCCTCGCCACCCTTGGTGTCTTGGGGGCGGGTGGTTATTGGTTTTATTCCAAATCCAAAAAAACTACTTTGCCATTGCCGCTTTCCACCCTTGAGGTCAAAGCTGAACAAAGCGAGACAAAACCAAAAAATCGCACCCTCACCGGCCACACGGAAAGCATTAATTCTGTAGTAATTTCTAGCGATGGCAAAATGATTGCTTCGGGAAGTAATGACAGCACGATTAAAATTTGGAACTTGCAAAGCGGGGAAGAACTCCGCAGCCTCAGCGACCACACAAAACGAGTTAATGCCGTTGCTAGTAGTCCTGATGGCAAGATCCTCGCCTCTGCTTCTGAAGATAACACAATTAAACTTTGGAATTGGCAAACCGGCAATCTGATTCGCACCTTGGCAAGCCTGCCGGTGGCGGCAAATTCTCTGGCATTTAGTCCCGATGGCAAAATTTTAGCCGCTGGTTATGATGACAACACCGTTAAACTTTGGAACCCTGATAATGGTGTAGAAATTCGCACCATGATCGGTCATTCTAGCTGGGTAAATGCGGTGGCTTTTAACCCCGCTGGTACCCTTCTGGCCAGCGCCAGTAATGATAGTGTGATCAATCTTTGGAACCCAGCCACCGGCGAAAAAATTGCCTCTTTAAAAGAGCATAAAGGCTCGGTTTTAGCCCTAGCGTTTAGCCCGGATGGAAAAAAATTAGTCAGTGGCAGTAATGAGGGAATAACTAAGGTTTGGAATCTCGAAAAAAACCAGCTAGAATTGTCAATTTTAGCTGATAAGTCCCCCATTGTGTCGGTAGCAGTGAGCAAGGATAGTGAAAAAATTGCCACAGGAAGCTTTGATAATAATATTAAAATTTGGAACGGCTCCACCGCTGCATTACTCGACAGCCTCAGCGGTCATCAAGGGCCGGTGTTTTCACTGGCTTTTAGTCGGGATAACACAACCCTGATCAGTGGAAGTGCGGATAACTCGGTCAAAATTTGGCAACAGCCAGTAAAACCACAAAACCAAGCGACCGACTTGCCAACGGAGTCTAAGTGAAATTGCCGGTTTGGAGGGAATAAACGGGCATGGTAGCGCTTTTTAAGATCGCTTGACGCCAACAAACCCACCAGATGAATGTCATGTCATCGCTGGCGATAAAATAATGTAAAGTGTACAGATAAGACACACTGCCAAAATAACTGGCGAACTAAACTAAAAAATACAGATAAAAATTCACTTTTGCGCTAAAACTAAAAAAGCTGGGATGCAAGCCCCTAGAGCGATCAATCTCTTGTTTTTTAACAGGCAAGCCGGGTAGGGGCTGGTTATTAAAGGATATTTGTATCCCCCAGACAACATTGATAAACCCGCCCCTACTCTTAAAAAGCGATTGCGTGGCGTGACCCTATAGTGATCGTGGACGCGCTGCAAGTTATATTGATGTTGAGCCTGTCGTCTGAATACGGGTGAGCGAGAGCACCGTGAGTTATTGCCTCAATCCCAAATGCCCAAATCCTTCGGATCTGTCCAACAATAACCGAGACATTTGCCGCCACTGTGGCTCTGAGTTGCTCGTTTGTGGGCGCTATAGAGTCGTGCGTCCCCTCGGTGGGGGTGGTTTTGGCAAAACTTTTGAGGTGGACGATCAAGGCACTTTAAAAGTCTTAAAAATTCTTTACAAAAACCACCCCAAGGCGGTAGAACTTTTTAAGCACGAAGCTACCATATTGAGTCGGTTGTCTCACGCAGGAATTCCCAAGGTAGAGACCGACGGCTATTTTACTTATTTGCCAAATAATTTTAAAGAGCCACTGCATTGCCTGGTGATGGAAAAAATCCAGGGATTGAATTTAGAAGAGTGGATGAAACAGCGGAACAATAAACCGCTTTCGCAAGAAGAAGCAGTGGACTGTCTCAAAAAAGTCACAGAAATTTTAGAAAAAGTCCACCAACAGCAATTTTTCCACCGTGATATTAAACCGCTGAATATCATGCGCCGGCCCAATGGGCAACTGGTGCTGATTGATTTTGGTGCAGCCAGAGAAGTGACCGGCACCTATTTAGCGAAAGTTGGACAAGGGCAAAACGTCACCGGCATTGTTTCGCCTGGCTATACTCCCCCAGAACAAGTCAACGGCAAAGCTGTGCCGCAATCAGATTTTTATGCTTTGGGTCGGACGTTTGTTTATCTGATCACGGCTTCTTCCCCGACGGCGTTTCCTGAAAACCCCCGCACCGGCAAGTTAATTTGGCGCGATAAAGCTCCGCAAATAAGCCAAGAATTGGGAGATATTATTGATTACCTGATGGCGCCGTTTCCGGGGAACCGGCCCCAAAATGCCCAGATGCTGATGCAGTGTCTCGCGGAAATTGACCCCAGTAATAAAACCACCGGTGGCCCGCAGTCTGGCTTCACCAAACCCCGCCTTGGTAGCCACACAAGCCTCTCTTCAGGTCGCACCGTCGGCTCTAAACAAAATACCATCGGCAAACCGGTTTCCTCTCTGCAAAAAAACCGCCGCAAAGCCGATAAAACTGCCGAAATCAAAAAACTCGCTGTTAAAGTTTTCCTGGCGCTTTTGTTCGCCCTAGGTGCAACCCAATTGTTTGCCTATTTCCGCTATGGCGACTTTCCGGCTAACCCCCTCCGCACTCTCGCAAGCATCCCCAGTAGCCAGTTTTTACAAAAGACAATCCGAGGCGCTGAAGTTGGTGCGGTGACAACTCTAGCAATTAACCCCGCTCGCTTGAGCGACCCACAAAAATCGGAATTGATCTTTGCTTCGGGAACGTTTCGGGATATTCGTCTTTGGGAGTTACCCGGAGGCCGACGGCTACATAACTTTATTGGCCATGATAGCTGGATCAGGGCGTTAACGATTAGCCAGAATGGCAAGCTCATGGCTAGTGCTGGGGATGACCGTACCATTCGCCTCTGGGATATCCAAAAACGCTTTCGGATGCGGAGTGTCCCCAATACTCATGCCGAAGCGGTGACGGCTTTGGCATTTACTCCAAACGGGCAAACTCTGGTGAGTGGCAGCCGCGATAAAACAATTCGGCTGTGGAGGTTGCCCTCGGTTAGTCGGTTTTTGACTATCCCGGCTCACAATGGGCCGGTTAATGCTATCGTCATTAGCCCGAATGGCAAAATTTTTGCTTCGGCAAGCGATGACCAAACGGTGAAACTCTGGAATCTCTCTACAGGCAAGTCGATACGCACGCTCAAAGGACACAAAGGTGCGGTATTATCCCTCGCTATCAGCCCCAACGGCCAAATTCTTGCTTCTGGGGGCAGTGATGGCACGATCCGCCTCTGGGATATGGCTACCGGCAAACTGCGTAGTGTTGTCGAAGCTCACAGCAGTGGGGTTGTATCTCTGGCTATTACGCCGGATGGCAAAATTTTGGCTTCGGCTGCCGATAGCGTTAAACTTTGGAATCTCTCGACCGCTGCGCTTGCCCATACTTTCGTTGCTCCTCATGGGTCTGTCTCTGCGATTGCTATTAGCCCGGATGGGCAAACTCTCTTGGCCGGCAACCGCGACCGCACTGTGAAAGTTTGGCGATTTCCTTATCATAGATAATGATTTTTGTCAAGAGTAAAACTGAAGAATTGAAGCGGCCTGAGAAAGGGGAGAGCTAAAGGAGGAGGGCCGGTTTAATAAGGCGGTTGCTGAGGTACTATTGAGGGGTTTGCTAAATAAAAAGCCTTGCATTTCATAGCAGTTTAAACTTATTAATAAATCCCGTGCTTCCTCTGTTTCGACTCCTTCAACGACGACTCTTAAATTAAGTTCTTGTCCCAGGGAAACAATGGCTTTGACAATGGCTGCATCTGTGGGGTTGATGGTTAAGTCTGTAACAAAAGAACGGTCAATTTTTAGGGTGTCGAAGGGAAAGTTTTTTAAATAACTCAGCGAAGCATAGCCGGTGCCAAAGTCATCCATCGATAAATGCACTCCATTGGCACGCAATTTAGCTAAGATATTCCGGGTATAATTGACATCTCGCATGGCAACGGTTTCAGTAATTTCTAAGTCTAAGAATTGGGGGGGAAGGCCGGTTTGTTCTAAAATTTCGCTAATCATTTCTACTAAATTTTCTTGCTGAAATTGCCGACCAGATAAATTGACGGCTACTCGCAACGGGGTAATGCCACTATCTAACCATTTTTTATTTTGGGCGCAAGCGGTTTGCAATACCCACCGGCCCAAAGGCACTATTAAACCATTTTCTTCAGCGAGGGGAATAAAGGTAGCCGGTGGAATTAATCCCCATTCTGGATGTTGCCAGCGCAGCAAAGCTTCCATGCCGGTAAGAGTGCCGGTTGAGACATCAATTTGAGGATGATAATGTAAAACAAATTCTCCCAAAGTGAGGGCTTGGTACAAGTTATTTTCGATGGTTAATAATTCACCGGCCCGGCAATTCATTGCTGGGGTATAAAGTTGGTAATTGTTGCGTCCTTTTTCTTTGGCACGATAAAGGGCTGTGTCGGCATTTTTGAGGAGTAATTCTGGTGTATTTCCGTCGTGGGGATAAAGGGCAATGCCGATGCTGCTGCTGATGTGAAGGAGATGTGATTCTAAATGAAAGGCCGGTTTTAAAATATCGAGAATTCTTTGAGCAATTTTGAGCGCATCTTCTAGTTTTGTTAGGTGAGGAATGAGCAATGTAAACTCATCACCTCCCCAGCGAGCCAGCGTATCTTGTTGGCGCAAACAGTCAGAAACTCTGGTGGCTACTCCTTGCAAAAGCAGGTCGCCGGTGGCGTGTCCAAGGGTATCGTTAATGGTTTTAAAACGATCTAAATCTAAAAACATAACCGCCACCATTTCGCCTCTTTCCGCAGCACAAGTTAAAGCATTTTGTAAACGATCATTAAACAAATGTCGATTCGGTAAGCCGGTTAATAAATCATAGGTGGCTTGATAGCGGATCAGTTCTTCGGATTGTTTGCGGTCGGTGATGTCTTCAAAGGTTCCTAAAATACCTACAACATTGCCTTCTAAATCGTGCAGAGGAATTTTGTTTCTATCTAACCAAGCTTGTTTGCCATCGGGTTTTAAGACCGGCTCAATAATATGATATTCGGGAGTATTGGTCGCCATAACTCGGCGTTCACATTCCAATAAAAACTCAATTTGTTCTGGGTGCCAAGGCAAATCTTCATCAATTTTGCCGGCAATTTCTGCTGGTGAATTTAACCCAGTTAATTCAGCGTAGTTGCGATTGCAGCCCAAAAAAACAGAATTTTTATCTTTCCAGAAAATATATTGTGGGATATTATCAATCACAAGCTGTAACATTTGCTGAGATTGCTGCAATTGCAGTTCTGTGTGTTTGCGATCAGTGACATCCACACTCACCCCCAGCATTCTCACCGGCAAGTTGTTTGAGCCGCAATAAACTTTTCCTTGACCAGCGATCCAATGGGTGCTACCATCCGGCCACAAAACACGACATTCTAAGGTGTAATCTGTGCGGTTTTCAATTGCTTTTTCTTTGATGGCTCTAACCATTTCGCGGTCTTCAGGATGCACCATTTTTAGGAAAGTTTCATAGGTTAGCGATGAGTCAGCCGGCAAGCCTAAAAGTTGCAAGAATTGTTTAGAGCAAACCAAATCATTGCTAGGAATATTCCAGTCCCACATTCCCATTTTGGCGGCTTCTAAAGCAAGTCTCAAACGTTCTTCACTTTCTCGGAGTTCGGCTTCGGCTTGGATGCGATAAGTTAGATCAATCATTACGCCAATGGAGCGAATAACTTTGCCGGTGGCGTCGTGAATAAAGCAACAGCGATCTAACACAAAAGCGTAGGTACCATTAGCACGCTGAAAGCGATATTCAACAGAAATAAATGGCTCCTTATTATCGACAGCTTTTTGATAAAAAGAACAAACTCGCTCTCGATCATCAGGATGGATAAGTTGACACCACAGTTCATAAGAGGGCTGAATTTGATTGCTGTCGTAACCAAATAAGGTGCGAAAACCTCCACCCCACCAGTTTCGATTGGTAAGCCGATCCCAATCCCAGACAGCATCATTTGTGGTGCGAGCAAGCAATTCAAAACGTTCTTGCGTTCTGGAAAGTTCTTGTTCAGCGAGTCGGCGTTTAGTGATATCTCGAAAACTCCAAGCTCTACCGATGATGTTTCCGGCGAGTCGCTGGGGTTGGGAATATACTTCAAAAATTCTGCCGTCTTTAAATTCAATCCAATCCAGATATACTTCTTGTTCTTTTGCTTGCAAGTAACGGAATCTTTGGAGAAGTTTTTGCGGTTTTTTTAATTGTTTAAAAGCTAGTTTGAGGTAGATTTTATATTGTTCTAAAGTGATAAATCCGTCAGGAAGACACCACATTTCGATAAGTTTTTGATTGAAACTAGAGATTTTGCCGGCGGTGTCTACCACGAGAATACCGTCTGCCGTAGATTCGAGGGTAGCGCGGTGCATTGAAACGGATTTTTGTAATTCTTCTCTAGCCTGTTTCTTTTCCCGGCGGGACGCTACGCTAAGGGTGATGTCGCGGACAATTGCGAAAACTTCCGACTCTCCACAAACTGCTACGCGAGCTTCATAGTTATATTCTTTCCCCTTAATTATTAATTGATATTCAAAAATTTGTAATTGGTCGGTGGCTAGGGCTTTTTGGATGTAGTGGTAGCACTGCTCGGCAACTTCTCTCGGCAATATTTCAAAAACGTTTTTTCCTACTAAATTCTCTGGCGATATTTCAAGTGGATTATTTCCGCCGCCTTTGTAATCTAAATAAGTGCCATCGGCGCGGAAACGAAAAATTAAATCGGGAATCGCATTCAGCAAGGCTCTATTGGTGGCTTCGCTTTGTCGTAAAGCGGCTTCAGTTCGCATTCTTTCTGTAATATCCCGAAAGCTAATAACAATTCCTACAATTTCGTTTTCTAAACGCTGGGGAATACAATAACGCTCATAAATTCGACCGTCTTTAAATTCCAGAATATCCTGCTGCTCAATTTCTGGATTAATGTAAGCTTGTTGAACTTTGTCAATAAAATTTTGGGGATTTTTTAATTGGCTTAAAACTAATTCTGTTGCCGCTTTGCCATTCTGCGACATTAAAATATCTTCAGGAATGCGCCACATTTCCGCAAATTTGCGATTGTAATGAGAGATTTCACCCGGATGATTTCCCACCAATATCCCGTCTGCGGTTGACTCCAGAGTTGCCCGCAACATACACAGAGATTTTTCAAGTTCTTTTTGGACTTTTTTGTGTTCGCTGATGTCTCGAAAACTCCAAACTCTGCCCACACTTTCACCGCTAATGCGTTGCGGTTGAGAGGAACGCTCAAATACTCGGCCATCTTTAAATTCTATAACATCAAAAGATTCGGCATCGGGTTGATTATACAGTTGGATAACTTTGGCAAGAAAAACTTGCGGCTCTTTTAATTGTTCGAGAACAAAATCAAGTAATATGCTGCTTTTTTGTGAGTTTATAACGGCATCAGGTATGCGCCACATTTCCAAAAATTTGCGGTTATAAAGCGTTACTTTTCGGGAATTATTTACAACTAAAATGCCGTCGGCGGTTGAGTCGAGGGTGGCTCGCAACAGTGAGAGAGATTCTTCGAGTTTATGCTGGGTACATTTGTATTTACTGATGTCTCTAATCAGGCTGATGTTGACTTTTTTGCCTTTATAAATCGTGGTCTGACGGCAAATTTCTATGGGAAAAAAAGTTTGATCTTTTCTTAACCCTATGGCTTCTTGAAACTTGCTGTTTTTTGAAAAATTATCCAAAAAATCTGAAAATTTAAATAGTAAAAGCTCTTGGAAATTTTTGCCTAAAATCTCGGAAATTTCATAACCAAACATTTGCGCTACGGCGGCGTTTGCTTCTACAATTTTCCCTTTTTCGTGTAAGACGATGCCTTCAAAAGATGCTGTGATTATTCCGAGTGAATTTTGCTGAGTTTCTTGCTGGAAGCAGGCTAAATCAGGAGGATTGGCTGTTTTTGCGGAGGCCTTTTTGGCCAAAAGTTTTGAGAGTTCTGGGGGATAATTCATAGTCGGCGTTCCTAATCAATAAAAATTTGTTATTTTTTATAAATTCATCAGATATTTAGCCAAAAAATAATGCCGAATAATTATTATGATCCGGGGCTGCCTGGGGTATGAAAATGTAAATTTTTTTTGAGGCAATTCCAGGTATTTTTATTGAATCATTACTGGCTGTTTTTCGACTCTATCTTGAGATAGAGGAAGCCCTAAACAGTTGTCAAAAAAGCTGCTGAGCGTTAAAATGGCGTGGCTAAAAGCAATTTGTCTTTTGCTTACAGCAGCATTGGGTATTTGGCAGTGGGGGTGAGGCGGCTTTGACTAAATTTGAAAAATTTTCTTAATATAACAATTATTTGCTTTATGAGCAAGAGTGTAGTATCCCCCCCCTTACCGCCGGTGAAAAATTTTTTCCTCTATCTCTGCCTTTTTTAAGGAAGCCTGGGGGGATTTAATAAAGCGGGGAATGCTCAAAGCAATTATTTTTAAGGGTGGTGCGAGGCTACTAAAACTCTGAGAATATAACTAGCAATTGCGGTTAAGATAGCAACTTGAGTTATAGAGTTTTTCAGTTATATGAAGTACAGAAACGTTTTTTAAACACCGGCTTTCGCCCAAGTTACCGAGTTTGGGGTGTGCAATTATAAAAAAAATGCTATATTAAATTACTGAACAAGAGAGCATTTGAATAGGGATACTCTTAAAAAATGCCCAGGCAGGAGAAAATTTAATAAAAATCTTTTAAAAAATTGGTGGCTTGGTCAGTTGCTAGAGGCCGTTGAAATAAATAACCTTGCATTTCTTGGCAGCCCAATTTTTGCAATAAGTGGCGGTTTTGTTCGGTTTCGATGCCTTCAGCAATGACGTTAATATTAAGAGCATTGGCGAGATTTAAAAGCGCTGTAACAATGGCGGCATCTTGAGGATTATCGTTCAAGTCGGCGATAAAAGAACGGTCAATTTTAAGGCTGTGAAAATCAAAATGTTTTAAACTTTTGAGGGAAGCATAACCGGCACCAAAATGATCAATACAAATGTGAACCCCCAGGCGGGAAAGTTGTTGAAAAGCTTGGCCTGTATAGGCAACATTTTGGGTAGCAATGGTTTCAGAAATTTCTAGTTGCAGATAAGCTGCTGGCAGGCCGGTGGAGTGCAAGATATTTTTGACAATTTCAACAAAGGCCGGTTGAGTGAATTGACGACTGGAAATATTGACAGCGACGCGGACAGGAGATAAACCGAGATCGAGCCACGTTTTGGCTTGGAGGGCGGCGGTTTGCAATACCCACCGGCCTAGTGAAAAGATAGTACCATTGTCTTCAGCCAGGGGAATAAAAGTTTCTGGAAAAATAACACCGCGTTGGGGATGTTGCCACCTCAGCAGAGCTTCCATAGCAGTAATTTTGCCGCTGGCCGTATTAAATTGAGGTTGATAATGTAATAAAAATTCCCCTTGTTCCAGCGCGTCATACAAGTTGTTACCAATTTGTAAAAAGTCGCAAGCACAGGAATTCATGCCGGCGGTATAAATTTGATAATTATTCCGGCCTTCTTCTTTAGCGCGATATAAAGCAATATCAGCATTTTTGATTAAAGTTTCTGCATCTTCGCCGTCGTGGGGATAAAGAGCAATTCCAATACTACTGGTAATATGCAGTTGGTTTTGTTCAATGTCAAAGGCAGGGCGGAGAGCTTCGAGAATACGCTGAGCAATACTAGAGGCATCCTCAGCGCTGTTAAGGTTAGGTAAAAGCAAAATAAATTCATCGCCACCCCAGCGGACGATTATATCTTGGTCGCGCAGACAATTTCGCAGACGTTGAGCGGCGCATTGCAAAAGTTGGTCGCCAACGGCATGACCGAGAGTATCGTTGATAATTTTAAAGCGGTCGAGGTCAAGAAACATAACGGCAAGTTTATGGCCTGTACTGTTTGCGGTTTCCAAGGCGACCGGCAGTTGAGTGTCGAGCAGTTGGCGGTTGGGCAGGCCGGTGAGCCGGTCATGGTAGGCTTGATGGTGGATACTGGCGAGGGTGCGGTGGCGCTGTACAGCACCTCCAATGCTGGCCGCAATGGCGACTAATATTGATAATTCGCTTTTTGACCAAGACCGAATGCTGTGACAATCATCAAAGCCGATATAGCCCCAAAATTCGTTATTTAGTAACACCGGCACCATCAACAGCGAGATAACTTGGTTAGCTTCTAATAACGGTTGAACTTCCAAAGAAAAGTCCGTGATTGTGCCGGCAATCGGTTGGCCGGTTTTCAGGATGTCATACCATTCTTGGAGGCCGGTGCTGTTGTAGCTTAAATTTTGCCTAGAGGGTTGGTCGATAGTGGATGAAATATCAGACCGGCACCATTCAAAGCGGATGCTCATTGCCGCTTGGCCGGTGTCTGGGTGGGTGTGGTTTTCGCAGATATAAACACGATCCACAAAAGCGGCATTGCCCAGAGTTGCCAGCGCATTCACTATTGCCGAGCGATGATTGCTTTCGGTGAGTAAATGTGTCATGGCTGCGGCCACCGCTTCAAGCAGGCTATCGCGTTTAAGCAATTCTGCTTCGGCTTGTTTACGCCGAGTTATATCAATTACAGTGCCTTCATAACCGAGCAGTTGTCTATTTGGGCCTCGTATGGCACGGGCATTTTCACTGATCCAAATTTTGCTTTTATCTTTGCGATAAACTTCAGACTCAAATTCCAAAACCGCATCATTTTCTTGGAGAATGCGGGTAAATTCTGCTCGCCGTTTTGGGTCAACATATAGCTGTTGTTCAATGTTGCGAATGCTGCTCATTAGTTCCCCAGGCGACTCATAACCATAGATGCGTGCCAGCATGGGGTTAGCAGTGAGATAAGAACCATCAAGAGTTGTTTGAAAAATGCCTTCGACAGCGTTTTCAAAGATGCTGCGATATTTTTTTTCGGCTTCTCGCAAGGCAATTTCGGCGCGTTTTCTGTCGCTGATGTCTTCACAAACGCAGCAAATATGTTTTTTTTCGGCCATTTCGAGGGTGCTGATATGGGCATAGGTGGTAAATAGACTACCGTCTTTTTTGCGGTTGTTAAATTCCCCCAGCCATTTCCCTTGCTCATTTAATTTTTGATTAATTTCGCTGATAATTTTCTGATTTTCTGACATAGGATAAGCACTTAAAATAGAAATGTGCTGGCCAATTACTTCGCTATTTTTGTATCCAAACATGGCATCAAAAGCCGGATTTGTATAAGTCATAATGCCGTCTTTGTCCCAAAGGATAACGCCTTCCACCATGCTTTCAAGGACGCGATCACTGGCTTTTTTGGCTTCTTCTGCAAGTTTTCGCTCTGTAATGTCGCTGATGAAGCCTTCGAGGGCGAGTATGTTTCCATAGCTGTCAAAAACGCCGCTTCCTTTTTCCCAAAGCCATTTTTCTTGCCCATCTTTTGTGAAAATTCGATATTCTACCACATAGGGCTGTTTGTTTGTGATGGCTTTTTTTATTGCTTGAATAACTGTTTCTAAATCTGCTGGGTGGGTGAGGTCGTCGTAGGTGGTGGTGCGATTTTTTCCTGTCAGTTCTTGGCTTGTATATCCGGTTAATTTATAGCATCCTTCGCTGAGATAGGTCATTTCCCAATCTGGGGGGTTTGTGCAGCTAAAAACAATCCCCGGCAAGCAGTTAATTAAATGAGATAGTTTTCGGGTTTCTTGTTGGCCGTCGGTTTCGGTTTCACTTAAGGCGTGAAGATTTTTGCACAGTGCGATGATGCGCTCAATGTTGGCTGGGTAATGGTTGACCGGCATCAGATCCATTGGCAGGTTGCAGTTATTTGCCAGAGCGCTGCTGATCAGCTTTTCTTGTTCGAGACAGTGTTTGAGTTGTGAAACGATGATTTGGGCAAGCAATGCCGGCCAGCCCTCTTGTAAGGGAAGTTCCATTAGAGGTTGGGGGTTTGAGAAACCCTGAGAAAGCCGACTGGCTGGGTTTGCGCGGACTATGTGAAATTCAAAGATGGAACCCCCACAACTTTCTGCTATTTGGTCGGGATTAATATCTACGCTCAACAGGCCGTCAGAGGCTTGATCTAAGACGGCCGGTAAGGGATCGGGATATTCTCCGCAAATGTTGTTGTCTGGGTTGTGTTGGCCCACTCTTTGCCCCGCCTTGTTGATGTGGGACATTTTTGCGCTGGTTTATGGAAATAATGTTTTCACCCATCCTTAATATTAAGGGGGAAGTGCTTTTAATTCCGCAGTCATTTACACAGAATTTTTTCTACTTTTGTAAGAAGTGTTTGCCATCATCTCGGCAATAGGGGCGCTTTATAAAAATTTTTCCCATTGGTAACAAAAATGTTACATCTGCAAGGAATTATTGATGTTTTTTTGGGTGGGGGGATGTTACATTTTATACTTCACTGAGATTTGAGGCAATTGTCACAATGTCCGCAGTTGTTATTGCTTGCAAAGCCAAAGGCAAATAGTAAAAATTTCCACCGGCATTGTCGAGTTTGCAGGTATTCTGTAAGGTTGGGTTTGAGGTTGGGCGGTTCTTTGAGGGGAGTTTGTTTTTTTATGCTGTAATTAAATGGATCAACCCAAGTCAGGCTGCCGGTGGCCTGCAAAAGCGATAGGGTGATGTCGGCGTGGGGATGTTGTTTTGTGATGGCGCTAATATCTCCCTGGGGGGGAAGCTTTTTAAGGGTTTGTTGGGCTTGCCAGTATTGGTTTTGTTTTTGCTTTTCAAAATATTGCTTTTGTTGTTTGTCTTGCGGATCAAATATGCCGGTGGGTTCGCTGATTAAGGTTAGGGCGGTGGCGGGTTTTCCATCTCTACCGGCACGCCCTATTTCTTGCAGATATTCTGATAGTTGTGCCGGTGGTTGGTAATGTATCACCCAGCGTACATCTGGTTTATTAACTCCCATGCCAAAGGCACAGGTACAGACTACAAATTGTGTTTTTCCTGTTAGCCAGTCTGTTTCTATTATGCGTCTTTCTTGGGGAGAAAGGCCGGCGTGATAGGCGCTGGTTTTATATCCTTTTTCTTCTAACCATTCGCTGAGTATTTCGCTGTCTTTTCGGGTACGCACATAGACTAAACCTGACTGGTTGGGGAAGCTTTTAATAAATTTTAAGAGCTTTTGCCTGCGGCTGCGGGGTGTCCAAATTGTTTGGATTTGCAGATGCAAGTTTGGGCGGTAGGGGTTGATTAAATAAAGTTGAGGGTTTTGCAGTTCTAAGACGTTTTTGATGGTTTTTTGGGCGCTTGGATCGGCGGTGGCTGTGAAGGCGGCTAGGCTGATTTTTGTGCCGGTTGGTTTTGTTTTGAGCAGGGCTTTTCGGACTACTCCAAGCCGGTTATAGGCGGGACGAAATGTGTCTCCCCATTGGACTATACAATGGGCTTCATCTATGATCAAAGCGGTTATTTTTATCTGCGGTTGAATTAAAATTGACCACACCGGCTTGCTGAGGAGGGTTTCGGGGGATAGGTAAAGTAATTTAAGTTTATTGTTTTGCAGTTGTTGAAGAATATGGCGGCGTTTTTCGGTGCTTAGTTCGCTGTGGAGTGAGGCGGCGCTTAGGTTTTTTTGTTGCAGTTCTTGAATTTGGTTTTCCATGAGGGCAACCAATGGGGAAATGACGAGGGTTAGGCCGGTTTGGATGATGGCTGGTAGTTGAAAACAAATCGATTTTCCGGCACCGGTGGGCATGACTATTAAGGCGTCTTTTTGCTCCAGTATTGTGCGGACAATTTCGCCTTGTGGTGGTCGAAAGTCTGCGTATCCCCAAATTTTTTGAAAGCTGCTGAGGATGTGGTTGGGAATTGGGGTTTGCTTATTGTCCTGTGGGTTCATGTTTGATACCTCTTTTTTTAGCAATTGTTGCGGGTTTGGCTGCTTTCTTGTTCTGCCGGCTCACAAATCTCTGGGTTCACCGGCCCCTAATTTTGGCAATTTTCTTGACTCAAAAATTTGTAAAGTTTTTGCTTAAAAAGAGGGGCTGGGGGGTTGCTAAATGTTTTGATATCTGCTAAAGTGTATATTATAATGGGAATCGGAGCTTCTCCAGAATTTTTATCAATATTTCCCTTATAATATATAGCATAAAATAAATCAAAAAAAATGTCAAGTACCCAACCAGAAATAATCGCGCATCGGGGATTTTCGGCTATCGCACCTGAGAACACTTTAGCAGGGTTTAGAAAAGCGATAGAAGCGGGGGCGGATTCGATAGAATGCGACTTACAGTTATCGGCGGATAGGGTGGCGGTGGTGTTCCATGATGAGAGTTTAGAAAGGACAACCGGCGCGGCGGGAAAGTTGAAGGAGAGAAGCTTGGAAGAGTTAAAAAGGTTGGATGCGGGGGAGTGGAAGGGGGCAGAGTTTGCCGGTCAACAAATCCCGACTTTAAAAGAAGTTTTGGCGCAGTTGC
Organism: Ancylothrix sp. D3o; assembly: GCF_025370775.1. NCBI lineage: Bacteria > Bacillati > Cyanobacteriota > Cyanophyceae > Oscillatoriales > Microcoleaceae > Ancylothrix > Ancylothrix sp. D3o. The sequence goes on along the minus strand of NZ_JAMXEX010000003.1, from coordinate 256,543 downwards.
AAGAAATTAAAAAGTTTATTTATTTGGAAGTAAAGCGCTATTGCGATTGGCAGGAAAAGGATATTGAAAATTTGTTAAAAATGATTGCGGGTAGCGGCTTGGAAGAAAAGTGTATTATAACGTCGTTTAATGAAGAATTTGTGGAGCAGGTGGGCCGGTGTTCCGAGCAAATAAAGTTAGGATATATTGTGGCCAAGGAAAGCGATTATCAAATTCAACTTGCCAAAGCTTCGCGGCGAGAAAAAACGGTTATGGTGAGTGAGTATCATTTGTTGTTAGAAAATCCAGGTTTAATCCAAGCAAGCCAAGATTTGGGAGTGGAAATTGTGGCTTGGACGGTGGACAGTTTAGAGGATATGCAAAAGTTAGAAGCGTTGGGCGTGAGGCGAATTGTCACGAATTCTTTAATTTTTAAAAGTAAATAAGCTGAAAAATTCCGATGGTGAAAAAAGGAATAATTTTAATGTTTCGCCGAGTTGATTAATCACAAAAATAAAGCAAAAAAAAGGAACTTTTATCATTAATAAAACTCTTAAAAATAAGGAAAATAAAGAAGCCAAACAATCAAAAATCTCTAAGAAAGAGAAAGAATTAAAACAGCCTGGATGTATGGGTAAAAAAGGGTGGGTGGCGGAGGCGAAAGCATCGCTGGTGGGATACATAAAAGCAATGGAAAAAGGCAGAGTTGCGTTTAAAGCGAGGTAGCTTGAATGTAAAACCGGCAAGTTTCCATTATTTTTAAGCTTTAGGCAGATCGAAAGAATGGTTTTTTTTGCTATAACTACAGCATTAAACTAACGTGAGGAGTCAAGAAAGATGAAAATCAAGAGTCAGTGGGGCCAAGGTGTGGCGGTATTAAGCTCAGCCGTTGTTATGGCTGGAAGTCTGAGTTTATCGGCGTTTGCTGGGGTGGAAAACTCAGGCACAAACAATATGGAAATTGCACAGGCGAACTTGTGCCGGCGGGTGAATGTGCGTCAAGGTTTAGCTGTGCGACGAAGCGCTAATTCAAACTCTGCTGTGGTGGGGGGTGTGGAATTAAACCGGCAAGTGACGCTGGTGGAAAATTTTAGAAATATTGCTGGCCCCGATGGACGGGTTTGGGTGGAAATTTCTGGGCCGGTGCGGGGGTTTGTATCAGCGGGATATCCCAACAGTTTGAATAATTTGGTTAATTGTGATGGCACATCTGCTAGTAATCCTTCTCCCGCACAACCTGCTGCACAACCGGCAGCACAACCGGCAGCCACAACAGCTAACTTATGCCGTCAGGTAGATCGGCGTGCGGCGCCCCAGGGTTTAGTGGTTCGTGCGGATGCAACACCGGCCTCTGGATTGCGCGGAAGTGTGCAAACGGGTGGCAGAGTGACGCTGGTTTCTGGGTATAAACTTGTCCGCGATAAAAGTGGTGCGACTCGCAATTGGGTTGAAATTTCGGCGCCGGTTGCGGGGTTTGTTTCTGCTAACAGTTTGATTATGTGCCGGTAGGGTTTAATTGCTGCCGGTTTTATTTAGTAGGTTGGGTTGTATAGCCCAACCTTTTGTGTTTCTGTGACTGCACAATGGGATATCATGGAACAAAAACCTGTCATTATGTTGGCTGCTGCAATGCAAATTTACCTACCAGAAGAAATTAGCCAAAATTTCCAGAAAACTAAGGATTTTTTCAATGAAAGTGCCGGCAATGCTGTAAGTTCTGTTAGCCAAGCAAACCAACAAGCTAAAACAGCCTTATCCCAAAGTGCCGGTCAAGCTATCCAAAGTCTTAATCAAATCACAGAAAACGCTAAAACAACTTTAACGCAAACTACAACAAATGCCGTTAATACTGTTAGCGAAAAAACAAATCAAGCAATTAACTCTGTAAGCGCCGCTACAAATGCCGCCAAAGCATCTTTGCAAGAAACGATTCAACAAGCGGAAACTTTAAATCGCACGCTTTCTGAGGGCATCCAAGCTTCGATTAATTCATCTTTGAGTAGCTGGATTGCCGGTCATCCTCGACTAATTTGGTTAGTAAATCATCCTTTGCAAAGTTTGGTGTTATTGCTGTTAGGGTTATTTTTATTATCGGGTTTACTCAAAGCTGTTTCTAACGTGACAGAGAAATTTTGGGTATGGCTTTTTAGTTTCCCGTTTAAATTGGTGGGTTTTGGTTGGGGTTTAATTCCAAAATCTTCTCAGGGGAGAGAGAAAAAACTTGAAGATATTTTACGAGGTAACGACCGGCAAGCACGAATGACGACGATTTTAAGCAGGCTGGAGGCGATTAAAAAAGAACAAGATTTACTTTTAGAAGAATTAGCCACAGTTCTCAAATCAGAAAAATGGAAATAACGGTGATAAAATTGATACTCCCAACAAAAACCCGCAGTTAATTTAAGGTTCGGCTTAGGGTTTTATAAATTTTGAATAATCTTGCTTAATCGGCAGGTGTTTTGTTAGCCAAGCTCTTAAATACTTAAACTCAAATTCCCATATTAAATATATGAATGAACAGCCAACAAAAGCAGCGAGAACTACTATTTTAGTGGTGGATGATACACCAGCAAATTTGCGGCTTTTAGTGGTAATTTTAGGAGAGCGTGGCTACGATGTTCGACCGGCACGAGATGGAGTTCAAGCTCTTTCGATAGCGAAGCGAGTAAATTTAGACTTAATTTTGTTAGATATCAATATGCCGGGGATGGATGGTTATCAAGTTTGTGAACAACTAAAAGCTGACAAACAAACTTGTGAGATACCGGTTATTTTTATCAGTGCATTGACGGAGGCGTTTAATAAAGTTAAAGCTTTTTCTGTGGGGGGAGTGGACTACATCGCAAAACCCTTTGAAGTAGAGGAGGTTTTGGCGCGGGTGCGAACCCACTTGTCAATGAGAGCATTGCAAAAAACTTTGGCAGAAAAAAACGATAACTTAGAGCAAAAAAATCAGGAATTAAACACTACTTTAAAAGAGTTACAAGCTACACAGTCACAGTTAATACAATCGGAAAAAATGGCAGCCCTCGGACAGTTGATCGCCGGGATAGCGCACGAACTGAATACGCCTTTAGCAGCGATTCAATCAACGGCAGGAAATCTGGCTAAATTTTTGTCAGAAACCCTCGCCGAATTGCCGAAACTGTGTCAAAACTTGTCCGAAACAGAAGCCGATTATTTTTGGGGACTATTGCAAAAATCTCTGCAAGCAAAACCGAACCTAACAACAAAAGAAAAGCGCTTGCTGAAGAAAAACTTAATTTCCTTTTTAGAAGAAGAAGGAGTGGCTGATGCAGACATGGTGGCGGATACTTTAGTGGATATGGGAATTTATGATGACGTTGAGGATGCGTTGCCGATGTTGAGAAAAAGCCAGGGAAATTATTTACTTGATGTCGCCTACAAGTTGTCAGAATTATACCGGGGAACGCAAAGAATTAATACGGCTACAGAGCGAGCCGCAAAAGTAGTATTTGCTCTAAAAAGTTATGCTCATTACGAAGCGTCAGGCGTGATGACGCAGGCGAATATCATTGAGGGAATTGAAACCATTTTAACGCTGTATGAAAATTTGTTAAAACAAGGAGTGGAAGTAATTCGTAACTATGAAGATTTAGGGCCGGTGTGGTGCTATCCTGATGAATTAAATCAGGTGTGGACAAATTTAATTCACAATGCTTTGCAAGCGATGGAATATCGAGGAACATTAACCATAGATGTCGCTCAAAATAAAGGCTGGGTAAAAGTGACTTTGACAGACAGCGGCAAAGGAATTAGCCCCGAAATTATCCCCAATATTTTTGAGCCATTTTTTACCACAAAATCTGCCGGGGAGGGGAGTGGTTTAGGCTTAAATATTGTCAAAAAAATTATTGACAAACATTCAGGAAAGATAACTGTAGAAAGCGTACCAGGAAATACAACATTTCAAGTATTACTGCCGGTGGATAAAGAAGATGTAGAAAGCGAATTTTGCGTTACCTCCACATAAATATGTTCCAAACGCACCGGCATCCGAGAAATCGAATCTAAAGAAATGCCCTCAAACTTATCAATAATCTCCTTTAATTCCAAAACTTCAGGAACCCAGAAAGCCAAATCACTACCATACCGGCGCACAGTAAAACCACATTCAATACCCCGCTGCATCACCGCTTCCTCATCAGTTGTTTGCACCACAACAATTTCTTTAGCAGGAATGCGAGAGCGCAACTCTTCCAAACTGCCCTCAGCCACAATTTTACCACCTTTTAAAAACCCAATTCGCTGACAAAGACGTTCCGCTTCATCCAACAAATGAGTAGTTAACAAAACCGTAATTCCCTGAGATTTTAAACTACGAATTAACTCCCAAATTTCATACCTCGCCTCAATATCTAACCCCGTCGTTGGTTCATCAAAAATCACCAATTTCGGACGATGTACCAAAGCCACCGCAATATTAAGCCGGCGCTGCATACCCCCACTAAGACTTTCCACCGGACTTTTAGCACGATCTAGCAAACCAACCGCCTCCAAACAAGCCTTAATTTGTTCTTGACGGCGTGACTTATCTAAACCGTAAATTTTCGCAAAAAAACTCAGATTTTCCTCACAAGAAAGAGTTTTATAAAGCAAATTTTCCTGCGGAGCAACCCCGATGAGAGATTTTGTCCCCTCAGAAACCGGCAAATTATTAATCAAAATATCCCCACTATCTGCCGAAAGCAAATTGCAAAGAATATTAATCGTCGTAGTTTTTCCCGCCCCATTTGGCCCCAACAAACCATAAATTTCGCCAGGCAAAATATCCAAACTCAAACCCTGTAAAACTTGACGCTTCCCATAATTCTTGCAAAGCCTATCAATCTTCAACATAAATACCCCTTTCACACCAAATAACCATCTGTATTCATCAGTGGGGCAGGCATCTTGCCTGCCTTAAATCTGCGTTAATCTGCGTTTATCTGCGGTTAAAAATCAACCGTAATTATCAAAGCCTCCTCTCACTTTCCAACATCCGCCGATAAGAAAACCACCCCCCAGCAACCATCAAAACAGAAAACCCACACAAAAACCAAAAATGCTCGCCAATTTCCTCAACCCCATCCCCATTAGCAGAAACCCCTAAAAGAGCCTCATTCATGTGAAAAATAGGATTATATTGAGCAATTTGTAAAAGCGTTTCAGGAAACAAAGAACTAGGCAAAAAAGCCCCTCCCAAAATCAACAAAGGAACCCCAAAAGCCGCCACCAAAGCATTAACATCCTCAGTGCGGCGAGCAAATTGTGTGCCAAGAACAAACCCAACACCGACATAGGAAATTATACTGAGTAAAATAATCAAAACGCCCAACAGGATTGATCCCTGAAATTGGGCTTGCCAAAAAGACGCAATTGTGTATATCAGGAGGGCTTGACCAATGCCGATAAAACTGTGGGCCAAAAAAATCCCTAAAAAATAGGAAGTGCCGCTGAGAGGCGAGATAAATAAGCGTTTGAGCGTTTGCTGTTCGCGCTCTGCGACTACAGTTGCCACGCTGCCCCCCAGGCAACTGAAAAACAAGGCAGCGCCTACCAACGTTGAGGGAGCGGCATTTTCAAAAGCTTTATCCATTGACAGTTGGGCACGTTCTGCCAAAATAAAACCGTTGAGTAACAATACGGAAACGGGAAATATCCCCCAAAAAATTAAGCTGCGTCGCCGGCGCAACAATTCTATTAGGATACGTTGCGCTACCGCTAGTGTTTCGCGCCAATATTTCCGAAGTGAGGAGTTTGCTAAAAAGTCCATGACTGAATTATCAAAATATACGGTTTCGCAACCAATTTCTCGCCGCACAATGTTAAAGTTTTTGAGCGTCGGGAGTGTTGCCGGTTTGTTAGGATACTCGCGTTTTAGTAAGCCCGAACCAGCGGTTTATCAGCAGGATACCTTAGATTTGCCTCGTTCGGTAAGTCAACCAAAAAGTGTTGTGGTGGTTGGGGCTGGATTGGCTGGGCTGGCTTGTGCATACGAACTCAGCCAAAGAGGTTTTGTAGTGACGCTGTTAGAAAAATCGCCGCAACTAGGAGGAAAAATTGCCAGTTGGCCGATAGAAGTTGGGGAAGAAAAATTTAGGATGGAGCATGGTTTTCATGGCTTTTTTCCGCAATATTACAACTTAAAAACTATTGTTGCTGATTTAGCAATTGAAGAGAATTTTGTGGATTTAAAGTTTTACTCGGTTGTCTTTAAAGATAACGAGTATTTGCCGGAAATCTTTCGTCCTAGTCATTCGGCTTTTCCTTGGAATATTGTTGATTTAGCGATTTCTTCTCCGAATTCGTTGCGCTGGGGAATTAATCTTACAAAACCGGCTCATTGGCAAGTTTTTCGGGCGATAACCGGCTTCCATCCCCAAAAAACTTATGACCGGCTAGATAATTTATCAGTGTCAGAATGGGTGGCTTCGGAGTTTCCTCGCGGGCTTTATGATTTGTATTTTCTGCCCTTTGCAAAGTCGAGTCTTAATGCGCCGGATGTGTTGAGTGCGGGAGAATTAATGCAGTTTTTCCACTTTTATTTTTTTGGCAATCCAGAGGGGTTGGCGTTTAATGGAACGCGGGATGATATGGGCACTTCTTTGGTGCAGCCAATTGCCGATTCTATTGTTAGGAAAGGCGGGAAAATTATTGCCGGTGCAACAGTTGATAATGTCGTCTGGAAAAATGGCGAAATTGAGTCTTTGAGCTATTACACCGGCAATGCAGGTGATAAAGTTCCGTTTTGGGTAAAGCGGAATGAGTTGTTAGCAGACGACAAGCTAGAATATTACGGTGCAGGAGATCGAGTGTATGCAGTAAAGGCTGATAAAAAAGAAGCGATTTCTATGACTTGCACACACCAAGGCTGTACGGTGAAAAAAGCAGAAAATGGAGAATTTCACTGTCCTTGTCATGGGGCTGTTTTTGATAAAAATGGCAAAGTTGTTAGAGGGCCGGCAGAGCGAGATTTGCCTTGTTTTGATGTGGTAGAAAAAGAAGAAAACCGCGTCCAATTAGTTGCAATTAACTCAACTTCCAAACTCGCCGCCGATAAGAAAACAGCAGAAACCCTACAGGCAGATTATTATGTAATCGCCACAGATGTGCCGGGGGTACAACATCTATTTACGCGGATGATCGGCGATGTAAATCAGCCGGTAAAGCAAAAAATTGAAAAGCTGGCAATAGCCGATCCCTTTGCAGTAGGCCGGTTTTGGTTTGACCGTGATTTTGAGTGGGATCAAAGCTGGTTTACCTCCTTATCCGGCTATAAACTCACCGATAGCATTACCCTTTACCACAAAATCCAAACCCAGTTTATTGAGTGGAATAAAAAAACCGGCGGCAGTGTGGTAGAATTGCACGCTTATTGCTACAAAGAAAAAGACTTTCCCACCCAAGAAGTCTTGTTAAAAACCTTTGAAGAAGAATTGTATGATGTAGTGCCGGCCTTAAAAAATGCCACAATTTTACACAGAGAATTAGTCAATCAAAAAAACTTTTCTGGTTATCCACCAGGAAGTTATCCAGACCGGCCAGAAACCGATGCCGGCGTAGGAAACTTAATGTTTGCCGGTGATTGGGTAAAAATGCCATTTCCCTGCGGATTAATGGAAAGAGCCGTAAGTAGTGGCTTACTCGCAGCCAACGAAATTTTACACCGCGAAGGCTTACAGCGCCGCACCTTATTTACCGTCAATCCCCAAGGCGTCTTACAAATCTAAACCCCCAACGCAGATAAACCAATCCTATTCATCTGTGGAGCAGGCATCTTGCCTGCTACAGACTGCCGTTTAAAACCCCCTAAAAACAATCAAAAAACCCATGCTCACCTCAACCTCAATTAACCAAAATCTTGACATTCGCCGGCTCGCAATTAACCTCAATCACTGGTATGTAATTGCTCGCAGCAGCGAAGTAAAAAATCAGCCATTTGCAGTTGTTTTATGGAATCAACCCATCGTCATATATCGAGATAGCACCGGCACCATCCACGCCTTAGAAGATCGCTGTCCCCACCGCCAAGTTAAACTTAGTCACGGGCAAGTTATTGGCAATTATTTAGAATGCGATTATCATGGCTGGAAATTCAAATCAAATGGTGAATGTGCCGAAGTTCCCTACTTAGAACAAAACCAAAAATTACCCACTTGTAAAATTCGCTCCTATCCAGTTAAAGAACAAGATGGGTTTATTTGGCTATTTGCCGGAGATGCAGAAAAAGCAAACACCGTGCAATTAATGGCAGTACCAGAGTGGGATCACTTGAACTATATTGCAACCGTTTCTGTGATTAATTGCAAAGCACATTACTCGTATTTAATAGAAAATTTGATGGATATGTATCACGGACATTTACATCAAAGTTGGCAAGCTTGGGCCGATCCTGTTTTACAAGATATCGATGAAGATGATAACCATGTTGCCGCCCATTATCAGGCGCAAAGTTATTATAAAATCGATAAAATTTGGTCAATTTCCCAGCTATTTTTTCCCGCCTTGCGAAAACTGCATCCCGAAGCTTTGGACGTGAGTTATATTTACCCGCATTGGATGTCAACTTTGGGGAAAGATTTTAAGATTTATTGTTTGCTTTGTCCGGTGAGTGAAACTCAAACTCGTGCTTATTTGATTCATTTTACTTCCTTAAATGCGTTTTGGAGATTGCATAAATTGCCGGTGTGGTTTCGCAAGTTTATTAAGGATAGTTTGTTTGGTTCCGCACAAAAATTACTCGATGGGTTAGTTCGGCAAGATGTAGTGATGATTGAGGAAGAACAAGAGGCGTATTTAAACAATCCTGAACGGCGAAATTATGAATTAAATCGTGCTTTGGTGAGCGTGCAGCGGTTGATGCGAAAGCAGGCTGAGAAAGGGGTATGATAAGATTATGGTACAACCGAAAAATATTGAACGTTACACTACTTATGATGACAGAACGCCTTTCGATGAGTGGTATTACTCCTTGCGGGATGCGAAAGTTAAAACTAAAATCACTCAAAGAATTAACCGCATTAGTCAAGGAAATTTGGGAGATTATCGGGCTGTGGGAGAAGGTGTTTGTGAGCTTAGAATAGATTATGGCCCCGGATACCGAGTTTATTTTGGTCAAGTTGGATCAACAATTGTGCTGCTTTTGTGTGGAGGTGATAAAAGCACTCAAGCTCAAGACATCCGTAAAGCAATTGAATACTGGAGAGATTACAGGAGTTAGCAAAATGCCAAAAAGTAAACCTTACCACGAGTTTTTGATTGCTCAACTTAAAGAGCCCAGTTTTGCTGCTCTTTACCTTGAAACTCACTTTGAGTTAGAGGAAGGAGAAGAGCCAGATGCAAGCTTAATGAAACTGGCTCTTGATCATGTTGCTGAAGCGTTGGGAGAAGACAATATGACCTCAGAAGAAGCGACATTACACCGGCAGAAATTAAATGATATTCTTTCGGATTCCGGTGTTGAAACTATTTATTATTTAGGAGAATGGCTGCAAAAATTGGGATTAAAACTAACCGTAACTGTGGCTAAAAAGCAAGAAGTTTCAGGGGAAAATGTAGAAAAGGTTTCTGTGGTTTGAGGGCCGGTTTCTACCATAAAATGAAAGGCGACGACCTACAATAAAATTATGGTACAACCCAGAGAAATCAGACGTTACATAACCGATGATGGAAGAATTCCTTTTGATGATTGGTTTAATTCACTGCGGGATAGCAATGCACAAGATAACATTAACAAAAGGCTTATAAGAGTTGGTCTTGGCAATTTGGGAGACTATCAGCCTGTTGGGGAGGGAGTGTGCGAATTGAGGATAGATTATGGGCCTGGTTATCGGCTATACTTTGGACAAATTGGCTTAACAGTTGTGCTGCTTTTAATCGGTGGAGATAAAAGCACTCAAGCACGAGATATCCGCCAAGCAAAGGAATACTGGAAAGATTACAGGAGTCGAGAAAATGCCTAGCAGCTTACCTTACCATCCTTTTTTGATTTCACATCTCAAGAATCCCGAACGTTCTGCTGGATTGCTAACAGTAATTTTTGAAGAAAAAGACCCAGAACCAGAATTACTCGAAGTTGCATTAAAAAATGTATTTGAAGCGCTGGGGGAACCAAATATGACCCCCGAAGAAGCCAAATTGCAACTCGAAAAACTCGACAAAATTTTATCCGAAAACGGCAGCAACGTCATATACAACCTTGCCGAATGGCTGCAAAAATTGGGATTAAAACTAACCGTAACTGTGGCTAAAGAGCAAGAAGTGCCGGTGGAAAATCAAGCCAAAGCAACCGTTATTTCCTAAGCTCAACCCCTCTGACTTTCTCATCCTTTGCCTCCCGTGCAGCCCGTCGTTCTGCTAATAACTTCGGTTTTAAATATAAATTTTCTATTAAAGCCGAAACACCTGCAAACCAAGGCGGCACAATTAACGCGCCAATAATTCCTAACACCTGCACACCGCCTAACACCGAAAGCAACTGAAATAAAGGATGCACACCAACAGAAGAACCTACCAAAAACGGATCAAGAACATAAGTCTCTAAATTTTGAATAATCACAAACAAAATCAACACCCAAAAAAACAACCAACCACCCTGAGAAATTGCCACAACTAAAGCCGGTACAGTCCCCAAAACCGGCCCCAAAAAAGGAATTAAATTAGTCACCCCCGCAATAGCCCCCAAACCCAAAGCAAAATCCGATAACCCCAAAACACTCAACCCCACCGCCGTCAACCCACCCAAGATAGCAGAAACCAAAATTCGACCGCGTAAATAAGCTCCCATCCGTTCCCCCACCGGCCCCACCTGCGCCTCTAAACGCTCATCCCAAGGTTTCGGAAAAAGCCGAATCAAACTATTAATTAAAGTCCGACTATCCGACACCATATAACCCGAAATAAACAAACATAAAATAAAAGTTACAACCCCCCCCAAAATTCCCCGCGTAATCCCATAAGAACGTAACAAAACTTGCTGAGACGAACGAATTACCCAACCCGTCAAAGCCTCTGGATTAAAAAACTGCCGCACCACATCAGGACTATTATCACTTAAACGCATCGCTAACCCTTCTGCAATCACTCGCAACGCCTCCAAATAAAGAGGTAATTGGCGAATTAAACGGTCAATTTGATCGATAACTGTAGGGCCAATTAATAACCCCACCCCTACAAACCCACCAATCAAACTTAAATACACCAAAATAGTCGCTATCCAACGCGGAAAACCGTATTTTTCCGCCCAATTTACCACCGGCACAATTGACGCAGCCAACACCACCGAAATCATCACTGTTAGCAGCAAACTCCGCAACTGCCAAAACAACACCAAAAGCAGGCCGGTGAGTAACACCACCAGCAGATTCGACACAGAAACCGTAATGCGTTGTTCACTCATAATATTGATGTGGGGTGGGATCTGCCCACCATTATAAAAGCCGGTGAGCAGATTTGCGTTTATCTGTATTCATCTGCGTTCAAAAATTAACCGCAGATAAACGCGGATAGACACGGATGCTTAAAGTGTTTTGTGGGAAGAGTTTGGCGGTTTTAGGTTTTCTGCATCATCGCTTTTCTACCGGCAATCAATTTCGCCACTTCTACCGGACTAACCTCCGTTTCTTTCCAGCTTGGAAGTTCTTCTAAACGGTTACACCAAGCACTCAATTTTGCATAATTATCGAGAGGAAAATCAAACATTGGTAAGGGATAAACAATCGTACCCGCAACTATATCCGCCCGATTTATTGACTGGCCTCCAAAATACACATCATCGCCTAAACTTTTTTCAAAAAACTGCAAAACTTTATTAATTTGTGGCTTTTGCTTTGCCGCTTTCTCAGGATTACTTTCTTCCATTCCAAGTGCCTCAAGAACCAATTGCATGAAAACCGGCGCCAACTCATTCACCGTCACCATTTCCACCATCCGCGCCTTTGCCAAAGCTTGGGGATCGCTTGGTAGTAAAGCCGGTTGCGGATATTTCGCCTCCAAATAATCCAAAATCGCCAAAGATTCAAACACACTAAAATCTCCATCCACCAAAACTGGGATATGGTGAAACGGATTTAACTCCACAAACTCAGGCTTAAATTGATCTCCATCTAACTTAAGTTCAATTAACTCAAACTCAAGCTCTTTTTCCAGCAACGCCATCCAAACGCGGCGCGAATTAAACGAAAGCGGAGTATGATAAAGTTTCAGCATTTCTAAACCTCCTAATTTTTCAATCCCACAAAAAAACCGGCCTTCTTAACAATTATCCTCTACGCCAGCGAGTCACACCCCCCGCCGCATCAATCAACGTAATCCCTTGCGCCTGCAACTCATTACGAATCCGATCAGATTCCGCAAAATTTTTCCCCTTCCGCGCCTCCTGTCGCCTTTCAATTAAAGCCTCAATTTCCGCATCCGTCAAACCATCAGCCGCCGCCTGATTTTCTGCCTCAAAATTTGCCTCCAACCCCAAAACCTTCGCCAACGCCACCAACGTCTCCCACTTTTCCTCCAACTCATTAACCGGCGTTTTTATTGCCCCCTCATGCACAAAAATATTCGCCTCCTTTTGCAACTCCTTCGCCAATTCAAAAATCACCGCCAACCCACCAGTAAAATTAAAATCATTATCCACCACCTCTTCAAACCGCTCGATATATTCATTTTTATTGGAGCAATTCCCCTCGGTTTGCCCCTCAGAAAAACCCAATTTATCCCCATATTCCAAACCAAAAACTAACCCCTCCTTAAGCGTATTCCAGCCATTTTGAGCCGCCACCATCGCCTCCCCCGTAAAATCAACCGGCTTGCGATAATGCGCCTGCAAAACAAACATCCTCACCGCCATCGGTTCCGGTGCATTTTCCCCATCCAAAAGACCTCGAATCGTCGTAAAATTACCCAACGACTTCGACATCTTTTCCCCATCCACATTTACCATCCCATTGTGCATCCAATACCGCGCCAAATTCTTCCCCGTAACCGCCTCAGATTGTGCAATTTCATTCTCATGGTGAGGAAACATCAAATCACCCCCACCGCAGTGAATATCAATACTCTCGCCCAAACAATCCCGCACCATCGCCGAACATTCAATATGCCACCCAGGCCGGCCCTTACCCCACGCAGAATCCCACGAAGGCTCACCCTCTTTCGCAGCCTTCCACAAAGCAAAATCAAACGGATCTTTCTTCTTAGCCGCCTCTGGATCTTCCACCTCTACCCGACCACTTTTACCCGCCTGCATATCGTCCAATTTTCGACCCGAAAGTTTTCCATATCCATCAAACTTTCGCACCGAATAATAAACATCACCCTCCGCCGGATAAGCAAACCCCTTATTTTCCAATTCGTGAATCAACTTTTTAATTCCATCCAGCGTATGCGTCGCCTTTGGATACTCATCCGCCTCCAAAATATTTAACCGCCGCATATCCTCAAAATAAGTTTGCGTGTAGCGTTCCGCCACTTCCTCCATCGAAGAACCTTCCTGTCGGGCGCGGTTCAAAATTTTGTCATCAATATCTGTAAAATTCTGCACATAGCGCACCTCGTACCCCCGCCACAGCAAATACCGGCGCACCGTATCCCACACAATATACGCCCTCGCATGGCCCAAATGGCAGAAATCATACACCGTAACCCCACAGCAATACATCCGCACTTTGCCAGGTTCAAGCGTCTCAAAGGTTTCTTCGCAACGAGTCAAGGTGTTATAAACTCTCAGGGCCATAATAAAATAACTGTGAAATTTACAAAAATTCGCAACGCCGGCAATAACGCCATTTCCATAACACCGGCCATAATTAAGTTTAGCTGGGAACGCACCCAACATTCTCTTGATAAATTTTTACCTCCTTACCATGCAAACAGCCGTCAATCCCAACAACACACCGGCCCTCGATACCCCCAATTTTGGCCTACCTGTCACAATCATTACCGGTTTTCTCGGTAGCGGTAAAACCACCCTCCTCAACCATATTCTCACCAACCAACAAGGACTTAAAACCGCTGTTTTAGTCAACGAATTTGGCGAAATTGGCATCGATAACGAGTTAATCGTTTCCAGCACCGATAACATGGTAGAACTCAGCAACGGCTGCATTTGTTGCACCATCAACAACGATTTACTCGATGCCGTTTACAAAGTTTTATCCCGCGAAGATAAAATCGATTATCTCGTAGTTGAAACAACCGGCTTAGCTGACCCCTTGCCAGTTGCCCTCACATTTTTGGGAACCGAATTACGCGATATGACCCGCTTAGATTCGATTATCACAGTTGTAGATTCTGCCAACTACAGCCTCGATTTATTTAACTCCCAAGCCGCCTACAGTCAAATCGCCTACGGTGATATTATTCTGCTCAACAAAATAGATTTAGTTGATGAAGCAGATGTCGATTTACTAGAGTGCAAAATTCGAGATATCAAAGCCGGTGCGCGAATTATCCGAACAAAAAACTCCCAAATTTCTCTGCCTCTCATCTTAAGTGTTGGGTTGTTTGAATCAGATAAATATTTCCAAACAGAAACCCACAACCACGAACACCACGACCACTCAGACTGCGACCACGATCACGGTCATTGCACCCACGACCACCACGACCACGACCACGACCACGACCATCACCATCATCACTCCAACCACTTAGAAAATGATGGTTTTATATCTGTTTCTTTCCAAACAGGTAAGCCTTTTTCTATTAGAAAATTTCAGCATTTTTTGGATAATTTATTGCCAGAAAATGTGTTTCGGGCTAAAGGAATTCTCTGGTTTGATGAAAGTGAAGAACGGCACATTTTCCACCTCTGCGGCAAACGCTTTTCAATTGATAGCGATGAATGGAAAGGCGAACCCAAAACCCAATTAGTTTTTATTGGCCAAGACCTCGACCGCGAGCAAATTTTATCCCAACTAGAAAACTGCCTTTCTGGTCATTAGTCATTAGTCATTAGTCATTAGTCCTTTCAGTAAAGACAAAAGACTAATGACTACGGACTTTAGACAAAGGACAACAAAAATAATGCGTATCATTGTTCAGCGAGTAAAATCTTCTCAAGTCACAGTTGCCGGTGAAATTGTCGGCAAAATAGGCAGAGGTTTAAATTTATTAGTAGGAATTTCTGACACCGATACCGAAGCCGAACTTGAATGGATGGTTCGCAAATGTTTAGAAATGCGTTTATTTCCCGCCAACGAAGAAGGGAGCGGTCGTTGGGAAAAATCAATTCAAGATATTGCCGGTGAATTACTCGTAGTCAGCCAATTTACACTTTATGGCGACTGTCGCAAAGGACGCCGGCCTTCCTTTGACCGTTCCGCACCACCCCAACAAGCCGAGCAACTGTATGATTTATTTGTAGCCAAATTGCGGCAAAGTAATTTACGAGTAGAAACCGGCATCTTTGGTGCAATGATGCAAGTCAGCATTGAAAATGACGGCCCCGTTACCTTGCTTTTAGAAAAAGAAGCCACTAAGTAGTAGCGCTTTATCGCTCTTCTATGCCGCCGCCTTCTCATAGCTTTTTTTTATATAACTTCCCGAAAAAACTGAAGTAAAACTTATCTACTTTTTGCTATTGTTAAAAAGTGTATCAAAGCAAAAACATAGGTAAAGTTTTGTGGCGAAGATGAGTCAAGCTAATTCCGAAATGACCAACTACACCGGCACCCAAACCAAAAGCGCTTTTTGCCGCCAAAAAATGACGGTATTTTGCGACTTTGACGGGCCAATAGTAGATGTATCAGATCGCTATTACAGCACCTACCGGCAAGCACTTGCAGACACTCAGGAAAACTATCAAGCCAAAAACATACAATTGCCCGTTACAGCGCTCCCTAAAGATTGCTTTTGGTACATGAAACAAAACCGCATCCCCGATGCAGAAATTGCCATGCGTTCAGGATTAAGAGGCTCACAAATAGAAGCCTTCCTAGCACGAGTGCAAGAAATTGTCAACCAGCCCGACTTGCTGCACAAAGACCGGCTGCAACCCGGAGTAGAATGGGCGATAGGTTTGCTGCACTCCCAAGGATTCCGCATAGTATTAGTCACCCTACGCCGGCAAACACAAGCCCAGCAAATCTTACAAAACTACGGATTACTTCGGTTATTTAGTAGCATTTGGGGAACCCAAGACGACGACAGTGCTTATCACAACTATGCAGACATCAAACAAGAACTACTAAAAGCCGCCATTGCCAAAGAAAATGTCGCCACAGACTCAGCATGGATGATTGGCGATACAGAAGCCGATATATTAGCAGGACAAGCTTGTGCAGTCCCCACAATAGCTTTAACTTGTGGACTTCGCAGCCGCACATATCTAACACAATATAATCCTAATCACATTATGAGCGATTTGCTTTCTGCGAGTCATTTTTTAATCGCCCAAAAGCAGCGAATTGCAGCCTGAAAAAACTTATATAGCCCCTTAGCAATAATTCCTGAATGTTAAAAAACCCGGTTTATAAAACAAACCGGGTTTCTCACACAAAGTAGACTTCACAGTGATATTGACAAACCTTAACTTGTAGTTTTTTTCACCTAAAAGCGCTGAATTTTCCCAAAATCAAGACGACTCAATTAACTTCATGCGTCCCCACCAAACATTGAGAGGAAAATAAACAACCGGAGCCCAAAGACTGCTGAGGATAGCACTAGAAAGAGCAAGAAGTTGCCGGTCATGCCAAATTTCCATCAAAGAGCGCTCACCCAGAAAACTGAACTGAATAGCCGTGATCAACTCAGCAATCACACTCATGCCAAACACAATCAAAGCCACCGAGATAAAATCTTCCTGAATAAAGCGCTGCTTTTGCAAGCGAGCCGTCAAAATCCCGACTATACCCAAACTAAGCGCATGACTAGGGATAGGGGAAGTCATACCATCTTGAATCAACCCCAGAGCAATACCCGCAGCAGCCCCCAGAAACCAACTGCGCTTGACACTCCAAGCAACGACCCAAATTAACAGCCAATTAGGGCCAATCCCCAGCAAAGTCATGCCAGGGAGGCGAGTCGGCAAAATCAACAAACATAATAAGAGAGAAGCAAGCGTTACCAGCGTATTCAGCAACCGACGGGTTTGGGGGCGCAGGCGAGTCACCCGACTCCAAGAATCCCTTCTAATTGCCGATCTATAGTTCATCCTGCGGTTGCGGCGGCGTTTCAGTAGAAGCATCTGTGCTGTTGTTTGGTTGAGGTTCAGCCGGCTGTTCGGTTTCAGCGGGGCGGGAGCCATCAGGATAAATTTTTGGCTCATCGGCAGGACGGGTATCTTGAACAGGAGGCGGAGCCGAAAATTCCTTATCCGGCAGAATTTTGCTCGGCTTAACTTCCACCCACTCTAAAACATTAATAGGCACCGATAGCTCAATAATCGCTTCCGGTGCCGGACTTTTGCTCAGGTTAACCGACTCAACGCGCCCAACAGGAATACCCGCAGGGAATAACTCACTCACCGGCGAAGTCGAGACAACATCACCCGGACGAACATCAGGAACCTTATCAAAAAACTCCATAACTGCCCGGTTAGCACCTTGGCCGCGCATAAAGCCCATATTGCGGCTGCGGCTAATAGTCACCCCCACACGAGCACTGGGATCGCTAATCAAAAGCACACGGCTAGTGTTTTGAGAAACACTTTCCACCCTGCCAACTAACCCCCCGGCGCCGGTGACAATATCACCTTCTTTAATACCATCTCGACTACCGCGCCCCAGAGTGACTTGCTGCCACCAGTGGTTAGCAGACCGGCCAATCAGAGGTGCAATAACACCTTTGTCCTTGGTAGTAGAGACATAACCCAAAAGCTCTTTAAGCTTTTGGTTTTGATTTTCTAGCTCCACAAGGCGCTCAGACTGTGCCATCATTCGAGCTTTTTCAATTTGTTCTTCTGCGGAGGGACTTGACTGGAAAGGAAGGGTGAGCGTGCGGAAAATCTCAAAAATAACCGCTCCTTGAGTTTGCTGCACTCCCCAAGCTCCAGCAATAGCGACAGCCACCAACCCCACTTGCAACCCGTGCCTATCCCACCAGCGACGCAATGAATACATTTAACTTTTGTTGTGGTTCACTATCAAATTATTCGCCGTTTAGCGTTCATTGTTCACAGCATCAAAGTAATTGCTGCCATGAACCCTAAACCCTAAACCCTACCGACTACATATTGCGAGAACGACCGCTAAACACCCGCTCTAGTTGTTTGAAATTCTCAAGCACACGGCCTGTTCCCAACACAACACAGGAAAGCGGATCAGCAGCCACATGAGTAACAATGCCGGTTTCGTGACTAATGAGGGTATCCAAGCCTTTCAACAAAGCGCCACCCCCAGCCAACATAATCCCTCGGTCAATGATATCGGAAGCCAATTCTGGCGGCGTGCGTTCCAGCGTTCGTTTCACGGCTTCGACAATCACCCATAAAGGCTCTGCCATACTATCGCGGATCTCCGGCCCTTTGATAGTCACCGTTCGCGGTAAACCTGACAAAAGGTGCAAACCGCGCACATCCATAATGGCATCATCATCTTCGACTGTCGGGTAGGCTGAACCGAGCTTAATTTTAATTTCTTCTGCGGTTCGCTCTCCAATCACTAGGTTATGAACCTTTTTCATATACTGGGTGATGGCTTCGGTGAGTTCATCGCCCGCCACCCGCACGGATTCGCTGAGTACGGTTCCTTGGAGGCTCAAAACTGCCACTTCTGTAGTTCCACCACCGATATCAATAATCATGTTGCCCGTTGGTTCAGCCACCGGCAATCCTGCACCAATGGCCGCTGCTACCGGCTCATCAATTAAATAAACATCTCTTGCCCCTGCTTGAGAAGCTGCTTCCATTACCGCTCGCCTTTCCACACCCGTCACCCCTGACGGAATACCGATCACGATCCTGGGTGATACAAGGGTTTTGCCTTCATGCACACGACGGATAAAGTGCTTCAGCATTAATTCTGCTGTGTCAAAGTCGGCGATGACGCCATCGCGTAGGGGGCGCAGGGCAACCACGTTTCCGGGGGTGCGGCCCAGCATTTTTCTAGCGTCTTCTCCGACGGCTAACGGTACTTTTAGGTTTTGGTCAATAGCCACCACCGAGGGCTCTTGCAGGACAATTCCTTTACCAGATACATACACTAGGGTGTTTGCTGTACCTAGGTCTATACCCATGTCCCGCGATAAAGATAACCGATTGAAAAGACCCACAAGTTTCTACGCCCCCAAAATCAAATGCTTTTTTTGTGTAACTACTGATGTAGCCGTGCTGGATTTTATTACGTTTTTTCCCCTGAGTCTAGTCTGGGCCGCTATTTTTTTTGGCCAACTGACTCGCAAGTTATAAGGATCATCCATTGCTTCGCCTACCCAATCCGGGTAATGTGATGGCCAATTGCCGCTCTGCCCGCTATTGTAGAGAGGCCCGCTTTTTTTTTCAAGGGGCGCAGGTGTTGTTTTTTTTTAAGTTCCGTTCGGTTACTCGAAAAACCACCGCAACTATCAACAATCACCCCTAAGTTACTTACTGTGTCGATCCTTAGCTAAGATCAGTGCAGCACATCAAGACATACAAGCAATATGAGTCTTAATATCGTCCATTTGGTAGGCCGTGCCGGCCAAGACCCTGACATGAAATATTTTGAGTCTGGTACTGTTAAGTGCAATTTAACGTTAGCGGTTGACAGAAGAACTCGTAATAAAGAGGAGCCTGATTGGTTTACTTTGGAAATTTGGGGAAAAACGGCAGAGATTGCTGGTAGCTATGTCCGCAAGGGTAGTTTAATCGGTGTCACCGGCTCTCTAAAATTTGACTATTGGCAAGATCGCAACTCCGGCTCCCAACGTTCTAAGCCGGTGATTAAAGTTGAGAAGTTGGATCTCTTGGGTTCTAAACGCGATAACGAGGCGGCTATGATGAACGGTGGCACCGGCTATGCGGGTGGCGAAATTTAGCCGCCTATTCTGCCTCAATATCTTATTTGCAGGGTGACGCTTGCTTCGACTTGCTGCTCACCTCCCTCTATTGGTGTTGAGGCTGCCATTTCTGCTCTTGCATCGGCAAATTTTGGCATCGGCACCGGCACCGGCGGCGGTGCATAGGCTCCATTAATTTGTATGCCTATAACTTCTCCTGCTCTTAAATTCAAGGCGCTCAAAACGGCATCTGCTTGTTTTTGTGCGTCTTGTGTTGCTTCTTTTAAGGCTTGTTGTTGGGCTGTGGAAATTGCACTGTCTGAAGCTATAAAACTTACTCCATCAATGCGTGTTGCACCGGCTTTTACGGCTTCGTCTAATAGGTTTCCTGCGTTGCCGGTGGGAATACGAAAACTAACGGTATTTGTGGCACTATAGCCGGTGAGTTTTTGGGTGTTATTTTCATAGCTATAAATTGGGTTTAAATTAATGCCGGTGGTTTCCAATTTTTCCACATTCCGCGATTTTAATAATGTCACGACGGCTGTTGAACGTTTGGCGGCTTCTTGTTGTGCTTCTTGGGCTGTTTTTGCCTGAACTTCTACGCCTAAGCGCACTTGGGTGATGGTTGTCGGGATTAATTCTACACCTCTGCCGGTTACTGTTAAGGTTCGCACGGGTACTCCTTGGATAATTTGATTTTGCTCTTGTGGGTTTCGCTGTTGAGCCAATACTGGCAATGTTAAACTCAAGCTTAGCAAACTCAAGGCTATGGGCAAAACTTGCAGGACGGTTCGAGAGCTAATTTTGCTTAAGCTTGCAAGATTTACAGACATGGATAATTTTCTCCTCACTCAATAATTTTTGCATCTCAGTGGTGCCGGTGTCTCGCCTGCGGCGGTAATCAGCAATCGCTGGCAAGATGCCCGCGCCACTCTTACAGATGCTTTTTGTTGTATGGTTCTACTGTGGCACTGCTTAATCCTGTAGGTTCGATAGGTTACAGTTTTAGTAACTGCTTTGGAGTTTGACTTGATGTTTTTTGCCTTTTCCCCAATCCCCAAACCTTCATCACTACTATGAATTATTGGTTGTTAAAAAGCGAACCTGATGAGTATTCTTATACAGATTTAGTTCAGGAAACTAAGGCAGTTTGGAATGGAGTTAATAATGCTTTAGCTCTCAAAAATATGCGTTCTATGATGCCTGGTGATTTAGCGTTATTTTACCATACCGGCAAACAAAGACAAGTTGTAGGAATTGCGGAAATAATGAGCGAAGCTTACCCCGATCCAGCCTTAAATGATCCTAAGCGTGTTGTGGTAGATGTGCGTGCTGTGCGGCGAGTAAAAAAATTTGTGACTTTGGCAGAAATTAAGGCTGATAAGGATTTTGAGGGTTTTGATTTAATTCGGTTATCGCGTCTTTCGGTGGTAGCGGTTTCTGAGGCACATTGGCAGCGAATTCTTGCGCTTGCTGGGGTTGAAGATTTGGGGAAATAAGACAATATTTTTGGCTTGGAAATTTGGGCGAATTTTGGCTAAGCTGAGGGTGAGGAAATGCAAGTCAATTTTCCAGAGGTTGTAAATTATGGCTTATCAATTATCTGCGACAAAATTGCAGTCCTATCAACAATGTCCGCAAGCTTATTATTTCCGCTATGAAAGGGGAATAAAGCCTAAGAGTTTTGGGGGTGCGGATGCTTTAGGCAATGCTTTGCATAACACTTTGGCTGATATTTATTGGAAATGGTCTTATTTAGAACCAAAACCGCCGAGAAGTTGGATAGAAAAGTGCTGGAGTCAGCACACTTCAAAGTTGAAACCGGCTCAAGTTCAAGAAGGTGAAGAAATTCTCAATTTTTATTATGATTTTTTTATTGCTACCGAAACAGCAATGCGAAAACCTCTGGCGGTGGAGGGGCAAATTAAAGCTAATTTGGCAATAGCAAATATTGAGTTTGCGCTGTCGGGACGTTATGATCGCATTGATTGGTTAGAGGATGGGTTAGAGTTGATTGATTATAAGTCTAGTAAGAAGGTTAAGGAGTTTTTGCCAGAGGAAGTTGATTTACAGTTAGGGTTATATTATTTGGCTTTGGAGAAAAAATATGGCAAAAGTTTGAAGTGTCTTAGTTTGCTTTATCTGCGAACAGGTGATAAAATTACTTTTGATTGTGGTGAGTATCAGAAGGTATTGGTAGAAGAAACAATTAGTGAACTTGCTTTGAGATTGCGCGAGGATTGTGTGTGGGAACCGGCACCGGGTGAGCATTGTTCAACTTGTTCTTATTCTCGGTATTGTTCGGCGGTGCAAGAAAATCCAGAACCTTTGCCAGAAAATGCTAAAAAGCAGCGGGGATTGCAATTAGTCTTAGATTTGTAGTAAGTTATTAGGATAATTTTTTGATGAGCAATTCTCGATAAAAGCATGAAAAATCGTTTCAGTTTTGCAGGTTTATTTGCGCTGAGTTTAATGGTAAGTTTAACAGGCTCTCCGGTACAGGCGCAACTTTTTGATGGGCCGGTGGATCGTTTGCCGGTGGAGGAAAGAGTTGCTTTACGAGAAGGCAAAACTGTTGTCACCGGCGCTGAGGGAAAATTTGTCGGAAAGGTGTTAGTTGAGGCGACTTCTGAGGCGGTTTGGAATGTTTTAACAGATTATGATAATCTGTACACTTTTTTGCCGAATGTGATTTCTTCTAAGTTGTTAGAAACCAATGGAAACCGCAAAATTGTTGAGCAAGTTAGTAAGCGGAAAATTGTTTTAGTGGATGTACAGTCTCGCATTCGTACAGAGAATACTGAGATTGATAAGAAGCAAATTGATTTTCGGTTAATTGAGGGAGATTTAGGTAAACTTCAAGGTTCATGGAAAATTGAGCCTGTTTCTGACTATCCTGGGGGTGAAATAACGAAAATTTTAATTACGCAAGAGGTGGAAGTTAAACCCAAAGAAGGCACGCCTGAAGGCATATTTTATGATATTTTTCAAGGGGCAATGGGGGCTAATTTAGAGGCAATTCGTAAGGAAGTTTTGAAGCGTTCAACTAAGTAAAATTGACAGGGTTTTTACTAAGGTTTTATTTTTTGGCGAGAGAAAAATAAAACCCATCTTCGCTTCGGGAAAATTGCCGGTTTGGGTTGTAGGTGATGTGAGATAATCGGGAAATAGACTGGCCGGTTTAAGCAAATAAGCCGGCGGTTGTTCGCTTCTTATTCAGGAACTACCAAAAATGACTACACAACTCTCGCCATCCTGTCAAAATTTGGAAACTACGGTTAATTCTATTCTGCAATTGTTGAAACAAGAATCGGCTTTAAAAGGACAAAACATCACTTCGGTTCAAGCTTCGCTGAAAAAAGCAATTTCTCCGAAATTTGAGATTGTGTTTGCGGGTGCATTTAGTGCCGGTAAATCAATGCTGATTAACGCATTGTTGGGGCGAGAATTGCTTTATAGTGCAGAAGGGCACGCAACGGGAACAGAATGTTATATAGAGTATTCTGAACCGGAGAAAGAAAGAGTTGTTTTGACGTTTTTAAGTTTAGCCGAAATTCAAGAACAAGCAGTTGCTTTATGTCAGCGTTTGCAAATTAATGGACTTGTCAAAATTAATGAGCCTGAAGTGATTAAACTTTTGAGAGAGTTTGGCGAAAAAATTCTTCAAAAAGAAGGCGGCGAAGCGAAATCAGAACGAGCAAAACAAGCGAAAGCTTTAATGTTATTGGTGGAAGGGTTAGAGGCAAACAAAGAGAGAATTCATCCGACAAATAATAACACATTTTCGATGGAACAGTTTAACTTTTCCAACTTAAAAGAAGCGGCGGGGTATGCGCGGCGGGGAAGCAATAGCGCGGTGTTGAAACGAATTGAATATTATTGCAATCACCCGCTTTTAAAAGATGGAAATGTTTTGATTGATATGCCGGGAATTGATGCGCCGGTGAAAAAAGATGCTGAATTAACTTATCGGAAAATAGAAGATCCTGAAACATCAGCAGTCGTTTGTGTGCTCAAACCGGCATCCGAAGGCGACATGACAACCGAAGAAACAGAATTACTCGAAAAAATTAGCCAAAATCCCGGCATTCGAGATCGAGTTTTTTATGTGTTTAATCGCATTGATGAAACCTGGTATAATGGACAATTACGGCAGCGATTAGATGACTTAATTAACACCCAATTTCGGGATAGCAACCGAGTCTATAAAACCAGTGGTTTGTTGGGTTTTTGGGGCAGTCAAATTCAACGCACAAACGGCATTATGGATCGCTATGGTTTAGATACACTTTTTGCATCCAGTGTCAAGGGTTTGGATGGGCAAGAAGAAACCCCACAATTTGTTTATGCCTTTAATCAATATTGCGTAAGTTCTGGCAAACTACCGAGCAATTTTCGGATTTCACTTCATAGCTATGAAAGCTCCAATGACAATTATATCCGCATTTTGAGCGATTGGGGTTCTCCCTTGTTGGAGCAGTTAATTAAAGATAGTGGGATTGAGGAATTTCGCTCAGCAATTACCCGTTATTTGACTCAAGAAAAACGTCCGCAGTTGTTTGAAGCGCTGGCAAATGATTTACAACCAATTTGTGTAGCTTTGAGCCGCCATTATTTGGAACAATACCGCCATTTAGAAAGTCAACCGCAGGAAGTTGAGGGAATTAAAAATCAGCGGTTGGAACACTTAAATCAAGAATTGCGAAAAATTGGGGCCGGTTTACATGAGCATATCAGTCAAGAAATCAATCAGGTAATTACAAACCAATGTCCGGTTTTTGACGAAGATTTCCGCAAATTGAAAGTTAAAATGGTATCGCGGACAGATGAACTTTTAAATAGTTTTTCTGTCGAGGAAGCATACCGCCGCGCCACTCTTGCACATCCCCGAAATTCGACTGCGCCACTATTAGCAATTTTGGTAGAAGCATTTTATTTTCTGTCGAATGAATTAGAGGAAGTTTTGGCGACAGAATCGGAAAAAACGATTGGTAATTGGTTTGTTTATTTGCAGGAACAAATACGCCGATCTGAGTATTATCGGGAGTTGTGCCGGTTGATGGGAAGTGATGCAGGAGTTGAGAAAGCTTTTAAAGATTTAGAGGAAAAAGTACAGCTTACAATTCGTGCTGCTGCGAGCACAGAATGTGACCGATATGTGCGAGAAAGTTCCCGTTTTTATGATGAGGGTACATTTTCAATTTATCAGTTTCGTCAAGTGTTACAGCAAACCTCGCAGGCGTATGATTGTGGGAGTATGGTGGATGCAGAACCAGGAATCCGACAATTGATGAAAATGGATTTTGAACCAAAGGTAAAACAGACAATTCAAAGTACATTTCCGCAGGCACTTTATCAGACTTTGAAGATTCATGTTTTGCCGTTGGTTAAAAACTTGGAAGATTCAATTTTGCAACAGTATGATCGCGCTCGTTCGCATTTAGAAAAAACGCTGGAAAAAGAGGCTGTGGAGTTGTTGCAGCAAAATGAGGAACGTTTAGCAAATGTGGGAGGGGTGATCGGGGTTTATAATCAGGCAGTTGGCGATTTTAATGGCTGTTTGCAAAGTATGAGTTTAGATCGTTTTCAGTTGCCGGTGGTTGTTTTAAAAGCAGAGTAGAAAGAGTTTAAATTAACCGCAGATGTAAAGCAGGCAAGATGCCTGCTCCACAGATGAAGGCTGATAGATCATCTGCATTTATCTGCGTTTATCTGCGTTCATCTGCGGTTAATTATTTAAAGCCGGTGAGTTGGGTGGCAGAATATGGTAGATTATAAAAATAGTTGGAAAGAGGTAAAAAATGGCTCAGGAATTTAGGCCGGTGGAATTGAACGAGCGTGATGTATTATCCCTAACAGGCAACTTGTTGCAAGTTAGCGTATTTAAGTCAGCTTTAAAAAAAGCATTAAATAGAGATTTAGGCGAACAATTCTTATATTATCTCAACTATGATCGGCTAATATCTGAGTTTCCTGAACAAGCGTCCGAACATTGTTTTGATAAAGGCATGGAGTGTGAAATCCTAAGAGTAGGTGATAATTGGAAAAAGGGAAAAATAAGATTTAATGTAACAGTTGAATTTTTAACAGAGGAAGAGGAAGAAACACCGGCACCCCCTGAAAACGAATCACCCCTAGACGACATCCGCCGGCTAATGAAAGAATAAAAAAATACCGCTAAATAAGAAAACTCCCCGTCTCCTCATCTCCCCAGCAGCCAGAAAATTCGATATTTAAACAAGGATGAGTTTAAAAGAACCGTAGATAAACGTAAATGAACGCAGATAGCTCATCCGCGTTTATCTGCGTTCATCTGCGGTTAATTATTTAAAGCCGGTGAGTTGGGTGGCAGAATATGGTAGACTAAAAAGATAGTTGGGGGAGGTAAAAGATGGGTGAGGAATTTAGGCCGGTGGAATTAGACGATGGGGATGTAATATGTTTTGTTGGGGGTTGGGGAATAACAAGTGAACAACTTGTAACCTCCTTCCAAGAAGTGATTAAACATAATGAAAAAAGTAACCTCCAAGCCTTAGTTGATGAGGGGCTGATGATAGATGATGATAATGAATCTTATTTGTTGTTTACCAAAGGAGTCAATGCCGAGGTTTTAAGAATTGGATCTCAGGCATGGCAAGAAGGTACAATTAGAATTAAATACAGCATAGAATTTTCTCCCAACGAACCAGAAAATCCAGAAATTGAAGGAACACCGGCACCCCCCGAAAACGAATCACCCCTTGACGATATCCGCCGGCTAATGAAAGACGAAAATTAATCCCCTAAAAATATGAACAAAACTCCCCGTATTCCCATCCCCCCAGAAGTCAGAAAATACGTCTATCAACGCAATAACTATCAATGCCAAAGTTGCGGCAAAACTCACCAAGAAACCCAACTCAGCATCGACCACATTATCCCCCTCGCCAAAGGCGGATCAAACGATGTCAGCAACCTGCAAACACTTTGCCTTACCTGTAACCAAAAGAAAACCCATAAAATAGACCCACGTTTTAACCGGCACTTCGATATTTAAACATGGAAAAACCCTCAAACCTCCTCCTCAAACTCAGCCGGCAACTCTTCACCGACACCGGCGAACAAGAAACCTTTATCCACTCACTCCTCACCCCAAAAAAATTTAATCCCTGCATTCTTTGGACTCAAGAAAAACCCCAAACCTTACCCTTTGAAACAGCACCGGCACTATCCTGGCAACCCCATTTTATAGATCGTCTTTCCCCCACAGAAAAACCAGGCAAACACCCCCTCCACGAACAAGGATATTATTACTGCCTAGACTTCTCCTCAGTTTTTGCCGCATCTAGCTTATTAAGCATAAAAGAGCCGGTTAATATTATATTTGATATGTGTGCAGCCCCAGGCGGCAAAAGCATCTTTGCTTGGAAAAGTTTACAACCTCAATTATTATTATGTAACGAAGTTATCAGCAAACGAATCGGAATGCTGATTTCTAATATTAAACGTTGCCAAATTCAACCCTGCGCCGTTCTTAACCGTGACCCAGAATTTTTTGGAGAAATTATCCCACAAACTGCCCAAGTTGTGCTAGTAGATGCACCTTGTAGCGGACAATCTTTAATCGCCAAAGGCGAAAAAGCAGACGGTTGTTTTCATCCCGTAAATATTAACAAAAACGCCAACCGGCAAAAAAGAATCATCGCCAACGCCGCCCACATTGTCGCACCGCAAGGATATCTAGCCTACACAACCTGCACATATTCCCCCGAAGAAAACGAAAAAATTGGCGACTGGTTCATCTCCAAATTTCCCCACTTTCAACCACAACAAATCCCCCACCTAACCCCCCACCAATCTCATCTTACAGACTTAGCTTGTTACCGAATGTGGCCCCACACAGGAGAGGGCGCCGGTGCATTTACCATCCTCTTCAAAAATACCAACAGCGAACCAGCCAAACAATTGCCCAGCAACTTTTGGGACGAAAATTCCTTTAGATTTATTAATAGGACAAACGCAAAAAACCCCCTTTCTTAAAAAAACCGAATTTTTGGCCCCACAGTAAAATTCCTTTAGATTTGTTAATAAACAACCAGAATAGCTCCGATGGCCGCCAAAAAATCCCCCATAATTGTTGAGAAAAAACAAACAACACAAAAATAAACTTGCCAGAGGTGGTAAAAATGGTTAATATACAAAGCGCCATCAAAATTTAGACAATGGCATTTGAGAGAAACACCGGCCAAAAGTCCAACCCCACACGCAGCCGCTTTTAAGCCATGCGTCCTTGGACAATAAAAGCCAAAAAATAGTAGAGACGCGATATATTATTACAGTCTGTACACTCTCAAAGCCTTTAAAATAGTTGCAGTAAATTAAAACTTAATTAATCTGGTGCACCGGCTACCGCCACCACCAGACAGCGGAAAACAGCCCCATCGCCATTAAGTCGCCCAAAAAAAAGGCGCTTTCTTTGGTAGCCTAATTGCTGGCCCTTAAATTGTCGCTTCCCGGAATCTGGGAATAGACAGAAAAAGTGACAGACAATGGCGGTAAAGTCCAGACATAGAATATCGAGCCTCCCACCAAGCCGGTCAAAAACATTGACCAATGGTATTAAGAGCCGATAATTATTTAAAATGCTGGATAAAAGACTGTGCTGGGACGAACTGCTTTTTAGCATCAATCCCCCCGCTTGCCAACATAAAAAATGCACTGCGCTATCGGTCTATTGCTATCCTTATTGCCCAATTCGTAGAGCCAGGTTGTAGACATGGCCCCTGCCAAGATACTTGTCGTTGATGACGATCCTGCAATCCGTAATTTAATTTTGCGTTACCTCAAACAGCAGAGTTATGAAATGCAATCTGCTGACTGCGGTAAAACAGCGCTGGATGTGTTCGCGGACTTCAATCCGGATCTAGTGGTTTTGGACGTAAACCTGCCAGACACAACCGGCTTTCAGCTTTGCCAAGAAATGCAAAAGCGCACCGGCGTTTTTGTCCTCTTTTTAACCAGCCGGACAGACCAAGCTGATATGCTGAGAGCCTATGGGCTTGGTGCAGATGACTACATAACCAAACCCTTCCACCTAGACGTTTTAGCCGCCAAAGTCGCCGCCATCTTAAAACGCCAACGCACGATCATCCCCGCCGAAAAACAAACCCTAACCTTTGGGCAACTATTCATCGACCCCGTGCGCCGGGAAGTCACCCTCAACAATGAGACTGTGGCCCTAACTGCCTTGGAATTTGACCTGCTATATTTTTTAGCCAGCAACCCCAACAAAGTATGGCGACGCGCCGAACTCCTCGAACAAGTCTGGGACTATGACCGCAGCGACGTCGGAGATATGCGCGTCGTAGACGTCCATATCGGCCAAATTCGCCGCAAAATAGAAATAGACACCAGCCAACCATCCCTCATCCAAACAGTACGAGGAGTTGGCTACAAATTTGAAACAGCCACCGCATCTCTAGGTAAAACACTCGAATAAAACTGCTCCAAGAAAATATAAACCGCAGCCTATAGCGGATAAACGCGGATGGGTTATCTGTGGAGCAGGCATCTTGCCTGCTATACATCTGCGGTTAAAAAATCAACCCTCCCCCAAATAACTCAAAACCTTACCGGCCCACTCATTCCCCCGCCGCACACAATCGCCCAGCGCCACACCATCCGTATAATTTCCACACAAAAACAACCCTGGCAACTCCTGCAAACCTCGGTCAATCGTCTCTAAACGTCCCTGATGTCCCTTCGTGTACTGGGGGATGGCCCGTTTCCATAAATTCACCGCCAAAACCTTCGGCGACACATCATTTTTTAACAGCGTCTTGCACAAATCTTGATGAACCGCACGGGCAATCTCTTCCTTATCTAAATTGCCAATTTCCTTATCCGTCGAACCACCAATAAAATTAATTAACAAATTCCAGCCCTGCGGAGCCCGACCGGCAAACAAACTAGATGCCCATATTGTCCCTAGCGTCCGCACGCCTTGCCCTCTGGGAATCAAATTACCAAAACCTTGCAAATTCATTTTAAAAGCATCCGTTGGATATGCCAAAACCACACAAGCCACCGGCGGATACTCAATTTCACTTAAAGCCTTACTTACTTCAACTTGCAAGTTTTGCATCAACTCCGCAGTCACATAAGTAGGCGTTGTTAACACCACCGTCTTTGCCTCAACGCAACGCGAACCCTCTGGCGTGGCATATTCCGCTAAATAAGTGTTTCTTTCCGTGCGCGTTAAACGCAACAAATGCCAGTTTAACTTCACTGCATCGCCTAATTCCTTGGCAATAGCCTCTGGCAACATCTGCATACCGGCCCGAAAGGAACCCAACTCTCCGGGGCGAGTTTGGGGAATGCTTGCATCAATTGGCGCTTTCTTTTTCCCCTTGGGACGCGATAACAAGGCACCGGCCATCAAACCACCACCAGACTCAGCCAGTTTTGCCACTCTGGCAAAGGCAGAATAAGCGCTGAGTTGAGTTGGATCGCCGGCATACACCCCAGAAACAAAAGGCTGAACCATTCTTTCGAGAACTTCTGACCCCAAATGCCGGCCAAAAAACTCCGCTACGCTTTCCTCAGCGCCTCCCATCGCCGGGGGAACAAACCCCAAGGCACCAAAAGCGGCGCGTAACTTGCCGCGCCAACTCAGCAATTTTGTGCTAATAGCAGCCGGTGGACTCATCGGCACCGCTAATAACTGATTTTTCCAATAGACAAAACGCGGTAACTTACGATCTGCAAAAACCAAATCGTCTTTTAAACCCACCTCCACCGCCAATTTCAAAAGTGCCGGTGTTGGGGAAAAACTATTTGGCCCTTCTTCCCAAATAAACCCATCCCCCGCAGAAGTCACGATGCGTCCGCCTACTCGTCCCTGGGTTTCTGTCACCCAAAATTGCCTTTGGTGAGGAGATGCGTTTTTTTTGAGGGCGTGGGCCAAAGACAGGCCGGTAATTCCAGCCCCGACAATCAGCGTATCGATGAGATTGGTTTGATGCAGCGGTTCAGTTACTTGCATTTTGCTCAAAAAGTATTTTGATTAAGCGGTGTGGCGAAACAGCGATTCTAGGTAAACTCTGGCTGCTTGCCGATAGCAGCGCGATGCGTCTGGCGTCGCACTGTTACCATTTTGCAGCAAAAACAGCGACAAAGCTGAGGTAAAAACTCGGTCTTGATCCCAGTCTGGATGGCTGTCTAAATAGGTTTTGAGTGATTCGTGCAATTCTTCGGGTATTTCCGCCAGGATGCTGATGTTGGTCTTCATAATTCCTCCTTTGGGGGCAAAATGTATCTTCAAGTTTTCGGCGAAGTTGGATTTTAGGTGCTTGAAATTTGCCTAGCTTCCTCACCCAAAGCTAGTTTCAGGAAGTGTCACCCGTGATATTTCCTTGCAAATATAAGGCAAAAGAGCAGTTTTTTAGGTGCCGTTTGCTTTTGCCATCACTCTCGTTGCGGAGGCAAATGTTTTAGCGTGGCTGCAACATTGTCCGCTATCAGGGGGGTGGGTTGTCAATGCTGCGAAATGTTACAGACCCAGGCAAACACGGTCTACCTCTCACGAAACAATAAGGGTTATAACACTATTTTTGTTACAAAACTTCATTAAACTCTCTCCACCGGCCCCCCCAAAATTCCCTCTGCCAGATATCCCCAACCCAACACTCGCGCTTGCGGCGTAGCCTTGTTGCCTGTGGAAAACTCTGTCTAAATTGTGGAAAACCTGTGAGTCTCCTGTGGAATGTTTGTGGAATAGTTGGGGAAAATTTAGCCAAAAAATAAGAATTGCAACAGAGATGGTGCCAACATCCCCCATTAGGTTTGTTGATGCCAGTTCTCCGCTTGCTTGCCTATTACTTGCAATTGTTCAGTAATCATACGGTCGAGGTTATTTGAAATTTTTGGGAGGCTTTGATGTAGGTTACGGGGTAGCCTAAGCTTTGCAGTTCTATTGCAAAATCTCGCAGGGCTGACCAAACAAGGACAAGTTTTTGGCGGTGATAGGGTCTTTGGCGGATGTGGGCCAAGGATTCGATGAGGATGACTGGTGTGCTGGCCGGCTGATGGGGTGTTTGTAGTGCGGCTTGGCCGGTTGAGAGTTGGTCGCCTGCCGGTGGTCATGGAATTGCGGGGGTTATGGGGTGATCCAACCCAAGCGAATATGGGGTTGTGAAGTTCTGCAACAATTGCTTGCCGGTGGGGAGAAATTTTTTGTATCTTTAATTACAGAATTATTTTGTTTTTTGCCCTCTGGGTAGGCCAGCTTGAGAAAAAAAAGCCAAAGCAAGCCCCCAGTCGGCATCGTGCTTTAAAGGAGAAAACCATGAAACTTGATATCAAACCTACATTAAACGGCCAGTCGCCTTTTTATCCTCTCAGTGAAATTAAAGAGATTTGGCAAGAAAAATTTGAGCCGAATACTTGGGTAAAGTTGTTAGATGTTCCGAGTGCGTATAGTTTTGATGAAGCGCTTTTGTTATGCGGGCTTGAGGATGACCGGTGGGTGGTTTGGATACCGGATCATGGGGAAGCTGTTTTGCACACTGGGCAATTTTTGCCGGTTTTAAATTAATTGGCTGATGGACGTTGTAAATTACTGGCCGGTGGGCTACTTAATACGGGCTGAACATAACATCGATTTCCACAAGTAGGGAAGTCTGCCGGCAAATTTGAACTGTATTTCTTGATAACCTTCTGCTTTTAATAAAGCGGTGAGGGTGGCGACTGAGAAAAATTTTACATGACCCATATCCCACAAAACCGTAAAATGCTCATCCATTTTGCCGGTGAGGGCGATTAGCAAGTTTTTGAGGTAGCCGTGATAAGGAGTGCTGAGAATTAGAGAACCACCTGGTTTAAGGCATTGTTGGGCGTAGCGTACTAGCTCTTTTGGAAAGAATAAATGCTCGATGACTTCTACGCCAATGACAATATCAAAAGTATTGAGTAAATCTGAGGGCGGCTGGTCATAAATATCTGCTTCAATAAATTTACATTCGGGAAAACTTTGTTGAGCAATGGTAATGCCTTGTTCGGAACTGTCAAGCCCTACGACATCATACCCTTGTTGAGCAATAATATGGGTGAGACTGCCATTTCCGCACCCTAAATCCAGCACTTTGATGGTGGAAGAATCAGCAGGTTTTGCTTCCTTTAACATTGCTAAAAGGGGATTCATCAAATAGGGATGATGATATCTGGGTTTGCTGTCTCGATAGCGATATTCATATTTATGGGAGCTATTTTCCACCGCTTGACAGTCTCCTGGGATGACTATTAAAAGTTAAATTATGTGAATTATAAGGCTATTGTAGTCTAGGGTTGTGAGTCGGGTGGAGTGGCTGGCTGCTTTGTTAGTTTTTGGATAAGAATTTGGATTCCTAATGCCATTAATCCTAAAGCAGCGATGCCAAAAATGGCAGAACCTAAAGCACACATTCCGACAACGAGAGTACGGACAGCAATAGTAATATTCACAACCGTTATATTAGCAGAATGTACCGGCTTGTTGGCAAAAGTTTGAGCTATTGAAGAGGTGAGGAAATAGCTACCGCTTGCCATTGCACCGGCTACTAATGATCCGCTTACACAACTGAATACAGTGGGTTGTCCTTTGTCATTTGTCATTTGGGGTTTGTCATTTGTGGTCATGTCATTTGTCCTTTATTAGGAATCACCGGCGATACTAATGCCGGACGAAATAAATTTTGCTACCCATAATTTTAAATCTGGATCGGGTAAAGTGGTTTGGATTTTTTGTTTAAGATTTTCGGCTTGGGTGAGGGTGGTTGTTATGGCAAAGACTGTGGGGCCAGAACCAGACATCATTGCGCCTAAAATTGTTTCAGAATAACTTTCTTTTTCGTTTAAAAATGCTTGCCTTAATTGCTCAACTTGGGGGTAGGCCGGTAATACAACTTTTTCTAAGTCGTTATGTAGCAATTCGCCAATTTTGCGGCTATCTTGATGAGCAATTGCGTTGACCATTGGCCCGGAATGGACTCGTTTACCCCGGCTTTCTAGGGTTGCTATATCGCTTACATAAGTCTCGCTAAATTGCTCTTTATAGGTTTTATATGCCCAAGGAGTCGGCACGGCTAGGCTTTCATATTTACCTAGCACAACATATAAATTGTTTAATGGTGGTAAGGTGTCGAGTTCATTGCCGCGTCCGGTGGCGAGGGCTGTACCGCCGCTAATGCAAAAGGGTACATCGGAACCAAGCTGGCCGGCTAATTCTTCTAATTCTGAGTGGGTTAAACCGAGTTGCCAGATTAAATTTAATCCTACTAAAACGGCGGCGCCATTGGTGGAACCACCGGCTAATCCTGCGGCGACGGGAATATTTTTTTGAATGTGGATATCTGCGCCGCCATAATTAGCAAAACTTTTAGGAAATTCGCTGGCCATTAATTGTGCGGCTTTGTAGGCAAGATTTGTTTGATCTGCCGGCACTTGGGGATGATCGCAACTAAGGCGAAATGCGTCATTTCCATTGGGACGCAAAACAATTTTATCGGCAAGATCGACGGTTTGCATAACCATCGCTAATTCGTGATAACCATCGGCCCGAAGGCCAATTATCTCTAGGTACAAATTAATTTTTGCCGGTGCAAGAAGGGTATAGGATTGCATGGTTAGGGAGGAGAAATTGGGGAGGCAAAGACAGGCTCTTGGTTTCTTTGATTAATAATATTAGATAATGTCACCCAGTCGGTAACGCTGAGGTCTTCGGCGCGAAATTGGGGGTTTAAGTTTAAGTTTTCGAGTATTTTTGTGAGTTCCTCTCGTTCGATGACACCGGCCAGGTTATTTCGCAACATTTTTCGCTTACTAGAAAAACCCATTTTTAGCAAATTGTCAAGCAGTCGCGGATTTTGCGCCGCTATTTCTGGAGTTTGCGGACGCAGGCGAACGATAGCGGAGTCTACTTTTGGCGCGGGGTGAAATGCGCTTGCGGGTACATGAGCAATCAATTCGCAGCTTGCTAAATATTGTACCTTCACAGAAAGCGCTCCAAAGGCTTTTGAGCCTGGTTTGGCATATAGTCTTTCGGCGACTTCTTTCTGCACTAATAAGACAATTAAATCATAAGGATTTGGGGCCGGTTCGCTAATAGTTCCGAGGAGTTTTTCTAAAATCGGGCCGGTGATATTGTATGGAATATTGGCGACTACTTTTTTCGGGTTTTGGAAGGCGGGAAACAAGGCAATTTGGGCATCTAGGTCTAAGGATAAAAAATCGCCCTGTACCAATAAAAAGTTATCTTTTTGCCCAAGCTTTTTAACCAAGAATTCGCACAAATCTCGGTCAAGTTCAACGGCTAAAAGCGATTGCACTAAGGGTAAAAGTTGACGGGTGAGATTGCCGGTGCCGGGGCCAATTTCTAAAATTCTATCTGTTGGCAAAAGCGAGGCTGCTGTGACAATTTGATGGAGAGCTTTTTCGCTTTTTAACCAATGTTGGGCAAATTTTTTACGAGGTTGAGGCATTCTTCTGGATTTTCGGTTTTAAATTTTAGTATGCTGGGCAATGTCCACCGGCCGGCTTAAAACAAACAAAAAACTTTACGCTTGCAAGAAACGCAGGGATTTTTAAGTTTCAAGAGTATTTTTTTGCTCGTCGCCTTCTGTGATTTTATCTTGTTCAGGAGCATTTGTTGTTTCGGGTATATTTATAGGCATGACTAAGAGAGTAATTCCAGCAATACCAAGCACACTGACAGCATTTTTAGGTTCTAGTTTTGCTTGGCAGTTGGGATCATAAAAGCGAGCCGGCCAATAACTTCCGTCATATTTTACTCGTCCGGCTTGCTCAGTGGTAATTTCTTGATCAACAATTCCCTCTTTAGGCTCAGGGAACAAAGTCACAGAAGGAGCCATTACACTGCTGCTCATTTGAAAAAAAACCTTTTTATTAAGGCTAGATATCGGATCTTTATTTTAGCTCAATTTGGCCGCACTTATCAGCCAATCTAAGTAAGTCAACTTAATAATGTAGGTTGGGTAGAGGAACGAAACCTAACAGAGGCTTTGATGGGTTTCGCTTACGCTCTACCCATCCTACAAATAATTAAGTGCTTCTACTTATAGAAAAGCACATCTGTGATTAAAAACTCCAGCAAACTATACCCTATCCGGTTTATAAGTTAACCTATCTGTGGGGCAGGCATTCTGGCTGCCATCCATCTGTGCTTGAAAAAAACCCCCCAAACAAACGGCTTTTGACTAATCAGCCATTTGGGAAAAATGCTCTTGTAATAATTTGTGTTGAAAACGGTAGCGTCTACCGACTTTCTGCATTAAGAATTGTTGACTAACATAATCTAAAAACTTGCGATAATTCCAGGGAATATATCCTTTTTGCCATAAAATTATCCGCAAAACCAAATTTTTGAGAACCGGCAAAGCAATTAAATTGATTTTGGCTTTTGTTGCCGGTGGCAGCCAACTGACAGGAATATTGTCTAAACCAAACTCGCTTTGGTGATTTTTTTCCATTTGTTTTGCTAACCAAATTAGCCCAAAGCGGACTTTTTCGGGTGTTGGTTGTTTGCGGGAGTTGATTTGTCTGGAAAGTTGGCGGCGAATGTAGGCATTAAATAAATATTGGCGCATTTCTTCTTTTTCTGTGAGACGTTTCCAAGAGTGAATTAAAATTTCTTCATAAGCCAGAGTCATCATGTTTAAAAGCAAGGGTGTTTTTGCCAATTCTAATAAATTAGGTTCGGTTTCTATATTATGCCAAAGCTCTCGACTTCTGGCATTGATTAAATAGGCACGAATTTGGGTTTCGTTGAGGGGGCGTAGTAAAATTGCTGCTTTTAA
Organism: Ancylothrix sp. D3o; assembly: GCF_025370775.1. NCBI lineage: Bacteria > Bacillati > Cyanobacteriota > Cyanophyceae > Oscillatoriales > Microcoleaceae > Ancylothrix > Ancylothrix sp. D3o. The sequence goes on along the minus strand of NZ_JAMXEX010000003.1, from coordinate 219,818 downwards.
ACGCAGTCTGGCATTGCAGCTTTTATATTCTTTAAAACGCGTAGATACGGCTATAGGTATGGAATAGCTGGAATTTTCTACAAAGTGATTAATGGCTAAAATACATTTTTCTTGTCGATCTTCTAGTTCGTTTAATCCATCTAATAATAACAGCAATTTGCCGCTTTCTAACCATTGCCAGCCCTGATTGGTGGGAAGTTTGTATTTAGCATTTAGTTCGGAAACCAACCAACTAGCAAGGGGTTGATCTTCCCTCCAACCCATCAAATCAAATAACACCGGCACCGCAGCAGAATCATCAGCAAAAGCACGCCGGCATAATTCATTTGCTAAGTCTAAAAGCAAAGTTGTTTTGCCACTTCCGGGGGCGCCTAAAATCAACATTCTGCCCTCTGCTTGGTCAAAAACTGTGGTGATATTAGCTGCCGGTGGAAGTTCATAACGAGGCTGTTTGGCGATTTTTACGTCTATATCGGGGCGCAGTGTTTGTTTTGGCGGATCTTCTTGGAGAAGGGTTTTAAGAACGGCGTTGTGTAAAGTTTGTTGCAGCCTTTGGGTGATTTCTTGCTCAATAGCTGTTAATAAATCCAGTCTGCTGCCTTTAGCTGAGGGCTTAGATGACATTGCTCTTCCCCTTGGCAGCGCACATATCATGCCACCGGCAATCACAAACAAAAAAAGTGAAATCGAGGCATCGCGGAAGCTATGGAATAGTTGACCAGCAAACGATGCCAGCATAAAAAACAGAGGAAAGTTAACGGTGAACATGAGACAAAAATTAATATATTGATTTTTTCTAAAGAACTGCTCGCAGACGTAAAACTGCTGGCAGACTTGTAGTTATTTACATCAGCTTACTGTAGGAGACGCATCTGTGAAACACGAAATCCGCTACAAACCTTCCTTTGCTGTGGTTTTTGTAACTTTAGAACCCGGAGAAAGCATCACGGCGGAAGCGGGGGCGATGACGAGTATGGATGCTCGCATTTCCATGAAGACTCATTTCTCTGGGGGATTTTTCTCTGGGTTACTAAAAAAATTTTTTGGGGGTGAATCGCTTTTTGTCAATACCTTTACAAACCCAACCCAAGAACGTTTGCAACTGGTGTTAACACAATCAACTATCGGCGATATTGCTTGTATTGATTTAAGAGGGAATGGAATTTGTTTTCAACCGGGTGCTTATATTGCTCACACTCCGGGGGTAAATATGGGGTTGGGATGGGCAGGGTTTTCCAGTTTATTTGCCGGTGAAGGCTTATTTAAACTGCAATTATCCGGCACCGGCCAAGTATTTTTTGGTGCCTATGGTGGCTTAACCCAAAAACGAATTAACGGCGAATTTATTGTTGATAGCGGTCATTTAGTTGCCTATGAACCCAATATTAAAATGAGTTTGGGTTTAGCCGGTGGTTTATTTGGTTCTGTCACCTCTGGGGAAGGCATAATTAACCGGCTTTCTGGTTCCGGTGTTATCTATTTACAATCTCGAAGCATTGATGGGTTAATTCGATTTTTGCGGCCCAAAATTTTCTAAACATTATTTTCTAAACATTTCCTGATTGGTTAACTTACTTACCCAAACACAAACTCATTCAATGAATATTGATATTTTACAACAACCTGACAGCGCAATTGCTAAAATCACCCTGAGTGCCGGTGAAGAATTAATCGCAGAAGCCGGTTCAATGATTGCCATGAGTGGTTATATCAACGCCAGTACCACCCTCAGAAAAGGCAAAGGCGGGGGTATTATGGGCGGTTTAAAACGAATGTTAACCGGAGAGTCTTTATTTTTAAGTGTATTTCGTTCTCCCAACAGCGGCGGCGAAGTTTTTTTAGCCCCAAAAATGTTAGGTGATTTGCTTCATTATCGCGTATCTGAACCCGGTATAATTGTCCAAGCAACCTCTTATTTAGCTAGTGAATCTGATGTAAATATAGACTTAGGATGGCAAGGTTTTAAATCGATGTTTTCCGGTGAAAGTATTTTTTGGTTAGATATCTCTGGCCAAGGTTCAGTGCTATTAAGTTCTTTTGGAGCCATTTATGAAATCCCAGTCAACGGAGAATATATCGTAGACACCGGCCATATAGTTGCCTTTGAAAAATCCCTATCTTTTGAAGTCACAAAATCCGGCTCAAGTTGGGTAGGTTCCCTATTAGGAATTGGCGGCGAAGGATTAGTCTGCCGGTTTAAAGGCAAAGGCCGAATTTTTTGCCAAACCCATAACCCAAATGCTTTTGGTCAATTGGTAGGAAGTCAATTGCCGCCCAAATAACCAGAAAGTAATTTAAAAACTCCAAAAAGCCATCAATTAAACAAACCATCTATCAATCAAAACAACCATCAATTCATCTAATGGCGGGCAAGATGCCCGCCCCACTGGTGGAGCAGGCAGGATGCCTGCTATACATCTGCGGTAACAACAATATCCCCAAACTCTAACAAAAATGATCACAAAAATCGCCTACGAAATTGAGCACGCACCCTCCTATGCCTCTTTGCGATTAGATTTACAACCCAACCAAACGGTACTTGTAGAAGCAGGCGCAATGGCAGCAATGGATACCGGCATTAAAATGAAATCAAAAATGAAAGGCGGCATAATGAAAGGCATAGGTCGCATGATCAGCGGAGAATCCCTTTTTCTCAGCGAATTTACTGCGGAAAATCGACCAGCACAAATCTATATTTCTCCCGGCACCCCCGGAGATATTCGCCATTATTATCTCACCGGCAACAACAGTTTAATGGTTCAATCTTCGGGGTTTATAGCTTGCAGTCCAACCGTAGAAGTTAACACAAAATTTCAAGGATTCAAAGGCTTTTTTAGCGGCGAATCTTTGTTTTTAATCAAAGCAAGCGGTCAAGGAGATATTTGGTTTAGTTCCTATGGCGCAATTTTAGAAATTCCCGTCACTGGCGCCTATGTTGTCGATACCGGCTATGTTGTCGCCTTTGAAGATACCCTTGATTATCATGTCGAAATGATGGGAGGTTTATCATTTAAAGGGCTCAGAACCGGCATCCTTGGCGGTGAGGGGTTTGTGTGCCGGTTTCAAGGTCAAGGCCGGTTGTGGGTTCAATCAAGAAACCTTTTCCCCTTGCTCAATTTCTTAGACCCTTTTCGACCAGTAAAAAGCAACAATTAAATTAATTAGGGATTAACAAAAAAGCGTTTTTTAGCTCATGCCGTCAGCACCAAACCCGGTTTCGTCAAAGTTACCGGGTTTTTTGAAAAACTTTCCTTTCCCAACTCCCCACTACCCATGACAAGCGATAGAAATGCACCGCCAAGTAACCGACAACTACTAACTTTGTTAGGAATTTTTGGCGGTTTTATTATATTAGCGCTTTGGTTAATTTGGTTAGCTGTCGATAATATTGTTTGGTTGATTCCGCCACAAGTCGAACAGCAACTAGGGGCAATTATAGCCCCAGCATACGAAAAATTTGCTCAACCTTCCCCCGCCCAAGATACCCTTAATCAAATGCTAGACCGGCTGGAAAATAACTTGCCGGCAGCCAACCGCCAAGGACGTAATTATCAAGTTTTATATATTCCAGAAAAAACCATCAACGCCGTTGCTTTACCCGGAGATACAATTATTATTTATGCCGGTTTAGTAGCCCAAGCCCAATCAGAAAATGAATTAATGATGGTCATGGGCCACGAACTCGGACACTTTGCCAACCGCGATCATTTACGCCGCTTAGGACGGGGAATTTTAGTGCAAATCGCCCTTTCTAGTATTTTGGGAGATAGCGGTGCTTTAGGTGGTGCTGTTGCATCAGCAATTGAGTCAGTTTCCGGCGCTCAATATTCCCAAAACCAAGAACGTCAAGCCGATGATTTTGGCTTAATTTTATTAGAAAAAACTTACGGACAAGTAGCAGGAGCAACAGATTTTTTTGCCCGAATGGCTGCAAAGTCTGGCGGGGAGTTGGCATTTTTGGCAAGTCATCCATCACCAAAAAATCGGGTGGTTCGCTTGCAAAGTTTGATAGAGAAACGCAATTTAAAAATAGGCAAACTTAAGCCTTTACCACCAACCCTTGCCCAAAATAAAAAATAAAATTTATATCCTTCACTTCACCTTCGGAACCGCCCCAAAAGGAACATCCAAAAGCGAAAAACCTTCCCACCCTTTCGCATCAAAATGCCACCATTCTGTCGGAAGCGAAATAAACCCATATTTAACCATCACCTCCTCCAAAATACGGCTATTTTTTCGCGCCTTTTCACTCACATCCTTACCCGCATAAGTCCGCCAAGCTCGCTCACTAAAATCATCAAAACCACTCGGCATTTCTAACTCCTTTCCCTTACTATCCACCAAAGTCAAATCAACCGCCGCACCGCGATTATGACGCGAACCACGAACCGGGTTTGCCACATAACGCCCATCCGGTAAAGCTTCCCACATTTGCTTAGTCACAGACAAAGGCCGGTAACAATCATAAACTTTTAAACCCATCCCTCTTTTTTGCAAATCTTCTTGAACTTGAGCCAACTTTTGAGCCACACCGGCCCGCAAAATACAACGCGCATCTTTATAAAGTTTCCGCTTTAAAAAATTATTCGTTGTTGCATAGCGGATATCCAACTTAATATTCCGATTCACAGACCCAATATCAATCATCCGCGCCCAATCTGGTACAGTATAAGAAGTGCTTTGCTTGGCTGCTTTTTGGGTCAATGGCGGACGCGCAGAAGAAACAGCCGATGAAACCAGAAAATTTCGTCCAGCCACACAAAAAAAGACCGCCAGGAAAACAATAAAAAACTTTATCCAACGAGGTGCTTTCATCAATTTATACCCACAAGTTTATCTAATTATTCCCAGCAATTTTCTCCGGATCAGGTATAGTTGCCGGTGCAAACCTTTTTAAACCGGCTACATTTAAACCGGCCACAGTCTTATGCCCCAACCGATAAAAACATATTAACCCGCCCTAAAATTAATATCACTCTCCCCCCAATACGCTTTATCTCAATATCCATTACAAACAAAAACCGGAATGATTCTGCCATGAAAACTTATCAAAACAGCAAAAATTCACTTAAATTAACTTGGATCACTCTCTGCGCCGGCTTACTCACCGTTGCTTGTACACCAACCCAAACCCCCACAACTCAAGCACCCAGCCAGCCATCGCCCATCGCCAGCACACCGGCACCCCCCACCCCCGTCGCCACCCCCGTCGCCAAAACACCAACTCAAACCCCTCCAAAACAAGCCCCAGCCTCAATTCCATTAAAAACTACAAAACCCCAAGAATGTAAAATTACCAACGCCAAAATAGCCGACCCCAACCCCCCCGCCAACGTGCGATCCAGCCCCGAAGTCAAACCCGATAATATTGTTGGTAAAGTTGAAAACGGCAGAATAGTCGGCGTCTTAGCAGAACAAAACAACTGGCTTCAAATTAGCGAACCCCAAGGATGGATTTCTAAAACCATCACCGAAACCGAATGCAGCGAAAAAACCGAAACAATTTCCCTCACTTCAAACAGCAATTCAAAAACCATTAACGGAAGGTTTATAGGCACCGGCAGCCACACCTATTTATTCACCGCAAAAGAAGGTCAAACCCTCACCGTCGCCGTCCAAGAAGGGCCCTTACCATTCATCATTTCCCCCGATCAAAAAGAACTCACCGGCGGCGGCGACTACACCGGCAAAAAATCATGGACAGGAAAACTACCAGCCTCTGGCGAGTATAAAATTCAATTTGAATCAAACTTCCGAGGCTATAACTATAACACCACTGTCGAACTGCAATAACCTCAAAAAAAACCCGGTTCCCCTAAGAAACCGGGTTTTTAAAAACTTAAATTCCCAACTTTTGGTAAATTTGCTCTAAATTCCGCAAATGGTGTTTTGCATCAAAACAATCCTCCAACTCTTGCGGAGATAGAAAAGATTTAACCTCTTCATCCTTGCAAATTAAATCGCGGAAATTGCCATCAGTTTTATTCCAAGCTTGATGAGCACAACCCTGGACAACCCGATAAGCATCTTCGCGTTTCATGCCCTTTTGCACCAACGCCAACATCACCCGCTGGCTAAACACCACGCCCCCGTAAACATTCATATTGCGTTCCATGTTTTGCGGGTAAACTAACAGGTGTTTCACCAAATCAGTAATTTCTACAAGCATGAAATGCGTTAAAATGCAAGCATCAGGAAAAACCACACGCTCAACCGAACTGTGAGAAATATCTCGCTCATGCCAAAGCGCCACATTTTCCAGCGCCGCAATTGCATGACCCCGCACAATTCTTGCCATGCCGGTTAAACGTTCAGAGCGAATCGGATTGCGTTTATGAGGCATAGCAGACGAACCTTTTTGCCCCTTCGAGAAAAACTCCTCAACCTCCAAAACATCAGTCCTTTGAAGATTGCGAATTTCCACCGCAAAACGCTCAATAGAAGCCGTCACCAGCGCCAAAACTTGTAAATATTCAGCGTGCCGGTCGCGGGAAATCACCTGAGTAGAAGCCGTATCCGGTTCTAACCCTAATTTCTGACAAGAAATCGCCTCAATTTTCGGGTCAATATTCGCATACGTTCCCACAGCCCCCGAAATTTTACCCACAGAAATTTGCTTACGCAGACTGCACAAACGTTCGCGGTTTCGCAACATTTCTGCCAGCCAACCGGCCAATTTAAAACCAAAAGTAATCGGTTCCGCATGAATGCCATGGGACCGGCCAATCATCACCGTATAACGGTGTTGTTGCGCTTGGTAACGAATCGCTTGAATGAAATCTTCAACTCGTGCCAGCAACACATCCAAACTTGCCACTAATTGCAGCGCCAGCGCCGTATCTAAAACATCAGAACTGGTTAAGCCTAAATGAATATACCGCCCCGCATCCCCCACATATTCATTGACATTCGTTAAAAATGCAATCATATCGTGGCGGACTTCCGCCTCAATTTCCAGAACCCGATCAAGATCAAAATTTGCTTTTGCCTTAATTTCTTCAACCGCTTCTTTTGGAATATAGCCTAATTCAGCCTGCGCTTCACAAACGGCTATTTCTACATCAAGCCACGTTTTCAACTTATAAGTTTCAGTCCACAAATCGCCCATTTCGGGCAAAGTATAGCGCTCGATCACTGTCCGGCACAGAGTACAACCTTCCCATTGTACAGCATCAGTGGCCTTTTTAATCAAGACAAACGCTTATAGGTTTAGAAAGCCGGTTTCTTTTAAAACTACCTTTTTCACCTCTGCCTGCGTTTTAGGAAAACTAGGCAAAACAAAACCGTCAAAGTGACCTGCCGGCAAGCTTTATAAACGTTTTACTCGTCTTCCCCAGCAGGCCGGTTGCACGATTAACCATTGTTGAGGCAGTTTGACTGAGCTATCAATATCACTTTCTCATCTCGTGTTCGTTGGCATCGGTAGTATATGAGTGGTGCGGAAGGTTATCTTTTAGAGTTAAGGGTTAAATTTTAACCGCAGATGTTAGGCGTAGCCGCGCGTAGCGCTACGCAGATGGACGCAGATAAGAAAAGGATGTTTTATGCAACCGATGTTAACGGATATAATATCAAACCAACTCAAGCATTAAACAACCAGCACAGTTTCAAAGATGGCGGTAGAGCAATAAAACCCCCATACCGCCAATACTCCTACACTTTTTGTTATCTCAGCGCCGGCAGCACTTTCTCTCCAAATACCTCAATAAATTGTTCCTGCTCACGATTAACATTGTGCAAAATAATTTCATCAAATCCCAATTCAATATATTGCTGAAGCCACTCAATATGCTGGTTAGGATTAGATGAAATTCGGACAGATGGCTCTAACTCTTCTGGCTGCACAAATTGCCCTATAGCATCAAATTGCTCTACCGTTTTAAGTTCTCCGAGCACCACACTTTTAAAGATATTATTCCGCCATTGGTCGTAAGCTCCCTGTCTGGCTTGTTCATCCGTGCGATCATAAGAAAGCTGCACCTTAAGAATCATTGGTTTTCCTTCTCCACCCCCTCGGCGAAAAGCATCCACAACAGTTTTGAGTTCATCTATTGGATGAGAAACAGTAATTAAACCATCTGCCCAACTTCCTAACCACTCCGCAGTTTTTGGCGTAATAGCTGCACCAATAATCAAAGGAACAACACTAGGGCGCGTGTAAAGTTTGGCATCTTCAACACAAACTAAGCCATGATGAGTCACAGTTTCCCCAGCCCATAATGCCCGAATAATATCAACGCATTCTTTTAAACGCGCATTGCGATCAGCCTTGATCAGCCACTTTCCACCCGTAATATGTTCGTTCAATGCTTGCCCGCTACCAACCGTAAGCCAAAATCGATTAGGAAACATCTCTGCCAAAGTTGCCGCCGCTTGTGCAATAATCGCCGGATGATATCGATCTCCTGGGGCATTCACCACCCGATAAGAAAGTTTAGGAGTCGCTTGCATCGCCGCACCCAGCCAAGACCAGGCAAAACCGCTCTGCCCCTGCTTTTCACTCCAGGGATAAAAATGATCCGAGGAAAGAGAAAGGGAAAAGCCGGCTTGTTCAGCCATTTGGACATATTTCAACAATTCGCTCGGCTTAAACTGTTCGTGGGATGAGTGATAACCGATATGTGCCATAAAACCTCCGAAATAATGATAGTTAAAACACAAAATTAGTCCATTGAACTCATGCGAAACCAGCGATATCCGTAAGCATTGATTGCTATTGCATAGGAGTTTTCATCAAGCGGATCATACTTTTGTTGCTGTCTACTCAAAGAAAAATTATCACTAAAAATTTCCATCAAATGCTGATGCGGAATCTCTGGCAAGTTGACAATACAAGACTGATCACTTAAGTTGTGCAGAGCAATAACAGTTGTTTTATCTACCTCACAGGCATGAGCAAAAACCGCACTTTTGTCGGTTTCTAAAATCCGCCATTTTCCGCTGCCAAACTCCGGGCACTGTCTGCGAGTAATAATAAGATGCTCCATCCAGTTTAAAAAAGAAGTCGGATCGCGTTGTTCAAAAGCAACATTAACTTGCTGATAACCATACTCACCCTTTGAAATCACCGGCCGTGTTAGAGCATCAGGAGACGCCTTTGAGAAGCCACCATTCGCAGCGTTTGACCACTGCATCACTGTGCGAACACTCTCCCGTCCCTCTAGCGACAAATCATCTCCCATGCCAATTTCATCGCCATAGCGCACTAGCGGAGTACCAGGTAGGGTAAACGCTAAACTGTAGGTCATTTCAATGCGACGGCGATCATTTTGCATCATCGGGGGTAGGCGTCGGCGAATACCCCGGCCAAAGATTTGCATAGACTCTTCGGGAGCAAACGCAGCAAAAATTTCCTGTTGTTGTTCATCACTAAGGCGATCAAGGGTCAGTTCATCGTGATGTCGCACAAAATTGAGCCATTGCGCGTTGTGAGGAATACTAGGCAAAATTTTAAGCCCCTCTTTGAGGGTAGCTGCATCTTGTCGTGCTAGTGCCAGAAATAAATTCTGGTTTACCAAAAAGTTAAATAGCATCTGCATTCTGTTACCCTCATCAAAATAAACAGGAATTTGATCGGGTGAGACATTAGCTTCTGCTAGTAAAATGGCATCGGCGCTACGATTCGCCAAAAACTCTCGCATCCGTTCTAGGAATTGCTTTAAATCAAATAAATGGGCATTTTCCATGCCTACTTCTTCAATCAAAAAAGGAGCCGCATCAATCCGAAATCCTGAAACCCCCAATTCCAGCCAAAAGCCCATAATGCGGAGAATTTCTTCCTGCACTTTTGGGTTAGCTATATTGAGATCCGGCTGTTCTTTATAGAAGTGATGTAAATAGGATGCACCGGCTTGTTCGTCATATTCCCAAATGCTCTCTTCTACAGTAGGAAATGCCACCAAAGCAGGGTTAGGTTCGGGATTATCTGACCAGACATAGTAATCATGGTATTTTGATGTTTTGCCTTGTCGTGCGCTTTGAAACCAGGGATGCTCAATGGAGGTGTGATTAACAACTAAATCCACCAAAACTCGAATACCGCGCTCGCGCGATTGATGTATAAATTCTACGAAGTCTCCTAATGTTCCTAAGCGGGGATCGACATCATAGTAATCCATCACATCGTAGCCGTTATCTCGGTTTGGAGATGGATAAAATGGCAAAAGCCAGAGGCAATTAATACCCAAACCAGCTAAATAATCTAGGCAATTAGTTAACCCTCGAAAATCCCCAATACCATCACCATCGGAATCCATAAAGGTTTCCACGTCTAATGAATAGACAAGTGCATTTTTGTACCAAAATGTTTGCATAATCTTCGCAGCCTAATTTAACTACTTTTCTCATGGCGGTTTTACTGTATGAGGTACAGTTATTTGAAATGCTGTTGTCTATCAACTGCTGGGATAGGCAATCGTACTAAGTAGGGCATTTTCAGCCTGACGTGAATCCAGACGAGTGTGTTGAACAACTATCGGCACATCAGATTCAATAACACAGGCGTAGTCGGTATCAAGAGGAATTGGTTGAGGATCAGACAAGTCATTGAACCGTAAATGCTTAGTGCGACGAGCCGGAACAGTGACGCGATAGGGCCCGACCGGCTCACGATCAGCGAAATAAATCAGGATCTCAACATGAGCATCCTCGTTCGAGGTATTCAGTAGACAGGCAGTTTCATGGCTGGTAAACTGCGGTTCGGGGCCATTACCATAGCCAGGAATATAGCCTTCAGCGATTGCCCAACGAGTTTGTCCAATAGGTTGACTCATTCTTTTATTACCTCTTGATGTTGTGATACTTGTTTTATTTTCCGACACTTAATTGGCGAAGAGAAAGTTGTTTTCACAAATTTTCTATTCCTAAAGTTAGAGAGAGCATTAACTCCTAATCTTTATGATAATCCGCAGGGGCAATATTGGTTACTCGCTGGCTTTCACTAATCTCAACTTGGTGAGCCCACCCTTCTATGGTATCCCCTTTATAAAAACCTATGGCGGTTCCGCCTTCATCATTTAAGAGAGAAAAACAAGGCACGTCTGCTCTACCATCTCCGACATAGATCACCTGAGACGGGGGCACCTACAACTTTGATTTCGATAAATTACGATAAGCAAATGCTCGGCCATCTCCATCCACTTGATCTTGACCGCTGGCAATATCTATTAAGTATCTATTAAGTAAGGGGCCTTTTCCGTATGACTAATACTGCGTTTGATAAATTCAATTTCGCCAGTGTCGCTCTACAAAACAAAAATTAGTTATTTTATAAGCCTCGGCATCTTTAGATGCACCAATCAGTTGCCGAAATTTTTACAACTGATTGGCTTAAGCAATATTCTTTGCCAACTTAACCTTCAATGCGCTGCGATTGAGGATGAGGTGCAGACAAAATAGTATAAGAGCGTGCAAACTCCCTAGAAATATAAAACCAACCAACAATAGCACCCTCAACCCACCGGCCCAGTCTTGATTTTTCTAAAATATTGGCCGCAGATCGCAGTTGAGATTCCAAACCCAGATTTAGTTTATTCATAACCTTTGAGACGACGATAAACGCCTCTTTAAGCCTATAGTTATATTGTCGCTTTTTTTGTTGAGAAATGACAGACGATTTTTATAAACAAACCTGTTTTGTTAAAAAAATTAACCAAGCCATATAAATAAAAAAGCCAACCTCAACAAACCGGCATCAGGAAAAGCTACTTAACAAACACCCCGGCAAACCCTTCAACTTATTGCCACACATCTAGTCAAGAGTCATAATTACAATAAGGGAGAGATCGAGCTACAACAACAATTAGATGCCAACGCCAAACCGTGATCATCAAACATTCAAATCCATAGAACTAGCCCCCCGGCTTTTTAAACCCTACGCGAAGGCAATTCTCAGCGTCATCATCGCCACCATCGTAGCCAAGCTAACGATGCCGGTGATCGAGCACAACCTCAGCCTTCCCTTTATGGGTGCCGTCGCCTATATTTCATGGCAAAGCCAACTCAAACCAGCCATTTTCACCAGCCTCCTCTCTACCTTGGCCATAAATTACTTTTTTATGCCCCCCCAATATAGCTTGACAATCACAGCAGATAGCATCATAGATTGGGTTTTATTCACTTCGATTGCCTTCCTAACCCACCAAGCCAGTCAGCGTGGCATTAAAACAGAACAAACATCCTCCCCTAGCAGTATTCCAGAACCCAGTAAACTCAACCAAATACAACAAAATTGGGAAGAAACAGAAAAACGCTACCGCACATTTGTTGAGCAAAGTTCTGAGGGTATTTGGTGCTTTGATATGCCTGGTTCTCTATCAATAGACACGCCCGAAGATGAACAAATTCAACGCTTTTATGAATCTGCCTATCTCTCCGAATGTAACGACGTAATGGCCCAAATGTATGGCTTTACAAAAGCCAGTGAACTGATTGGAGTCAAGCTTAAAGATTTCCTGATTACTTCTGATCCAAAAAATACCGAATACCTACAAAATTTTATCAGTTCAGGCTACCGAATCAGCAATGCCGAGTCCCACGAAATTGATAAAGAAGGCAACTCAAAATATTTTTTAAATAGCTTAATCGGCATCATAGAAAATGGATATCTTGTCAGAGCTTGGGGAACTCAACGAGACATTACCCTTGCCAAACAATTACAACAATCCTTAGAAGAAAGCGAAAAAAGATTTCGGATCATGGCAGATACCGCGCCGGTTTTAATATGGATGTCTGGCCAAGATCAACTGTGTAATTACTTTAATAAGTCCTGGCTAGACTTCACCGGCAGAACAATGGAACAAGAAAGCGGAAACGGCTGGACAGAAGGCGTACATCCAGAAGATTTTAAACATTGTTTAGAGATTTATAGCACTTCATTTTACCGGCGCGACAGCTTTCAAATGGAATATAGGCTTAAGCGCCATGATGGAGAATATAGGTGGTTATTAGACACCGGCATCCCCCGATTTACCGCCGATGGCAGGTTTGTGGGCTATATTGGTTCTTGCGTGGATATAACAGAACGAAAACAAGCAGAAGTTAGCTTAAAATCCCGCGAAGAAATGATTAGGTTAGTAACTGATAGCTTGCCTTACCTCATATCTTATATTGACAAAGAAGAACGCTATGTTTTTATCAATCATACCTACGAAACCTGGTTCAAAAGAAACCGCCATGAAATTGTCAGTAAACCCCTAGAAGAAGTTGTAGGAAACGAAATTTATCAGCAAATAGAACCTTATATCAAACGCGCCCTTAGCGGAGAAAAAATCACCTACGAAGAAACACTACCCGACAAAGAAGGCTTACCACAATACATCGAAGCCACCTATGTACCCCATTTTGGCGAACAAGGAGAAGTCCAAGGATTTGTAGCCTTTATCAACGATATCAGCGAACGCAGAGCTACCCAAGAAAAAATTATTAACCTCAACACCCAACTACAGCGAACCGTAGCCGAATTTGAAACCTTACTCGAAGTCATGCCCATTGGCATTGGCATAGCATTAGATCCGGAGTGCCGGCGCATTCAAGCAAACCCCTACTTTGCCAAATGGCTAGAAATTGAGGTCAAAGGCAACGCCTCACTCACAGCAATAGAATCAGAAAAACCCACTCATATAAAAGCCTGTAAAAACGGCAAAGAAATGTTGCCAGAAGAAATGCCCCTGCAATATTGTGCAGCTAATGGCGTTGAAGTTTTAGATGCAGAATGCGAGATAGTATTTGCAGATGGAAAAATCAAAAACGTCCTCATATCAGCCGCTCCTTTATTTGACGAAGAAAATAAAAGTCGAGGCTGCGTAGCCGCCATATTAGACATCACAGAAAGAAAACGTAATGAAAAAGCCTTACAAAACTTACTCAAAGAACTGTCAGACATAAAATTTGCTTTAGATAAAGTAGGGATAGTATCAGTTACAAATCCCACCGGCCAACTGATCTATGTCAATGATAAATTTTGTGAAATTTCCAAATTTTCCCAAGAAGAACTGCTAGGAAAAACCTATATTTCCCTTAATCCAGACAGCAATTCTCAAGAAATATTTGCACAAATTTGGCAACAAAGTCTGTCAAAAGGAAAAGTCTGGCAAGGAGCCATTCAAAATCAAGCAAAAAATGGCAGAAATTATTGGGTAGATACCACCATAGTTCCTTTTTTGGATGCCCAAGGAAAGCCCATTCAATATTTAAGCATTCAATTTGACATCACCGAGCGAGTGCGTGCCGAAGAACAAGAGCGATTTCTGGCCCGCGCCAGCGCCGTTTTAGCATCTTCCCTCGACTATTCCACCACCCTAGAACAAGTTGCCCAGTTAGCCGTACCTCAACTGGCAGACTGGTGTACGATTCATTTAGTCGCCGAAGACAACAGCATCGAGCAGTTAGTAGTAGCTCATGTTGATCCAGACAAAGTAAAGTGGGCCCGCGCGCTATCCATCCGCTATCCTTTCGACCCAAACGAGCCAATAGGCACAGCGCAAGTATTGCGAACCGGCATCTCCGAAATTTATCCCGAAATTAGCGATGAAATACTCGTCAGTTCCGCTAAAGATCCAGAACACCTCGAAATTTTAAGGCAAGTAGGATACTCCTCGGTGATGATCGTGCCGATTAAAGTTCCTTCGCGGATTTTAGGAGTTCTTGCCTTTGTCAGTGCCGAGGGGGGCCGGTGTTACGACCCAATCGACCTGGGTTTTGCCGAAGATTTGGCCTACCGAGCCGCCCTAGCTATCGAAAACGCCAAATTGTATCAAAATGCCCACCGCGCCAGAGCAGAGGCAGAAACTCTCAACCGCATCAAAGACGAATTTTTAGCTACCCTTTCTCACGAACTCCGCACCCCCCTGACTTCAATTTTGGGCTGGGCAACACTTTTGCAAACTCGCTCCTTTAACCAAACCACCCTTGAAAAAGCTTTAGATGCTATTGAGCGCAACGCTAAATCCCAAGCTCAACTGATAGAAGATTTGCTGGACGTTTCCCGCATCATCACCGGCAAGTTGCGTCTCAATATCATCCCTGTTAACTTAAACACCGTCCTCGAAAATGCCCTGGATGCCGTGCGCCCCGCCGCTGCCGCCAAGTCTATCGAGATTCAAACCCTCATAGATCCGGCTGTTTCCTCGTGTTATGGCGACCAAAACCGGCTGCAACAAGTGATCTGGAATTTGCTATCCAATGCAATTAAATTTACGCCCAAAGGTGGCAGTATTTCGGTGAAAATGCAGCAAAGTGCGGACGTGGTGGAAATTACAGTCAGCGATACCGGCATCGGCATCAATCCAAACTTTTTGCCGTTTGTGTTTGAGCGGTTCCGCCAAGCCGATAGCTCCTCCACCCGTTCTCACGGCGGTTTAGGTTTAGGTTTAGCCATTGTTCGTCATTTAGTAGAATTGCACGGTGGTTCGGTTTCTGCGAGTAGCCTTGGCCTAGAGCAAGGGGCAACTTTCACTGTAAAATTACCACTCGTGCCGGTAGAATCAAAAGAAACACTATCTCCCGCAGAAACTTCTCTTTCTGCCTTACCGCAAACCGGCCAACAATCAATAAATGGGCAAAGCTTTGAGCAGCCTCTCTATGGTTTGCGGGTGCTGGTGGTAGATGATGAACCAGATACCGGCGAACTTCTGGAGATGATTTTGGCGGATGCCGGCGCTTCTGTCATACTGGTAGCCTCTGCGTCTGCGGCTCTACAAGAGTTAACAAAACAAGTCCCTGATATTTTGGTGAGCGATATTGAAATGCCGGCAATGGATGGCTATCAATTAATTCGTCAAATTCGCTCCCAATTTTCCTCTAGTGTTCCTGCCATTGCTTTAACCGCCTACGCTCGATTAGAAGATCAATTGCGCGCCAAAGCTGCCGGTTTCCAAAAGCACATTGCTAAACCTGTTGAGCCGGTGGAGTTGGTTAAGGCGATAGCCGGTGTGGTGGGGCGCGTTTAGCCGCTGAAGTATGGTAAAACTTCATTAAGCTAATAAGCATTAGTAAGCAAAGATAGTAATATCTAGTCAGGAGGTCAAAATGAAACTACCTGACTACGCCAAAGCAATAGGCATAAGTTACACAACTGCGTGGCGGTGGTGGAAAGCGAATAAACTACCACATCCGGCACGACAAACAGAAAGCGGTCTAATCATCGTTGACTACGTGCCACAAGCGTCATCCACCGAAGTCAAGAAGAATCGGGTCGCTATCTAAAGTAGAGTTTGTTCCTCCGAAAACAAAGAAAACCTTAACCGCCAATCAGAGCGGTTGACTGAATACGCCATTGCTAATGGCTATCAAATCGTTAGAAACGTAAAAGAAATCGGCAGCGGATTGAATGACCACAGAAAGCATTTAGAAGCACTGCTACAACAAGATGACTACGACATTCTGAAGCGTGGAACATAAAGACCGATTGGCTCGATTTGGTACGAATTATTTAAGCGTATTGCTTCTTCGATTAGGAGTAAAACTAGAAATAGTTAATCTTGCTGAGAACGGCAAAGATGAGTTAAGGCAAGACTTGGTAGCGATAGTTACAAGTTTTGCTGCACGACTTTAGGGGCAACGTCGTGCTAGCAGAAAGACGGAAAAAATAATTGCTGAATTGAGAGATGGAGGCACTGAATGCAGCTAACAGAAAGGCACATCATTAAATCAACGGATCACCGTTTCACTCAAATTGACGACCTAGCCTTTTTATCCAAAAACCTCTACAATGCCGCCAATTACGTCATTCGTCAGAATTTTGTTTATGGATGGGGTTATCTCAATTACAACGAAATGAATCGATTGATGAAGTCTCATCAAGCCTACAAGGCTTTACCTGCTAAAGTAAGTCAGCAAATCTTGATGGTACTAGACAAGAATTGGAAATCGTTTTTTGAAGCAGCTAAAACTTACAAGGCTGACTCTTCAAAATTCACTGGTCGCCCAAAATTGCCAAAGTACAAAGACAAAACCAAAGGACGAAACCTTCTCGTCTACACAATTCAAGCAATTAGCAGCAAACAGTTGAAGAAAGGAGTCATTAAACTTTCCGGCACTGAACTTTCAATTAAAACCCAAGTCAATCCCAACCAGATTTGTCAAGTTAGACTGGTTCCAAAATGCGATTCCTATGTAATAGAGGTGATTTATGATGCTTGTACTGAGCGTAGTCGAAGTGAACGGGAGTCCACCACTAAAGATAACAACTTTGTAGCTAGTATTGATTTGGGGCTCGATAATTTAGTGGCGTTAACTTCAAATCAACCGGGATTTATCCCTTTGTTGATTAACGGGCGACCATTAAAATCTCTCAACCAGTTCTACAACAAGCGCAAGGCACAATTACAATCCCAATTAAAAGGGGGTCGCAAAACCTCGTCACGCATTCAACGCTTAACCCGCTGTCGCCATCAAAAAGTAGATAATTATTTGCATCATACCAGTCGCATGATTGTTGATATTTTGGTCACGCAACAAATGGGGACGCTAGTAATTGGCAAAAATGTCCAGTGGAAAACTGAGATTAATTTAGGAAAAAAAATCAATCAAAACTTTGTCAGCATTCCTCACTCTCGATTAATTGAAATGTTAGAGTACAAAGCTCGGTTGGTGGGAATCACAGTAATTGTGCAGGAAGAATCTTACACGTCCAGAAGTAGCTTTCTGGGTTTAGACCCAATTCCTGTTTACGGGAACATAGAAAAAGAGTCTGTATTTACTGGGAAACGGATTAAACGAGGTTTGTACAAAACATCAACTGGTCAGTTAATTAATTCTGATGTGAATGCTTCTTACAATATTCTTAGAAAGGCAATCCCAAATGCGTTCAGCCATGGGATAGAGAGCTGCGTAGTTCAGCCAAGGCGGGTTAATCCGCTCAAAGTAAAAGCGAAAGGGGAGGGACTCGAAGCCTCTCATGTCTATAAATGACTATACTTTTGCCAGCTATAAACTTATAGTCAGCAGGTACGAGTGCCAACTATGCCTAAACGAGTTACTGTTCTACCTCACTTGAGTGGATCTGAACTGGAAAGCCGCTATCGTCAAGCAAAAGATCCGGTTGAGCGCACTCACTATCAAATTGTTTGGTTACTGGCTTCGGGGAAAACTACCCAGGAGGTCGCCCAAGTGACCGGCTATAGTTTAGATTGGATTCGTAAAATTGTCCGCCGCTACAATCAAACGGGTATTGAGGGTTTGGGAGACCGCCGCCACGATAACCCTGGCGGTGAGCCGTTGCTGTCGGAAGCGCAACAAGCTCAACTATGGCAAGCTTTACATGGGCCGGCCCCGGATGGGGGTTTGTGGAACAGTCGCAAGGTTGCGGAGTGGATCTCTGCCCAAATTAACCGGCCGGTGGCAATGCAGCGGGGATGGGATTATTTGCAACAAATGGGGTTTCGTTTAAATGGCGAGCGCGAAAGCGTTGAGGAAGTTTCGGCACCACAACAACGGCGTAAAAAAACGCTCAAAGGTGAATATTGAATTTTGCCAACCAAATAAATAGGCCGGTTTGGTTTAGAAATGGGGTTTGGGAATTGAAAGGTTTTTTATTGCATTCGGTCAATGGTTCGATATTGTATTGCTTCGGCAACGTGAGCCGGTGAAATGTCTTTTTCTGCTGCTAAATCGGCAATGGTTCTTGATACTTTTAAAATTCTATCTGTGGCCCGTGCTGATAGTCCTAGTTTGCGGATGGCGTTTTCTAATAAAGTTTGACAAATATCATTAAGTTGACACCACTGGCGCAAATGTTCTGAACGCATTTCTGCATTGCATCGTAAACCGGCTTCTTGTGAAAATCTTTCGGTGGCAAGTTGACGGGCTTTTTGTACTCTTTCCCTGACGGGCTGGGATTCTTCGCCGGTGGTTTGTCTGGTAATTTCTTCGGGTTTGAGCCGGTTAACGGCTACTTGTAAATCGATGCGATCCATTAAAGGCCCAGATAGTTTTGCCCAGTATTGTTCACGTTTGGCCGGTGAACAAGTGCAAGGTTGAATTGGGTCTCCATAATAACCACAAGCACAAGGATTTGTACTGGCAACTAAGGTAAATTTGGCGGGAAAAGTTACAGATTGTCTGGTGCGAGAAATTGTCACAAATCCATCTTCTAAAGGTTGTCTTAAAAACTCTAAAACGTCGCGTTTAAATTCTGTTAATTCGTCGGCGAAAAGGACACCCCTATGGCCTAAAGAAATTTCGCCAGGTTTAGGAAAACTGCCACCGCCAACCAGGGAAGGGCCAGACGCCGAATGATGGGGACTGCGAAAGGGTCTTTCGCTGACAAGGGAACCTCGATTTTTTAATAAACCGGCTACTGAGTGAATTTGCGTTACTTCGAGGGCTTCTTCAAAGGTTAAAGGGGGTAAAATGCTGGGTAAACGACGGGCTAACATGGTTTTGCCGCTTCCTGGGGGGCCGACAAAGATTAAGTTATGTCCACCGGCGGCAGCAATTTCGAGGGCTCGGCGGGCGTGTATTTGGCCTTTTACGTCTTTGAGATCGAGGCCGGGGTTTTGATTTGTGCTTAATTCTGCGAAGTTTGTTAATTTAGTAGGCTGATATCTTTCGGGGTTGTTGAGTAAGTCGGCGACTTCTGCTAAATTTTTGCATCCATAAACACTTAGACCCTTGACAAGTGCAGCTTCTTGTGCATTATCGACGGGAACAATCAGGCCGGTGATGCCGAGTTTTTGGGCGGCGGCGGCGACGGGTAAGACACCGGCAACCGGACGCAAGCTGCTATCTAGGGAAACTTCACCTAAAAATAGGAAATCTCCCAGTAGTTCGGGCGAAAGTTGTTCAGAGGCGGCGAGGATGCCAATACTGATGGCTAAATCGAAACTTGGCCCTTCTTTGCGTAAGTCTGCGGGGGTAAGGTTAATGACGATTTTTCGCATCGGGAAAGCAAAACCGGCATTTTTGATGGCTGCTTTGACGCGCTCTTTTGATTCTTGCACGGCGGTGTCTGGCAGTCCGACTACGACGATGCCGGGTAAGCCGCCGGATACATCAACTTCTACTCCGACTTTTACGGCGTCTATTCCAACTAATGATGCACTCCAAACTCTTGCAAGCACGTTGTTTTTCTCTCCACTAATTGAATTGGTGGTGAGCCAATAAAAAAGCCCCCCTACTGTCCTTGGTTGTTAGTTGGGGAACTTTAAGCACTCATTTTAACGATGTACAACATCGCTGTCCCACAACTTATCAAGTTTTTTGGCGTATGGCCAATTTTTTCAGATAAATTTCGCTATTGTAACATTTCTCCATAAAGTTTTTCAACTTTTATGCTTGGAGGTTCAATTGTTGTTTTAGGATGCTTATAGCAAGTGTTAAAGAATAATCTGCAATGAGTCAACCTACCGATACAATTTTTAGCAAAATTATCCGCCGAGAAATTCCTGCGGATATTGTTTATGAGGATGATTTGTGTTTGGCGTTTAAGGATGTTCACCCTCAAGCGCCGGTGCATTTGTTGGTGATTCCCAAAAAACCGATTCCTAAGTTGGCGGATGCGGTGGCGGAGGATCACAAATTGATGGGTCATTTGTTGTTGACGGCGAAACGGGTGGCTGAACAGGCCGGTTTAACAAATGGTTATCGTTTGGTGATTAATAATGGGGAGGATGGAGGCCAAACTGTGTATCATTTACATTTGCATATTTTGGGGGGCCGGCAACTGCAATGGCCACCGGGTTAGGGTAATAATTTCTCCATCACTCACTATTTTTTAATTACCCAATCTAAAATTTCAAATCCCTAAACTACAGAGTTGAGATTTTGGGCGGCTTCATTGAGGTTTTGAATGCCAATTTTTGTTTGAGAAATGCCACTGGCTGTCTCTGCGGCACCTTGATTGAGATTGGCCATTACCTCGATAACCTGCTGGATGGCTACGGCTTGTTGTTTAGCTGTGAGGGAGATTTGTTGAGAGTTGATAACGATCTCATTGGTGGTTTTGAGGGAGTTTTCTTGATTGCTCAAAATCACTTCGTTAATAGCTTTAGTTACACTCGTAGAAGCCGCCAAAACGATCTCGTCAATTGCCTGAGTTACACTGCTAAAAGCTTCGGCTGTTTCCTGAGAAAGTTTGATACTTGACTCTGTAGTTTTTCTTCCCTCTTCTGTCGCCATTACAGTCGAATTCATGGCTGACTGGATAGCAGTAACTAGGCTGGTTATAGTGTGGGCTGATTTTTTGCTTTCGTTAGCCAGTTGGCGGATCTCTGAGGCAATGATGCCAAAGCCTTTACCATTGGAACCCGCACGGGCTGCTTCTACTGCTGCGTTAAGGGCTAACATATTGGTCTGAGCGGCTAAATCTGTGACGATGTTGGTGATGCTGCCGATTCTGCCTGTTTGATCGTTCAAGCGGATCATCTGGTCGGTGATGAGGGCGACTTTCTCTTTTAAAATAGACATCTCTTCGACGGTTTGTCTGACTCTCTTGCTTCCCTCTTCGGCTAGGTTTAAGACCTGACGCGCACCCTCTGCTGATGATTCGGCTAGGCTTAAAACTTGACGCGCACCCTCGGTTGATGATTCCGCTAAGTTTAAGACCAGGCGTGCGTTCTCTGCGGCTGATTCTGCTTGTTCTGCGGAGTGCCGCGAGGATGCTCCTAGCTCAATCATTGTGGTGCTGGTTTGATTGACGGAGGAGGCTTGCATGATGGCGGTGCGTTCGTGTTGCTCTACTGTTGCTGCGATCTCTTGAGAAGAAATGGCGATCAATCTTGCTACTTCATTGATGGGAGACACGACTTTTTTGCCGATAAAAAATAAAATTACTAAGCCGAATATTATGGCGGCAAGGGGAACTGCCACAGAAGAAACGCTCATCCATTGCTCTGCTTGAGTTGCTGCTTTTTGTCTTTCGCTTAAAAGTATGGTTTCTACTTCATTCATTTCGGCCAGTTTGTTTCTGATGTCATCCATAATTTTCTTGCCTTGACCAGAAACAACTAAATCCATTAACTGTTTATTCTTGCCGGCTCTTTTAAGGGTTATGGTTTCTGCCATTTCCTCTAATTTGTCGGAGGCCAATTTTTGCACTTCTGTGAGTTTTTTTGTTTGCTCTGGGTTGTCTTGTAGGAGGGTGTATAATTCGGCAAAATTAACTTTTAATTCTTGATTGGCGTTGATGTAAGGTTCGAGGAAATTCTCTTTTCCTGTGAAGATGTACCCGCGCTGTCCTGTTTCACCATCAACTAAAAGCTTTTCTAGTTGTTTCAATTTACCTTTGACCTGATAACTGTGCGTTACCGAACCTACCGACTGAACTAATGTTTTAGTGCTCGACTGAGAAATTAAAGCGTTGACAAGCATCAATAAGAAGAGCGATCCAAAAGCAAACGGCAAGATTCTACTGAGTCTTGTGTTAGTTTGGACAGGTTTTTTTAGCATATTTACTCCTGAAATCAGGGGCTTTTTTCAAAAAGCCTAGTAATATACCTTAGCATATTTTTTTGGGGCAATCTCTACCTATTGGCCCCATTTATTACGGTTAACTTTGATAAGCAAATAACACGCCTATTGCCAGCAACCGAGCATACTAAAAAGATAGAATTCTAATAAGTAATACTATCTATTATTAAAAGTTTTAGCTGTAGAGAAAATTTACTTACTTTTGTTATTGCTGGTTGTTTTTTTCTCGTTAACAAAACAACAAATCTCAACCCAATCAAGGTTTGGACATTTTGGCAGGAGGCCAGAACGGCTGGCTACCCTTAGCTGTCCCATAAGCCAGACTTATGACAGTCATAATATTAAATGTTATTAACAAGCCTTTACAAAACTTAAAAATACCCCTAAGATAAAAACATCATCCGAACCTTAACAAATCAATAGCACTCATAAAACTATGACGACCATATTACAGCGCACAGAGCGCTCTAACGTCTGGGAACGGTTCTGTAGCTGGGTTACAAGCACCGAAAACCGCCTTTATATCGGCTGGTTCGGCGTCTTGATGATCCCTACCCTCTTAACCGCCACCACCTGCTTTTTAATCGCCTTTGTCGCCGCTCCGCCGGTTGACATCGACGGTATCCGCGAACCCGTTGCCGGTTCTTTACTCTATGGCAACAACATCATCACTGGTGCAGTTGTTCCTTCTTCTAACGCCATCGGTCTTCACTTCTACCCCATCTGGGAAGCTGCTTCCTTGGATGAGTGGTTGTACAATGGTGGCCCTTACCAGTTGGTAATTTTCCACTTCCTCATTGGCGTATTCTGCTACATGGGTCGTGAGTGGGAATTGTCTTACCGCTTGGGTATGCGTCCTTGGATCTGCGTAGCATACTCTGCACCAGTTGCAGCCGCTTCCGCAGTATTCTTGATCTACCCCTTGGGTCAAGGTTCTTTCTCCGATGGTATGCCTTTGGGTATCTCTGGAACCTTCAACTTTATGTTGGTGTTCCAAGCTGAGCACAACATCTTGATGCACCCCTTCCATATGTTGGGAGTTGCCGGTGTATTTGGTGGTTCTTTGTTCTCTGCTATGCACGGTTCTTTGGTAACTTCTAGCTTGGTTCGTGAAACCACCGAAGTTGAAAGCCAAAACTACGGCTACAAATTCGGTCAAGAAGAAGAAACCTACAACATCGTTGCAGCACACGGCTACTTCGGTCGTTTGATTTTCCAATACGCTTCTTTCAACAACAGCCGTTCTTTGCACTTCTTCTTGGGTGCATGGCCTGTTATCGGCATCTGGTTTACCGCTTTGGGTATCTCCACGATGGCTTTCAACTTGAATGGTTTTAACTTCAACCAGTCTGTTATCGACTCTCAAGGTCGTGTTATCAATACCTGGGCTGATGTTATCAACCGCGCTAACTTGGGTATGGAAGTAATGCACGAGCGTAATGCTCATAACTTCCCTCTTGATTTGGCTTCTGTTGAGGCTCCTTCTATCAAGGGCTAAGGTTTTATGAGGGCTTGACTCTCGAAAACTAAATAATTACAAAAGGCGCTCTCCAGAGATGGGGGGCGCTTTTTGTTTTTTAACCGCAGATAAACGCGGATGAACGCGGATGGGTTTTCGGTTTGGGTTTTTAGTTTGGATGGACGCTGATTATGGAAAGTATCTGTAAATCTCTTTGCGGTGGAGTATCCTGACGAAATAGACTACGCCATCATTAACTTTAATACCGATTCGGTAATCACCCACTCTCAGGCGATAGTAGTCTGCATCACCTTTTAGTTTTTTAACATTGCTGACTTCATTTAATTTTTCGGCATTCTCAACTTCTTCTATCGCTTCCTGAATTCTTTGCAACAAGTCGGCATCAAGAATCTTGAGTAAATCTTTTTCAAAGCTCTTTTTAAACTCCACATTCATGGTTGTCTCTTCAGGATGTTGAAAATTTGCTCACGGCTGACTGTTTCAGTATTTTCGCCTTCTTTGATAGCAGTTTCCATTCCTATATCTTCTAGGGCTTCTGTTAAAATCTCAGAAAATACTTCTTTTTGTTCTGTTATTAACTCAAAAATCGCTTCTTTGAGCAATTCTTTAAGTTTGGTTTCGTCTAAAGTAATTTCCGACATGGCTTTTTTGTTGGATTTTTTAAGGCTTTTATTATATCACGAAACGTTGGTTTACGGGGAGTCAGAAACCGGGTTTTTTCGATAATACTTCGTTACACCTCCTAGAAGTGGCCAGAAACCCGGCTTTCTCAATTTCTTAAATCTCCTTTAACCAGGTTTCAATGGCTGATATTAAATTAGGTTGATAGGGGGGAAAGCCTTTTAAGGGCACTTCTAGGGGTTGGCCGGTGAGAAAGGCTACGCTGACAATTTCCTGTGGTTTAAGAACAGGGATATTACTCATGTTTAGGGGATTGTAATTTGTTGTGTGCCTATAAACTCTGTTTCAAACACGAGTTTCTCATCTTCCAGCAACATCTCAATGACTTCTCGCAAATTTGCTTGCAATTCATCCAAAGTTTCTCCCTGAGAATGAGCCCCAGGAAATCCGGGGATATAGCCAACGTAAAGGTTAGTCTGAGAATCTTTTTCGATGACAGCAGTAAATGTTTTCATAGTCGGATTCTTTGTGTATGTCCGCACTTCAAGAAATGTTTGTTCTCAAAGTTTTAATTTAGTTTGAGGTGGATCTATTAATTATAGCTTTCTGAAACCTTATTGCAAAGGCAACCTACTACTCTTTTTATTTAAGATTATCTGGGTTTAACTGTATGTATTGTTTAAAGATTGGGTTAATTTGAAACATTGCTCGTCCTGCGACCGGCTCTTTTTCTACTAAGCTGCGCCGGTTTAAGGATTCTATGGCTTGCAAAAATTGAGTTTTTGATAATGCTGTTTCGGCGGGGGTTTGTGAGATGTCTACGGCGTTTGTTTGGTTTGCTAACCAGCCTATCACGGTTTTTTCTGAGTCGGATAAGCGCTGTAATTGAGTTTCTAAAACCGGCTCTATGTCTCCTAAGTATATATCATTTGGGTCTGCTAAATATTGGGAGACGCTACCGTTAAATAATTGGTTGATTGTGGCGGAGATGATTTTTAACCAAAGGGGATGACTTTGATAAATGGTTATTAGTTCTGGCCATTTTTCTTCATCTGTTAATTGTTTTTTTAGCAAGATTTCTTGTGCTTGTTCTTCTCGTAATCCTTTGAGGTGTAAGGTTTGGGTTGAGGGGTTTTCGGCTTCTATGGTGGTGATGTCTCTCGGTTTTTCGGAGGTGAGGAGTATTAAGCAACTTTGATGGGTTGTGGTGGCAATTTGTTTAAAAAATTGGCTGTAATCTTCATATCCGGGTAGGTATTGGCCGGCTAGTTCATGGGGTTTAAAGATGTTTTGTAGGTCATCAATAATAATTAAACAGCGATAGGTGCGGAAATAATCTAGGATTGTGGGGAAGGGGGTTTTTTGGGTTTGGGAAAAAATTTGTTTGAGGTTGGTTTGTAGGGTGGTAAGGGTGGGTTTTTCGTTGAGGCTTTGCCAGATAATGTAGTCAAATTCGTTTTGTATTTGTTCGATGAGTTGGAGGGTGAGGCTGCTTTTTCCTATTCCAGTTAAGCCGTAGATTGTAATTAGGCGTGCGTTGGTTTGTAATATCCAGTTTTTGAGGGTTGTTTCTTCTGTGGTGCGGGGGTAATATTCGGTTAGGGCCGGTGCTTGTGTTAAGTCGATGATTGGGGTTTGATTTTTGTTTTGGGGCGTGTTTGGGGGTGAGGGTGAGGGTGGTTTTGTGTCTTCTGAAGAGGGCCGGTTTTCTGGACAGATATTAATATGGCTATTAATGTTGCTAGTAACTATCTGTGAGGATTTACCATAATTATAAATTGTAGATATTGCTTTTCGTTCTAAAACAGAGCGAGCATTTGCCTTCTGGATATCTTCTCCTAACAAATCTGATAAAGTCTGCCATAATTCCGAAGCTATATTTTTAACATGGGACTTACTGCGATGGCAGTTTTTAGCAATGTCTTCATATTTTAACCCTTGCCAAGCGCCTTCTAGGATGGCCCTTTGCACAGAATCGAGGTGTTTTGCTGTTTTGGTATATAGAATGTCATCCGCCCACTGTAACATTTCCTCAGTATTCATGGATTGTGTTTGGGTTAAAGTCTTGGGGTAAGCATTTCTTAATTTATCGTACTTTTTCGTACCTTAACAAGTACCCCATATATAAATTGATAAATAAATTTACAAAATTCCTGACTTTACCGTACTTTTTGATAGTTGTCAGTTTTCAAATTATCTTATATTCTAAAAAAGGTTGTCTTAATTAGATTGGAAAAAATTATGCAAAAAATAATCACCTTTTTCTCGGTTTCAATATTAATGGTTGTGCTGTTTTTCAGCAATGTTGTCCCTGTATGGGCTAGTCCATCTATTAGCCCAGTCAATAATGTTGCTATCAGTCAGACATATACGGCCAACTCACAGTCAGATCAAATTCAGAAACATTTAACTCTTGAGAAGTTAGTTTGCCGATATGTTGATGGTCACAAAAAGTGTTGGCACGAATAATTTAAGTTTTCAATAGCTATTGATTATATAAGTAGCAATTAAATAAATATTATTTAGTTTAATTGCTGCTTATCTATTTTCAATGCTAAAGTAAGCGTGAGCCAAAATATCGCGCAATCCAGCAATTTTGCGCCATTCAACTTCTGGATATTTTCCTCGCATTTCTTGGGGAATATTTTTAACCGCTTCTCCAACGATCTGCAAATTCCTTACCACCGCATCATAAGTCCGTTCATCCCTTTGGAAATCTTCAAATGTCATTCCTTCGGTGTATCGCTTGACTTTGGCACAAGAAGTGAGGATATCTTCTAAATACAAACGCATACTACGCGACATAAATTCCCTCTTTTTCCACCTTAGCTCGAATTATAGGTCTGAGCGAACGCCGGCTCACTAAATCTACCCGCGTCCCTAGGTGATCTTCGAGATAAAATTTGACATCCATATAACGATCAAATGTCACCGGCCCCTCAAATTCCACTAAAATATCTACATCGCTATCTGCTCTGGCTTCATCCCTAGCTACAGAGCCAAATATCGCCAGCGACTTGATACCAAAATCTTTTAATGGCTGCTGATGTTGTAACAGAATTCGCAATACTTCGTCCCGCTGCATAATTGACGACTCTTTCAAGACGATTTCACAATGATTATAGTCAAATTATGTGTTAACACCTATCAACTAATAGGGCAATGCTTTGCCCACCATTATCAGGCCGGTGGGCACACTCTAGCCTACTTTGTATCCATCCAATTTTCCCCAACGTTTATATCCACAACTAAGGGAACACTCAAAGGTCGATATTTTTGAATGGCAGTTTCCATTGTATTTTTCAGTAAAGGTTGCAATTCTTCCCATTCATCGGGATGCACTTCTAACACTAATTCATCGTGAACTTGCAGCAATAAACGCGATTGATAGTTTTTCAAAATCTCATGCAATTCTATCATCGCAACTTTGATGATATCTGCGCTTGAACCTTGAATGGGTGCGTTACTCGCAGCGCGTAAATTTGCAGCATCATTTCTGCTATTTCCTTGCAACTCTTCTAGGGGTATTTCATCCCAAGGCCGGCCTTTTAAACCGCGTAAACTGATGGCTTCAAAGTCAAAATACCGGCGCCGGCCTAAGATTGTTTCAACATACCCTTGAGAAATGGCTTGTCTTTGCACTCTTTCTAAAAATTCAAATATTTTGGCATAGCGCAGTTGAAAACGTTTGATAAATAGTTTTCCTTCAGCGGATGTTCTACCAATGGAACGGGCAAATTTTCCAGAGCCCATACCATATATTACCCCGAAATTAATGGTTTTTCCTGCACGGCGTTCCTCTGGGGTGATGTTGTCTTTTTCAAAGAGTAATTTTGCGGTAACGGTATGCACGTCTTCGTTGTTTTTGTAGGCTTCTATTAATAGCGGTTCTCCGCTTAATTCTGCCATGATTCTCAGTTCTATTTGCGAGTAGTCTGCGGATACCATTAACCAGCCTTTTTCAGGAATAAATGCTTTACGAATTTTTCGGGAAAATTCGGTGCGGATGGGGATGTTTTGTAAGTTAGGATTACTCGAAGATAATCTGCCGGTTGTGGTAATAGTTTGGTTAAAATCTGTATGTACTCTTTGGGTGTCTTTTCTTACTAATTTTGGTAAGGCATCGACATAGGTTGATTTGAGTTTGTCGAGGGTGCGATATTCGAGGATGCTATCAATAAGGGGGTGATCTCCTTGGAGTTTTTCTAAGACTCCTACATCTGTGGAAAAGCCGGTTTTGATTTTGCGGGATTTTTTGGTGTCGAGTTGTAGTTTTTCAAATAAAATTGTGCTTAATTGTTTGGGTGAACCTAAGTTAAATTCCTCACCGGCTGCCTCATAAGCTTGTTTCTCTAAGGCGGTTAATTCGGTCTCTAAGTATTGCGAAAGTTCTTTTAGGTAGGGGGTATCGATGTGGATGCCGGTGTATTCCATTTCGGCTAAAACCGGCTCTAAAGGAACTTCTACTTTTAACAAAAGTTCTGTTAATTTTTCTCCCTTTTCCTTTAATTCTTTTTTCAGCGGTTCTACTAACATGAATGTTGTATATACATCCATGCCACAATAGTTAGCAACAGCAGGTATTTCGATATCGGCTATGGTTTTGTTTTTGCCTACTAATTGATCGTAGGTTGTGGCTTGAATGCCTAAATATTTCTGGGATAAACTGCTGAGGCTGTGGTTATTTTCTGGGTTGATGATGTAACTTGCCAGCATGGTTTCAAAGACAACACCGGCTAGGTTTATTCCCTGACAGCGTAATATTAGCCGGTCAAATTTGGCATTCTGCAAAACTTTCGGATATTCGGCGCTTTCTAATATTGGTTGTAAGGTTTTTAAGACAGTTTTTGTGTCAATGTTTTGGCCTTTTTTGTGGCCGGTGGGGATATAAGCGACGTCTTCCTCACCGCTACCCCAGCAACATCCAATTCCTACTAATTTTGCATCTCTTGGTTCTAAATCGGTTGTTTCTGTATCCCACGCCACTGGCATTTCT
Source organism: Ancylothrix sp. D3o (assembly GCF_025370775.1). Classification (NCBI taxonomy): domain Bacteria; kingdom Bacillati; phylum Cyanobacteriota; class Cyanophyceae; order Oscillatoriales; family Microcoleaceae; genus Ancylothrix; species Ancylothrix sp. D3o. Next base: position 190,314 of record NZ_JAMXEX010000003.1, on the reverse strand, counting down.
GGATCGGTGCATTTTTTCAAGATGTTTACGAGTTCGTTTAGCTGTTCTATTGTTTGAATAATGCGAGGTTTAATGGGAAGAGGTGCGTCATTTTTGGCGGCTTGGGTTTCTTCAAAACTGAAAAATGACAGTTGTTCGTCGTCTGTGCTAGATGCGGAAAAATTAGATGCAGTTTCAGCTTTTTCTTGTTCTGCTGTTTCTCCCCCAAATCTTCTTTGCAATTGTTTTACTTTTGGCAAGAAAGATTTAAACTCTAATTTCTCTAACATGGCGGTAAGTTTTTCTTCGTCAAAACCTCGTAGTTTGCAGTCTTTTATGTCTATTTCCACCGGCACCTCAAGCACAATTGTCGCCATTTTTTGCGAGTGGTAGGCTTCTGCTTTGCCGGTTTCTAGTTTGGTTTTGACTGCGCCTTTTATTTCTTCGATGTTTGCATAAATGTTGTCTAGTTTTCCGTATTTTGCCAAGAGGGGAACTGCGGTTTTCTCGCCGATGCCTTTTACTCCGGGGATGTTATCAGATTTATCGCCGCAAAGTGCTTTATAATCTACTATTTGTTCAGGCGTAATTCCAAGTTTTTCTTTTACTTCTTCGGGGCCAAATTCTTTGGCTTTTCCTGTTCCTGACCGGCCAAAACTGTCGGAACCTAACCGCAATACTGTAATATCATTTTCTGTGTCTATTAGTTGAAATAAATCTTGGTCACCGGTGAGGATTTTTACTCGATAACCGGCCTGTTTTCCGCTGATTGCTAAGGTTCCTAAAACGTCGTCTGCTTCGTAACCAGGCGCGGTAACAATGGGGATGTTAAAGGCTGTTAATAGTTCTTGTAAATGTTTTAAGTCTGTGATAAAATCTTGGGGTGTTTCTGGCCGGTCTGATTTATAGGTGTCGTCGGCTTCGTGGCGGAATGTTGGTAAGCCTAAATCAAAGGCTATTGCTAAGTATTCGGGGTTGTGGGCTGTCATTACTTCTAAGAGGGATTTTAGAAAGCCAAAACTTACGCTTGTTGGGATGCCGGTTGTTGTTTGTAAGCCTCCTTCTCGACTATGTGCTAAGGCGTGGTATGAACGGAAGGCTAGGGAGTGTCCGTCTACTAAAATTAGGGTGGGTTTGGTGGTTTCTTTCACGGTGTTTTTGCTGGTGGGTTTGTCTGTTTCTATTTTACTGGTTTTTGGTGGTGTTTGGGTCTGTCTTTTTGGGGATTTTTTAACCGCAGATAAACGCAGATGGACGCAGATGGGTTTATGGTTTGTTTTTGGGGTTTTTGATTGATGAATATGGAGTGGTTTGAGGTTTTTGGTTCGTTATAAAAAGTCGATTTTTGGGTCTGGATTCTGTTTTTGCGGTAGGATGGGAGGGAGTGTTTTTTTGGTGTCTTGTGATGAATCATTATCAAAAGTTTATTAAGCTTGAAACTAAGGGTAAGTCTTTGATGAAAATTACGGCGAAGGTTCAGGCGGTTGTGGCTGAGTCTGGGGTTAAAATGGGTCTTTGTACTGTGTTTTTACGCCACACTTCGGCAAGTTTGCTTATTCAAGAAAATGCTGATCCTGATGTGTTACGGGATCTTGAAAATTTTTTGACTCAGTTGGTACCAGAAGATAGTCGCAGATATTATCATAATTCAGAAGGTGATGATGATATGCCGGCTCATATTCGCACGGCTTTAACTCATACTTCTGAACAAGTTCCTATTAGTGATGGTAAGCTGGTTCTTGGTGTTTGGCAGGGTATTTATGTCTGGGAACACCGGCAACACAGTCACATCCGCGAAGTTGTTGTCCATATTTCGGGGATGTAAAATTTTCCTTAATATTTGATGCAGCAGGCCGGTCTTATTAGACAATATCATTAAGGCAGCGCCAGAGCGGTTTCTGGTATTGTTTTTAGGGGCGCGTTTAAGGCTATGTCTGGTTACAAGCTTTGATGCCGGTCAACTCTCCCCTACAACTTTGATTTTATTCTTTTTGGAGGTGAACTATTTAAGGCCGGTTGTCAGAAAATCTTAACAAATCCTGCCATTAGTGTAGACTCAAGTGCCTATTTTTTTAAGATTGGTTACAATTAACATCCAGAATGAACATGAAACAGCAAAATCTATTAAAGTTACAGAGTTACAGTAACTTGATCTGAAAACAGCTAGTCGTCTGGAGGTTCTCTCCTAAAATTGGGGTTTTTGGCGCTAAAGCGCAACTAAATACCTTGAAAATAATTGATTTGGGAAAACTGTAAAAGCCATCGTTTTTTATTCGGCAAGATTTGATTTTTCCCTTTGTTGCAACACTCCTATCTTTTCACACTCACGACTGTACAACATACGCACTAATGAACAATACTCAATTTCCCCTTTCTCAGGGACTCTACGATCCTCAATTTGAACATGATGCTTGCGGTGTCGGGTTTATCGTCCATCAAAAAGGCCAAAAATCTCACTCTATTGTTGAACAAGCTCTTACCATACTTTTAAATTTAGACCATCGCGGCGCCTGCGGTTGTGAAAAAAATACCGGCGACGGCGCAGGAATTTTAATTCAAGTTCCCCATACATTTCTCAAAAAAGTCACTGCACCTTTAGGCTTTAGTTTACCCGAACCCGGTCACTATGGCGTCGGCATGATCTACACTTCACCTCATGCCGAAGAACGTCAAAAAAGTGCCGCAGTCTTTGAAAAAATTGTCGCAGATGAAGGTCAAAAAGTCATCGGCTGGCGTGATGTTCCTACCGATAACTCTACTTTAGGCAATACCGCTAAAGCTAGTGAACCGTTCATGCGCCAAGTTTTCATTCAACGTAACCCGGATCTTGTTGATGATTTGGCTTTTGAGCGTAAATTATACGTCATCCGCAAACTCTCCCACACCCATATCCGCAACACCAAAATTGACTCGTACTGGTATCCCTCCAGCCTCTCAGCCCGTACAATGGTTTATAAAGGGATGCTGATGCCGGTGCAAGTAGGCGAATATTACCCCGACTTGCGCGATCCTGACATGGAAAGCGCCCTTGGTTTAGTTCACTCTCGCTTTAGTACCAACACTTTCCCCAGTTGGGAACGTTCGCACCCTTACCGCTACATTGCCCACAACGGCGAAATCAATACCCTGCGTGGTAACATCAACTGGATGCACGCCCGTCAGTCGCTTTTTGAATCTGAACTTTTTGGCGAAGACATCAAAAAAATTAAACCTGTCATCAACATCGATGGTAGCGACTCCCTAATTTTTGACAACGCCCTCGAACTGCTCGTCTTGGCCGGTCGCTCCTTACCTCACGCCATGATGATGATGATACCCGAACCTTGGGCAGCCCATGAGTCGATGAGTGACGAGAAAAAAGCTTTCTACGAATATCACTCCTGCCTGATGGAACCTTGGGACGGCCCCGCCTCAATCGCTTTCACCGATGGTACCATGATGGGCGCAGTCTTAGACCGCAACGGTTTACGCCCCTCTCGCTACTACGTCACCAAAGATGATTTAGTAATTATGGCATCCGAGGCCGGCGTTTTACCCATTGAACCAGAAAGAGTCGCATTTAAGGGCCGGTTACAACCTGGTCGGATGTTCCTTGTTAACATGGCAGAAGGACGCATCATCAGCGACGAAGAAATTAAACACAACATTGTCAGCGCCCAGCCCTACCGTGAATGGCTCAATCAACATAAACTAGATTTATCTACCGTAGGGGCAGAGACACCGAAAGCCGCTGAAACTCAATCCCTCAACCTCACTCAACGTCAAACCGCCTTTGGTTATACCTTCGAGGCGTTGCGGTTACTGTTGACCCCGATGGCCCGCGATGGCGTTGAGGCTATTGGTTCGATGGGCGCCGATACTCCCCTGGCTGTGCTCTCCGACCGGCCCAAATTATTGTACGATTACTTTAAACAACTTTTCGCTCAAGTCACCAACCCCCCCATCGACTCTATCCGCGAAGAAATCGTTACCTCCCCCATCACAACTATCGGTTCAGAACGTAACCTCCTCAAACCTGTACCCGAAAGCTGTCATCTCATCGAACTTAAAAGCCCCATTCTCAGCAACGAAGAACTGCTGAAACTTAAATATATCAACGAACCGGCATTTAAGTCTCAGACATTCCCAATTTTGTTTAACCCCAAAGATGGGGTAAAAGGGCTTGAATCCGTCTTAGAAGGCGTTTTTGCGGGTGTAGACAAAGCTATCGAAGAAGGGGTTAACCTCCTGATTCTTTCCGATAGAGACATGGATGCAAATAACGCACCCATTCCTGCTTTACTCGCAGTGGCCGGTTTACATCATCATCTTATCCGCAAAGGTACTCGTACCCGCGTCGCCATTATTCTCGAATCAGGCGAACCGCGAGAAGTACATCACTTTGCTACCCTGATCGGATATGGTTGCGGCGCCATTAACCCTTATCTCGCCTTTGAAACTATTGGTGAGATGATCGCCGAAGGCTTGCTGGTTAATGTTGAATTCAAAACAGCCTGCAAAAACTATATCAAGTCCGCCACCAAAGGCGTGATTAAAGTTGCTTCCAAAATTGGTATTTCCACCATCCAAAGCTATCGCGGTGCTCAAATTTTTGAGGCTGTCGGTTTGAATCAAGCGGTGATTGATAAATACTTTACCTGGACTGCTTCGCGTATAGAAGGCGCCGATCTCGAACTAATCGCCCAAGAAGCCATTCTACGCCATACCCACGCTTTCCCCGACCGGCCTACCAATGGTCATACTCTCGATGTTGGTGGCGAATACCAATGGCGCAAAGATGGTGAGGCGCATTTGTTTAGTCCCGAAACTATCCATGCGTTGCAAAAGGCGGTGAGAACCGGCAGCTATGATGCCTATAAGCAATATGCCAAAGGCGTTAATGAGCAAAGCAAAAAGTTTTTCACTTTACGCGGGCTACTGGAATTTAAAGACCGGCAACCCATCCCCATCGAGGAAGTTGAACCGATAGATAGCATTGTCAAACGCTTTAAAACCGGCGCCATGAGTTACGGTTCAATTTCCAAAGAAGCCCACGAAACCCTCGCTATAGCCATGAACCGGCTCGGTGGTAAGTCTAACACAGGCGAAGGTGGCGAAGATGCTGAACGCTATACCTGGACAAATGAATTCGGCGACTCGAAAAACAGCGCTATTAAACAAGTCGCGTCTGGCCGGTTTGGGGTAACGAGTTTGTATCTCTCCAAAGCAAAAGAAATTCAAATCAAAATGGCGCAAGGCGCAAAACCCGGTGAAGGCGGACAATTGCCAGGGGCAAAGGTGTATCCTTGGATTGCTAAAGTACGCCACTCTACGCCTGGGGTCGGTTTGATTTCACCGCCACCGCACCATGATATCTATTCCATTGAAGACTTAGCCGAATTAATTCACGATTTGAAGAATGCGAACCGTGAGGCCCGCATCAGCGTTAAGCTGGTGTCGGAAGTTGGGGTGGGGACTATTGCAGCCGGTGTGGCAAAGGCTCATGCTGATGTGGTGCTGATTTCTGGTTATGATGGTGGCACCGGCGCCTCTCCGCAAACCTCGATTAAACACGCCGGTTTGCCTTGGGAGTTGGGTTTGGCCGAAACGCATCAAACTTTGGTTTTGAACAATCTGCGGTCGCGTATCGCTGTGGAAACTGATGGTCAACTGAAGACAGGACGCGATGTAGCCATAGCTGCTTTGCTGGGTGCAGAAGAGTTTGGTTTCTCGACGGCTCCGCTGGTGACGCTTGGTTGTATTATGATGCGAGTGTGCCACCTTAACACTTGCCCGGCTGGGATTGCCACGCAAAACCCAGAACTGCGGAAGAGTTTTGTGGGAGAACCAGAGCACGCTGTGAATTTTATGCGGTTTGTAGCACAGGAGTTGCGGGAAATTATGGCGCAGCTTGGCTTCCGGTCGCTGAGTGAAATGGTGGGTCGGACGGATGTGCTGGAAAGTAAGAAGGCTGTGGAACATTGGAAGGCTAAGAATATTGACCTTTCAAAGATTCTTTATCAGCCGGAAGTTGGGCCAGAGGTGGGCCGGTTCTGCCAAATTCCTCAAGAGCACGGTTTGGAAAATTCTCTGGATATGACGGTGTTGTTGGATCTTTGTAAGCCGGCTATTGATAGCGGTGAAAAAGTGAAGGCGACGCTGCCAATTAAGAATGTGAACCGAGTTGTGGGTACAATTTTGGGGAATGAGATTACTAAGCGTCACTGGCATGGTTTGCCAGAAGATACGGTGCATTTGCATTTCCAAGGTAGTGCCGGTCAAAGTTTTGGGGCGTTTGTACCAAAGGGTGTGACGCTGGAACTTGAGGGGGATGCGAATGATTATGTGGGTAAGGGGTTGAGTGGTGGCAAGATTATTGTCTATCCATCTGCGGCTTCGACGTTTGCGGCTGAGGAGAATATTATCATCGGCAATGTGGCTTTGTATGGGGCTACAAGTGGTGAGGTATATATTAATGGGATGGCCGGTGAACGTTTCTGTGTTCGCAACTCTGGGGTGAATACGGTTGTCGAGGCTGTGGGTGATCACGGCTGTGAGTATATGACCGGCGGTAAGGTTGTGGTGCTGGGCCCGACTGGTCGCAATTTCGCGGCGGGGATGAGTGGCGGTGTTGCTTATATCCTTGATGAGGCGGGAGATTTTGCGACGCGCTGCAATACGGCGATGTCGGATCTAGAAAAGTTGGAAGATCCCGAAGAGATTGCTACAGTTCGTCAGATGATTGAGAAGCACGTTGAGTACACGAAGAGTGCTAAGGGTGCTCGTGTTTTGGCGAATTGGGAGGCGATGGTAGGGGTTTTTGTTAAGGTGATGCCTCGTGATTATAAGCGGGTTTTGCAGGCTATTAAGGGTGCGTTGGCGTCTGGTTTGAGTGGTGATGAGGCGTTGACTGCGGCGTTTGAGCAAAATGTCCGTGATGTTTCGAGAATTGGGGGAGGTTGATTTTGGTTAGATAAAAAAGGTTAATGATTGAGGTTAGGGGCGGGCGTGCCAATCGTCACCGCCCCTACTTTTCGGTTAGGATGGCAATTATTAGGGTTAAAAGTGGTGAAGATGGAAACGAAAACAATTACTATTCGTGTTAATGCTGAGGCAGCGCGTATTTTTGAATCTGTTTCTGAGGAAGAACGGCGGAAGTTGGAGGCATTGCTGAGTGTTAAACTTTCGGAAGCGACGCGCCAAAAGAGAAGTCTTGAAGAGGTGATGAGTGATATTAGCCAGAAAACACAAGCACGGGGATTAACATCGGAAATTTTGGATTCAATTTTGAATGAGTAGTAAAGTACGCTATGTGGTTGACACAAACGTAATTATCAGTGCGTTGTTGTTCGAGACAGGAATGCCTGCGAGAGCTTTTCGATATGCCTTACAAAATGGTGAAATATTGTTATCTGTTGAGTTGCTAGAAGAGTTGAACGATGTTCTCGGACGGGAAAAATTCAATCGTTACTTAACTAGGGAAGAGAGAGAAGAGTTTTTAGAGGCTTTGGTAGAGCGCTCAGTATTAGTTGAATTGGTCGAAAAAGTTCAAGAGTGCCGCGATCCGAAAGATGACAAAATTTTAGAACTGGCGCTTAGTGGAGGCGCAGAGTATATTATTACCGGTGATCGGGATTTGTTGGTACTCAACCCCTTTCGCAGCGTACAAATAGTTACACCAGATGAGTTTTTGCAAATGCGTTCAGGAGAATAGCTAGAATAAGCATTCTGTGTAGGTTGAGTTGAGGCATGAAACTCAAAATTTAAAATTTTTGCAAAAGTAAAGGTGGTTTTTTTGGGAAATTTTGTTAGTAATAAAAAAATCGGTGAATTTTACTTCTATGTTGCGTTTTGGTAAAGAGTGTGGCTGATAGTTTTTTCCCAAACTGGCTTTATCAAGGATTGGTGGACGAGCTTTTACCTTGGCATCAAGGTAAGCAGATGTCTTTTAGAGCTTTTAATCAAAAATATACGCTCCATGATTCTTACTGGATAGGCATTTTCTATAATGTTGGGTATGCTCAAGCTGTAACTTTAGCAATTCAATGGGATGCTTGTTGGTTGCCACAGGAAATTAAAGCTAATTCTTCTTTTGTAAATGATTGGCCTTATTTGTTTATCCGAATACTTGGCGTTGAGCAAATAGATACTGCTAATTATGTTGAAATAGGAAGAATTTGTAGAGCAATAGCGGGATGTGAATTTGAGGAGGTTGAGGGGAAAAATTTTTTAGCAATTGATGATGTGTTCGGAGGGCAAATAAACATTATTTACACCGGCACCGAAACATTTTTAGCCTTAAATGGCGACAAGAGTTGCTTATTGTTATAGAGAATGAATTTATAAGCTCTATTAGTAATAATAAAGTATTACTCCCCTAAACCTAATTTTATATGAATCCTACTAGAGGTGTTCAAATGGTACAAACGCCATCAAAAACATTGAGTTTAGAAGAGTTTATGAAACTCAAAGAAACAAAACCAGCCAGTGAGTATATCGACGGACAAATTATCCATAAACCTATGCCACAAGGAAAGCATAGCGCAATTCGAGGTGAACTTATTACAGCTATCAATGCAGTGCTTAAGCCTAAACGCATCGCACGAGCTTTTTCAGAACTCCGCTGCACCTTTGGGGGAATTTCTATTGTGCCGGATGTGTCGGTTTTTCTTAACGAAAGAATCCCCCGTAGTGAAACTGGGGAAGTTGCTAATACATTTTCACTTTCTCCTGATTGGGTGATTGAAATTTTATCGCCAGATCAAAGCCAAACGAAAGTTACAAAAAAAATTCTCCATTGTTTGAAATATGATACACAAATGGGATGGCTGATTGATCCTGAAGAGCGCTCTATCTTTGTTTTTAAACCAAAACAACAGCCAGAAGTTTTTGAAGAACCGGCAGATTTATTACCGGCGCCATGTTTTGCTGACGAACTGCGACTAACAATCGGCAATTTATTTGACTGGCTGCTTGAATAAAATCGGTATATAACTTTATTATAAAATGACAGAAGCTAGTTTTGAGGTAACAGTTACAATTTACAAAGCGCCTCAACCAGGGAAAGCAGAAAAATTACTAAAAGATGGTTTTCAAGCCGTAGACTTTCCCAGAAACCCTCCCTACGCAGATGGCAAGTGCTATTTTGCCGGCTCAACTTCGAGAAGTTTGGCAGAAGAATATAATAATCATTACAAACAAGGCATATTGGAGGTTATAATAGACAAACAAACTTATGATGAAATCTTTAAGCCCTTGGAAAGAGCCTATCAGGGAGGGCCAAGTATCGAATTAGCAGTGCCTCATAGTTTGTTTCCTTTATTGAATCAGTTTCCTAGAGTGCTAAAACCAAGTTAATTATGAAAGAAGAAGTATTGACGAAAATCAAATCTAAATATCAAGTTGGCAAATTAATCTATGGCGTAGTTGAAGCGCATACTCCTTTTGGAGTTTTTGTCGATATTGGAGAAGCAGAAGTGAAGGGACTCATTCAAATCACCGATTTTCTGGATACGGGATCTATGACCCCAGAAATGTATCCAGAAATAGGATCTTCTGTGGGTTCTGTTGTCGTTGGTTATACGGAAGACGAACGTAACCAAGTTTGGTTAAGTGTTAAACCCAGCGTTCTACAAAAGTCCCTCGTTAAATTAAAACTTCCTGCTTCAACTCAAATCTAACAACAAATTTTAATTTAAATCTAATTATAAAAAACTACTGCTTGGGAGTTCGGCGCCATGTTTTGCTGACGAACTGCGACTAACAATCGGCAATTTATTTGACTGGCTGCTAGAATAAAAGCAATTTTACCTAACAACCGGCACCGACACCGACAAATGTTAATTAAATTGTAGACTTTGACAAAGTTTCTAAAAGCAACTCTAAAATTAACAACAAACAAAAAAACTGTACGGGCCTTGCCCCCTGATTTTAAGACAAACTCGACTATGGGAAAACCAACCGGCTTTATTGAATTTCTCCGCGAACTTCCTTCAGAACTTGCACCGCTTGACCGCATCCGCAACTGGGATGAGTTTCATTTTCCCATGCCGGATGACAAACTCCGCACTCAGGCTGCTCGCTGTATGGATTGTGGCACACCATTCTGCCACACCGGCACACTTATCAGCGGCATGGCAAGCGGCTGTCCGGTAAATAACCTGATCCCCGAATGGAATGATTTAGTTTATCGCGGTTTGTGGCAGGAAGCGCTCGACCGCTTGCATAAAACCAACAACTTCCCCGAATTTACTGGTCGTGTATGTCCCGCACCTTGTGAGGGATCTTGTGTTCTGGGTATCCATAACCCGCCGGTGACGATCAAAAATATTGAATGTTCGATCATTGATAAAGGTTGGGATGAAGGCTGGGTGAGACCAGAACAACCGAGAAAACGCACCGACAAAAAAGTGGCCGTCATTGGTTCCGGGCCGGCGGGCTTGGCTGCTGCGGCTCAATTAAATAAGGCCGGTCATTGGGTAACGGTGTTTGAACGTGCCGACCGGCCTGGTGGTTTGCTGATGTATGGCATTCCGAATATGAAGCTGGATAAAGAAGAAGTGGTGATGCGCCGGCTTCATATTTTAGAAGAAGAAGGTGTGAAATTTATCTGCAATACAGAAGTAGGTAAAGACTTCCCCGTAGAAAACTTGATGACAGAATTTGATGCTGTGGTGCTGGCAACCGGCGCAACGAAACCCCGCGATTTGCCAATTGAAGGTCGGCAGTTAAACGGCATTCATTTTGCAATGGATTTTCTGACAACAAACACCAAAGCTGTCCTCGATAAAACTAGCACATCCTTGTCGGCGGAAGGCAAAGATGTGGTGATTATTGGCGGCGGCGACACCGGCACCGACTGTGTGGGGACGTCCATTCGTCATGGTTGCAACAGCGTCACGCAGATAGAAATTATGCCGAAACCTCCCGAAGCTCGCGCCGCCGATAATCCCTGGCCCGAATGGCCCAAGGTATATAAAATGGACTACGGCCAAGAGGAAGCGGCGGCCAAATTTGGCGATGATCCGCGTGTGTATATCACAACCGCTACCAAGTTTGAGGGCGACGAAAACAATAATGTTAAGGCTGTCCACACGGTAGAGGTGCTGTGGGAGAAAAATGAGAAGGGCCAGTTTATTCCTAAGCATATCCCAGGCACGGAAAAAGTGATTCCTGCTCAGTTGGTGTTGCTGGCGATGGGGTTTTTGGGCCCGGAACAGCCTTTGCTAGATGCGCTTGGGGTGGAACGTGATGCGCGGAGTAATGTGAAGGCGGATCACGGTAAGTTTGCTACAAGTCTGCCTGGTGTTTTTGCGGCGGGTGACTGTCGCCGGGGTCAAAGTTTGGTGGTTTGGGCCATCAATGAGGGTCGCGGGGCGGCGCAGGCGTGTGATTTGTATTTGATGGGAAATACCGATCTGCCGGCTTAGGTGCCGTTAATGCCACCGGTTAAAACCGGTGGCTACACAATTAATTAAAACCCCCAAAGGGGTTAGGGTTTATAAGTTGCTTTTTGTGTCAGAGTTGCGGCTTCTTCTGGGGTGGCAACTAACTCGCCATTGGGGGTAAAATATCGGAGTTTTTTATTTACCTGAAATTTTTCGGTTTTTAATTGTACCAAAGCTTTTATAAGAGTCGATAAACTTACACCGGCTCAACATCATGGAATCGTCGAGAATCTATAATTCTGCGACCATCTAGTAAGCGTTTTATAATGTCAACAAATCGCATAGGTTGTTTTGTTAAAGTTGGCCGGCCAAGACGGGAGATGCGCTGGTTTTCTCATACCTACTTTTTTCGCATTTAAAAAATTGCCCCACGCCGAGTTAAATCTTGACGTTGTTGTTGAGTTAAGCCGGTGGTATTTTTAAGATTACAGCCTTCTACAATTGCGTTTAGCCAGATGGTTTCGTTGAGAGTGGCTGCGGTTAAATCAGCGTTGGTTAAATTGGCGTTGGTGAAGTTGACAAATAATAAGTCTGCTTTAATTAAACAACTGTTTTGTAAGTTGGCGTTGGTTAAGTTGCCGCGAATAAAGTTAACTCCTTCTAAGTTTAAACCGGCTAAGTCTGCACCTTGGAGGTTAGGAAATTTAACGCGCTGCCGGTTGCCTAAAAATCGCATTACACAGGGGATATTTGCTTCTGTGAGTGGCAGTTTTGTTAAAAATTCGTACCGGCCTAAACCCAATTCATTAAGGATTTCTAAGCGATTTTGGGGGTCTTTTTCTAAAAATTCAAGGGAGAGTCGGTGTGCTTGTTCTGGTGTGATAGTTTGCATAAATTATTATTGAAAAACCCGGTTTATTAGAGGAACCGGGTTTCTAATTACTTACTTTTCAATTTTGACAGAAACGATTTTGTCGCCTTGACGAATTGCATTTACCACATTCATATCTTCGGTTTTTCCAAAGACAGTATGAACACCATCTAAATGTTTTTGGGGAGCGTGACAAATGAAGAATTGACTACCGCCGGTGTCGCGTCCAGCGTGGGCCATTGATAAGCTGCCGGCGAGGTGTTTATTGGGGTTAATTTCGCATTTAATTTTGTACCCTGGGCCACCGGTTCCTGTACCCAATGGACAACCACCTTGAATCATAAAATTAGGGATAACGCGGTGGAAATTTAAGCCGTCATAAAAGCCTTTTTCTGCCAATTCAACAAAGTTTTTAACGGTGTTTGGTGCATCTTTATCAAATAATTCGAGATGGATGGTGCCTTTGGCGGTTTCCATTATTGCGCGAGTCATGTTTTTGCTGGGTTCGTTAGATATTGGACAATTTTAGAGGGATCTGCTTGATAAAAAGCACTCACCCACTGATAAACTATATTAAAGCAAAATTTGTCAAAATCAAAATTTTTAACAGAATTTGCTGTATTTAATGAATCAGTGTACCCATCTCAACAATGAATCAATACTTTGCTACAGTTGCTCGCGGTTTGGAACCTATTGCGGCACAAGAATTAGAGAAATTAGGGGCTAAAGATGTTCGTCCTGAGTTCACAGGGGTGCATTTTTCGGGGGATTTAGGCTTACTTTACCGCGTTAATCTTTGGTCAAGAATTATTTTTCGGGTGTTGGTTCCTCTTCGAGAATTTCGCTGTGTGAATGCCCAAATGCTTTATCGGGAAGTGCAAAAATTTTCTTGGGAGGAATATCTGACTCCTGAGCAAAGTTTAGCGGTAAATTGCACCGGCTCTAATGCTCAACTAAACCATACACATTTTACGGCTTTGCAAGTTAAAAATGCAATTGTTGATCAACAACGTGAGCAATTTGGCGAAAGGTCAAATGTGGATGCTCAAAATCCAGATTTATTGATTAATTTACACATCCATGAAAATCAGGCGATTTTAAGTTTAGATAGTTCCGGGGGAAGTTTACATCGGCGCGGTTATCGTCCAGCAATGGGTATAGCACCGCTGAAAGAAACGCTGGCTGCTGCTATTTTAGAGATGGCAGAATATGATGGGAGTTTACCGTTTTATGATCCGCTTTGTGGTTCGGGTACTTTACCCCTAGAGGCTGGGTTAAAAGCTTTGAATATTGCCCCTGGTTTGTTTAGAGAAAAGTTTGGGTTTATGAGTTGGAAAAATTATGATGAGGCTTTGTGGGAGGAGATTGTAGGGGAAGCAGAAAAGGCCGATTTACCCGCATTAAAAGCGCCTATTTATGGCAGTGACAGGGATGGGGAAGTGTTGAAGCAAGCGCGAAATAATGCGATGAATTGTGGCTTAGGAAAGGATATTCAGTTTAGTGAAAAAGAGCTTTATTTTATAGAACCGCCGGCAGATAGTGGGATTCTTATTTGCAATCCTCCCTATGGGGAAAGGTTGGGGGATGCGGAGGAATTGGGAGATTTTTATAAGTTGATGGGAGATGTGTTTAAGCAGCGTTTTAAGGGGTGGACGGCGTATATTTTGACGGGGAATAAGGAGTTAGCAAAAAGGGTGGGTTTAAGGACTGCAAAAAAAATGCCGGTGTTTAATGGTTCGATTGCTTGTACTTTGTTAAAGTATGAATTGTATTAATGTTTGAACAAAAGACATGAAAATGCAGCTTTTTGAACATGAGGGACACGAGATTATTTTGGGGGATGTGATAGAAGCTCTTTCTCAACACATCCCCGATAACTCTGTAGATTTAATTTTTGCCGATCCTCCTTATAATATTGGCAAAGATTTTGATGGTTTAAAGGATGAGTGGAAATGCGAGAAAGATTATTTAAGATGGTGTTATCGCTGGCTAAAATTGTGCATTAATAAGCTTAAGCCAACAGGAAGCTTATATGTAATGAATTCTACGCAAAATATGCCATATTTTGACATATTTTTGCGTCGGCGTTTAACGATTTTATCTAGGATTGTATGGTTTTATGACAGTTCTGGTGTGCAAGCAAAGAAATATTATGGTTCTTTGTATGAACCGATTCTATTTTGTGTCAAAAACAAAAAAAATTATACCTTTAATGCTTCGGAAATTTTGGTGGAAGCAAAAACAGGTGCAGTGAGAAAACTCATTGATTATCGAAAGGCTACCCCTTCGGTTTATAATTCTCAAAAAGTGCCGGGTAATGTTTGGGAAATACCTAGAGTTAGATATCGAATGGCTGAGTATGAAGAGCATCCTACGCAGAAACCAATAGCTTTATTAGAAAGAATTATTAAGGCAAGTAGCAATGAGGGAGATGTGGTTCTTGATTTGTTTTCAGGAACTTTTACCACCTCATTTGTCGCTAAACAGCTTCAGAGGAAATCTATCGGAATAGAAGTGCAAGAAAAGTATGTAAAGATAGGCTTACAAAGGTTACAAATACAGCCATTTGAGAATCAAGAAGACCTGGAAAACGCTTTAAATTCATCTAACCTTCTTTTAGAACCACAACAACTCACACTTAACTTATAGTTAAATCAAAATATGGAACACAGCTTTACCAAACAAATTCAAACTATTTTAAAAGAGAGTTTTCCTGATGTGTTTGAAACAATTTTTGAGCGCAGCCAAATTATTCAATACTTGAATATCAAAACTAAAGCTGCAAATAAAGGCTCAAAATCCAGAGCTAGTTTTGCTAATTTATATGCTATCTATGTTTTGGTTGAAGACTACATCACTAAAGATTTCCATAACAACAGCGGATATTCAGATTATGAAGGTGCTGTTTATTCAAATCTTCTGAGCCGGCAACGACAATTACCATTTGGACAAAAGCTCCAAAATCATGCTTTGAATCACCGGCTCAATGAAGAGTTTAAAAGATATTTTCCCTTCTGCGATTTTATTCCTATTATTAGAAGTACCAAGACAAAAAGGTATTGGTTTAATGAAGAGTTGCTAAAACTAATCATTGATAATAAAGAATATAATATAGCTCAATCGGTTGGAAAAATTATTGAGGCTTATGTCGCAGCCAAGAGAGATAGTTTTGAAATTTTTATTCAACTGTGCGAAACTGCTCAAACGTTGACCCAGCAGCAAGTCATAGATTTTATAAAAAACTTGCTTCAACCTACAGTGGATGCTCGCATTTTTGAAATAGTTAGCTACAGCATCTTAAAATACTATTACCACGATAAGTTTATTTATTGGGGTTATGAACTTGACAGTTTACAGCAAGAAACATTAAAACTCTTTAAGACGGGAAGAACAAATGCAAATGATGGTGGCATTGATTTTGTGATGAAACCTTTGGGACGATTCTTTCAAGTGACTGAAACTGTGGATGTTAAAAAATATTTCTTAGATATTGATAAAGTTGAAAAATATCCCATAACATTTGTAGTTAAATCTTCTTCCTCTCAGCAGGAGATTAGACAAGAGATAGAAAACCAAGCGAAAAAGCAATATTCAATTAAAGCGATAGTTGCGGAATACATGGGGTGCATTGAAGAGATTATAAATATATCTATTCTCATTCAAAGATTTGAAGAATCGATGAACCAAGGATATTTAGACGAAATTTTAAACGAAATTATTAAACAAAGTCGTATAGAATTTAATTATGAAGAAGAAAGCCAATCTCTTGAGTTTTTAGAAGAGATAGAGGGGGATGCGGAAGAATAAGACGAGCTTAGTATCAAAAAAGCATAATAGGTGCGTGAGTAACGCACCTGAATCAACTACCCCGCATTAAACGCCATCTGCCAAAAATCCTTTTCTAACCTTGCCACATTTAAAAACACTTGTTCCGCTTGATGTTGGATATTTTCTGACGACATTTCCAACGCCATATCCGCTTGTTTTGCCAACAGTTTCACATATTCCGTAAACCCTGGATTTCCCCATCTTTGGGCAAATTCTTGATAGGGTGCCGGCATTTCCCCCGGCAATTGCCAACCTTGATTATAAGCATATTCGATTGCCCAAAGTGCCGTCGCTTGCAACGCATAAGGCATCCCATTTAAACTGTACAAATAAGTGCAATATTCCATGCAAGTTTCCTGCCGGTGAGCATCTAAAAAATCTAAATTGCGTTCCGCCGCTTTTTCTCTAAACCAATTTAACTCATCCTTCAAAGCACTTAACCCCCCCAAAATCACATCAAAATCCCGCACCGGCGCCGCAGTCAAAACACGCGCCACCATCCGCGTAAATTCCACGACAAACAAATAATCTTGCACCAACCAAGTATTAAACTGTTCCTCTTTAATCGTCCCTAATTTACACTGTTCCAAAAACGAATGCACCGTTGCTTCTTTCCACGCTTGCGGATGTTTTTGGAGAAGTTCTTCACAAGTTAAAGTCATGTTTTATTTTCCAATCTTAGCAGTTTTTGGTTTTTCAAAACCCGGCTCCTTTAAGAAACCGGGTTTTTCTGGATTATGAATCAACTTCAGCTAATTCTAACCACCGTTCCGTCGCCTTGTCAATTTCTCGCGCTAAACTTTCCACCTTATCATGTAATTCTTGCACCATAGAAACCGCACCCGCAGGCGGATTATAAAGCTGCTTTTCCGCCTCCGCTTTTTCCGCTTCTAACTGCGCGATTTTGCCTTCCAGCATCTCATATTCTCGCCGTTCCTTTGACGAAAGCTTCCGCTTACCCCCACTATCATAAGAATACTTATTATCAGCTTTCCACTTCGGTTTTTCTTCCTTTTTCTCCTTAATTGCCGTTTGTTGTGATTCCTCTTCTTCCGCTTGTTTATAATCTAAATAAACCGAATAATTACCCGGATACTTCCGAATATTCCCACCTTCCTCAAACGAAAAAATCGTCTCAACTGTACGATCCAAAAAATAGCGATCATGCGAAACCACAATCACACATCCATTAAACTCTTCCAGATACTCCTCCAACACCGCCAAAGTTTGCACATCTAAATCGTTTGTTGGTTCATCCAAAATCAAAACATTCGGCGCACCCATCAAAACTCGTAACAAAAATAACCGCCGTTTTTCCCCACCAGAAAGTTTGTGAATTGGTGAATATTGCACGCTTCCAGGGAATAAAAATCGCTCCAACATTTGCGACGCACTTATCTGCGTTCCGTCAGCCGTTTTAACAAATTCCCCCTCTTCTTTAATGTACTCAATCACGCGCTGATTTTCATTCATTCCCGCCAGTAATTCTTCAGAATGCTGGTCAAAATAGCCGATATGAATAGTAGTACCTAACTCAACTTTTCCTGCATCTGCTTCCACTCTGCCGGTGATAATATCCATCAACGTTGATTTTCCACAACCATTACCGCCAATAATTCCCACCCGATCTTCCGGCGTGAAATTATAAGTAAAATCCTTAACTAAAACATTTCCATCATAACTTTTACAGACATTTTCTAACTCAATAACTTTCTTACCAATCCGCCGGCCCGGAGTAGAAATTTCCACCTTTCCTAGTGCTTGTTTAAACTCTTTTTCTTGCATTCCTTCAACGCGTTGAATGCGAGCCTTTTGTTTCGTGCTCCGCGCTTTTGGCCCACGTTTTAACCATTCCAATTCCCGCCGTAATACCCCTTTAAATTTTTGCTGCGTACTCACCGCAGACTCTTCAGCTAAAGCTTTTTTCTCCAAATAATAGGAATAATTGCCATCATAACTGTAAAAATCCCCCCGGTCAATTTCGATGATGCGATTTGTAACTTTATCCAAAAAATAACGGTCGTGAGTAATCAATAAAATTGCTCCCCCAAACCGGCTTAAATACGTTTGTAACCACTCCACAGAAAGCGCATCTAAATGGTTTGTCGGTTCATCCATTAACAAAACATCAGGTTCTGCCAACAAAGAAGCAGCCAACGCAATACGCTTACGATACCCCCCAGAAAGCGTGCCAATTTTTGCCTCAAAATCGACAATTCCTAACTTTGTCAAAATAATTTTTGCATTCGTTTCTAACTCCCACGCATTCTCAGCATCCATGCGCTGCATTACACTTGAAAAACGCGACATCAAAACACTATCTTCCGGTGAATGAGCCAATTTATCGCTTAATTCTTCATACTCACGCACCAAAATCATTTTCTCCCCACAGTTGGCAAAAACTTGTTCTAAAACCGTGTAATTTTCATTTAAAATCGGTTCTTGGGGCACATAAACAATTCTCACCCCAGAATTAACTAAAATTTGGCCGCTATCCACCGGCTCAATACCAGCAATCATCTTTAATAAAGTTGATTTTCCTGAGCCATTCGTACCAATTAAGCCTACCTTATCTGTAGCACCTAAACTAAAGCTGGCTTCCTTCAAAATTTCTTTGATGCCAAAATCTTTTTTAACGGATTGCAGGGTAAAAATACTCATTTCGTTTCTATGCGCTACAGACTCTTATTCTATTATCACTCATTTGGAGCCATTAATCATTGTTGTTTGGGTTGCCAAACCCAACTTTTTCATCTTTAAGATTTAAGCACGGCGTTGGAGAAACCGGGTTTTTCGCCAGCCTTCAAAGTTCAAAGCTGGTATTTTTAAAAACCCAGTTTCTAATTTTACTTAATTCTA
The DNA here is from genome assembly GCF_025370775.1 of Ancylothrix sp. D3o. Lineage (NCBI taxonomy): Bacteria > Bacillati > Cyanobacteriota > Cyanophyceae > Oscillatoriales > Microcoleaceae > Ancylothrix > Ancylothrix sp. D3o. The sequence continues at coordinate 171,411 of NZ_JAMXEX010000003.1, read as the reverse complement.
TTTACCAACCTCATCTTGAAGGTTATTCAAATTAAACAAAAACGGTGGCATATTATTTTTCTCACCACCCATCACCAAAACTTTTGGCATTTGAGCACCGCCATTTCGCCACGCCTCAATTGCTTCTTTTTGCAAAACTAACTGTCCTCCCTGCGCCTTTAACGTTTCCGCAAGCAACCTTTGCGCCTCCGCTTTCCCTTGAGCACGATTAATATCCGCCTGCGCTTCTTGTTCCGCCTCTTGAGCAATATAAACCGCTCTTTGTGCGCGTTGTTCAGCAATTTGTTTTTCTTCCACTGCTCTTGCAAACTCTGGCGAAAAAGCTAAATCCACCACACTTGTATCTAAGACAATAATCCCATACTTTTCTAATCGTTGCCCCAAAGCAAAATCAAAGTCTTCTTTAAGTTGATTTCTTTTTGTAATTGCTTCTTCAACCGTTCTCAAAGCAGCGGCAATTTTAAACGATTCTTGTGTTTGTGGGGCAATTATTTTTGAGACCAAATTTTCTAAAGTGCCTTGTTTTCTTCTAATTTCTACCACCTGCGTTGGATCTAACCGAAAGTTAATGGCAAACCTCGCCGATAACTCCTGTAAGTCTTTCGTTGAACTTTGGGCCGGCACCTCAAATTTCTGCACCGTTACATCATAAACATCCGCCTTAGAAATAAACGGCGGTTTCACATGAATTCCCTCTAATAAAGCCCCGTCTGTTGCTTTTCCTAAAATACTCAGCACACCGGCTTCCCCTGGGTTAATAATCACATAAGAATCTAACCCCAAGAAAAGAACCAAGGCTGCTAAAATTCCCAAAATTATCGTTTGCCAATTTGTCCCGTACTGGTTTTTCATTTTTTTATCTTAATTGCAAGACAAGTTTTATTATAACACTAAAATTTTCCGTCTCATCTTTTCTCCAAAACCCTCACTCGCTGCTCAATTGTATCCATCCGTTCTTTCAATTCAATCACCAAAGTAGCCAGGCGATCAAACATCGATTTAGAAATATAATTTGGTGGACTATATTGCGGTTCAGGAGCCTCCACACGAGGTGCCGTTCCCCCAGGATCAGCACGATTACTCAGACGATAAACTTGCGATTGCAATTGACTAACTTGCCCTCTCAAACTAGCAATTTCTGACTCCAATCTGCTAACACGCGAATCGACTCCAGGTTGTGCGATTGCTGGCTGTCTTTGTTGCCATAATAGCAAGAAAATCAGAGTTGTTATGATTAGCCATGTATGTTTGTTTTTCATGGTTTTTTAACCGCAGCCTATAGCAGATAAATTTTATGTTTGGGTGAGGATTTTAATCAAAATTTAGGAGCCTAAAATGCCGGCGTGGTGGCGGATGTGGTCTTCTATAAAGGTCGCTACAAAGTAGTAGCTATGATTATAACCTTTTTGCATCCTTAATGTCAGAGATTGACCGGCTTTTTTACAGGCTTCCTCAAACTTTTGGGGCAATAACTGAGCCAGATAATCATCCTTCGTACCTTGATCAATTAAAATAGTCCCCGGATACCGATGACTTAACACCAACTCACTCGCATCATACTCACGCCAAGCCTCTTGATTTACCCCTAAATAGCTGCCAAAAATCTTTTGTCCCCACTCAGAAGCAATCGGCGACGCTATCGGTGCAAAAGCAGAAACCGACTTATATTGATTCGGGTTTCTCAAAGCACAAATAAGCGCCCCATGTCCCCCCATTGAATGCCCAAAAATCCCTTGCTTTTCTGTTTGGGCTGGGAAATTCTCCGCAATAACCCCAGGCAACTCTTTTACCACATAACTGTACATTTGATAATGTTTATTCCAAGGTTCCGCCGTCGCATCAACATAAAAACCGGCACCCGTTCCCAAATTCCAATCATCATCCTCACCAGGCGTACCCGTATTACGAGGACTCGTATCCGGTGCAACAATCATCAAACCATATTCAGCCGCATATTTTTGCACCCCAGACTTCATCAAAAAATTTTCTTCCGTCGAAGTCAAACCCGACAAAAAATAAAGCACCGGCACCCGTTTTTCCTGAGCCTGGGGAGGAACAAAAACCCCAAACCGCATCTCACAACCACAACAGGAAGAGAGATGGCTATAAAAACCAACCTTCCCACCAAAACACAAACTTTCACTAACTAAATTTACCAACCCAGACATAACATTCACCATTTACCTAACAACAAAAAACCATAAACCCATCTGTGGAGCAGGCATCCTGCCTGCTTTATATCTGCGGTTAAAAAACCCCCCTAAAAAGTAACAACCGTCCGAATAGAATCCCCCCGCTTCATCAAATCAAACCCCTCATTAATCTTATCCACCGGCAAAACATGAGTAATCAAATCATCAATATTAATCTTACCATCCATATACCAATCCACAATCTTCGGCACATCCGTCCGTCCTCTGGCACCCCCAAAAGCCGAACCCTTCCAAACTCTTCCCGTTACCAATTGAAACGGACGAGTGCTAATTTCTTGGCCCGCCGCCGCCACCCCAATAATCACACTAACCCCCCAACCTTTATGGCAACATTCCAACGCCTGACGCATCAAATTCACATTTCCAACACACTCAAAACTATAATCTGCCCCACCCCCCGTCAACTCCACTAAATACGGCACCAAATCTCGATTTAACTCATGCGGATTCACAAAATGAGTCATCCCAAACTTTTCCGCCAAAGCCTTTTTAGACGGATTAATATCCACACCTATAATCTTATCAGCCCCCACCATTTTTGCCCCTTGAATCACATTTAAACCAATCCCCCCCAAACCAAACACAACCACATTAGATCCAGGCTCAACTTTTGCCGTATAAATCACCGCACCGATACCCGTTGTCACCCCACAACCGATATAACAAACCTTCTCAAACGGTGCATCTTCACGAATTTTTGCCACTGCAATTTCCGGCAAAACCGTATAATTTGCAAACGTAGAAGTACCCATATAATGATGAATCATTTGCCCATCAATTGAAAACCGGCTTCTTCCATCCGGCATTACTCCGCGTCCTTGAGTTTCTCGAATTGCTTGACAAAGATTCGTTTTTCTGCTTAAACAAAACTTACATTGCCGGCATTCTGGCGTATAAAGAGGGATCACATGATCGCCCACTTTAACACTCTTCACCCCCTCCCCAACTTCCACAACAATTCCCGCACCTTCGTGGCCTAAAATCGCCGGAAATAACCCCTCTGGATCAGCCCCAGAAAGTGTATAAGCATCCGTATGACAAATGCCGGTGGCTTTAATTTCCACCAAAACTTCCCCGGCTTTTGGCCCTTCCAGATTAACAGTTTCAAGACTTAAAGGTTTACCGGCTTCCCAAGCAACTGCTGCTTTCACATCCATAGATTTTTACCCCACAATTATCGCCATAACTATAACTTTTTTCTGGTGACTGCGCTAGGTTAAAAACCCAGCTTTTTTTAGAAACAGCCTTTTTCGGACTCTTTCTGCTAGCAAAAAAAATAGACTGGGTTAATAACCCAGCCTCCAAATCTTAATTTTCCTACAAAGTCAGCAATTGCCCATCACTTAACAAAATTCCATTCTAAAACCTGGATTGGTGCCGTTAGCAAAGCTTCCGTGAGTTCATTGCTACTTTCAAACTTAATTTGCTCAAGATTAGACGCTTCTACATTCAGCGTAAACTCTTTTTTTTCAAAAGGCCAAGGTGTTACCGTCACCGTCTGATCTTGACGCTGCATCACTTCATAGCGTATGCCATCGGGCCAAGTTGTAATTTCCAAAGAACGCTCACGATCCGGTAATTTGCGCTGACAGAGAATTAAAGAAAGCCGGTCACACCAGCGAAAAAACGCATAATATCGAGCCCCTTCCTCTTTCGTAATTCCTAACTCTTCGCGCCATTTTTTTTGATTTTCTAATTGCTCATCAAGAAACTCATCAAGCTCCGGGAATTCTCCGCGTTGGACTTCATTAATAAAACTCATGTGCATCGAAATCAACAAAGCCACCCACCGGCCCCGATAGCGAGCATTTTGGGTAAAGTTTTTCATCTTCGGAAGATCAAAGTCTGTCTGCAAAGTAAAATCTAAAGGAGCACCGGCAGAAGTTAAATGATTTCCTTCCCATTCCTTCTCCAAATCATCGTGATGAGAAATAGCCGCCACAGTTTCATATAAACGAGGCGGAGAATTTTCTCTGTTCCACTCACCGGCTATTTGAGCAGCCAGCAAAGCATGAGCGCGATGGTAAATAATTTCCCAGCCCGTCTCTATCAAATTAACAATCATAGTGAAATTTTCTCTCTTCGGTGTGAAAATATTTAGATTCTTTTGGAGCAGCTAATCAAAAATTAAATTCTTCTTAAAACTTTCCTTGCTTTGATTAGCTGCAAGCGGAATTAATACACAAAAACCAAGCCATTTGTTTCTACAACTAAAGCGTTTTTATCGGCGCTCAAATTGCTTGTTTGATTGAGCATCACTTCCAAAACTCCGGCTTCAGAAGAAGGCTGTGAACTCACAGAAATCAGTCCACCATTCGGACGATGAAAAGTCAAAGTCAGCGGCGCTTTTAAATCTGTCAGCCGCACTTCTCCATCAGCAGAAAGAAAGCGGGGTTTGGTATCTTCCACAACTTGATAAGTAATCGGATCGCCAGTTTGGTTAATGAGTTTTACGATCAATTGACCATCCACCGGCATCACCCGCAACATCGCTCCTTGTTGCTGCTCAGGCAAAGGAAGACTCGCTCCTGGCTCGGTTTGCTGCCTCATTGGCTGAGAATTCATAGGCTCCTCAGCCACACCGGCCAGAGAACTCCCCAGCACACCAAACAGCAAACTCCCAGAAAGAATTGTTACTAAACGAACAGTTTTTATCATCAACAACTCAGCGTAATTCATACTAACCTCCTCTAGCTATTGTTTGGTTTTTTCAGGAAAAAAGGATGAAGATATAAATTTAACTTTTTGCCTTCATCCTAAAGATTGAACTCAACAAAAACTAAGAATCATAGTGGCTGCTGGTGCCAATCACACCGACTTTGTGACGGAAACTTAACTCGCCACCAAACCAGCCGGTAATTCCCAACAAAGTTGCCACCACTAAAGAAATGCCTAAACCCCAAGGCACAATAAAACCAGCGGTGTTATCCAGGCGCATAATCCAGCTAATTAGGGACAAAACCATCACCGCAACATTACCCCCCATGTGAAGCCAGCCGGCGCTACGTTGGCGCACTCGTTTAACTTTAAAAAAGTCCAGAAAGCCGGTGATAGCCGCTGCAATACCGGCCACAAAACCGCTACCAATCAACCAAATCGAAGCTCTTGCCCAGAAAGGATCTTTGGTTAACCAATAGCCGACATCCGTGCCAAAGGCGCCCACTAAAAAAGCAATCGGAAAAAGTACAATTGCTGGGTGCAGCGGATGACCGGCAATGTTAACGCTACTGGGAATGCCGGTGTCGTGATATTCACTGTTATGGGTTTCAATCACCGGCGGAATATTTGGGTAAGGTGTAGTGTTGCGTTCGGTTGTTTCCATGCGTTATTACCTATTAAACTTCGAGAATGATGGACAATAAAAATTTCCCAATCAGCCGATAGTATTAAGTTATTTTGCTCAGTTTCCACCGGCATTTTGAACCTGGTCGGCTATATTCATATTTCTAACGCTTGCTTGCCCTTGCCCGAATCCCTCTAGGGAAATAACCAAAAGAAATATCTATTTAGTGTTGAGCGCCATCTCACCTCTTGCCCCTACCCCCCTCGCCTCAGAATCAAGTCGTAAAAGATTTATTTTCACCTTCCCTAGTCGTCTTTTTTAGGGATAGAGGTATTTTCTCAAGGCGGGCCGATTTTTTTAAGCTTAACCTTCTAACAAAGTTCGCAAAATCCAAGCATTTTTTTCATATATTTGCATTTGCTGAATTAACATAAGCGCGGTCACTTGATCATCAGCTTGCTGTGCCAAACGCAACACCGAGCGCACTGTGCGTACCAAAGTCTCATGCCCTTCTATTAAGGAGCAAATCATTTTTTCTGCTGACAGTATCCCCTCAGTTTCTTGAATTACACTCAAGCTCGAAAATTCAGCAAAAGTAGCCGGTGTTGGAAATCCTAACGTGCGGATGCGCTCGGCAATTTTTTGCAGAGCATCTCCCAGTTGTGCGTGCTGTTGCTCAAACAACTGATGCAGCACAATAAACAATGGCCCTCTCACATTCCAGCAAAAGTTATAAGTCTTCAGGTAAAGCGTATAACTATCTGCTAAAACCCTAGAGAGTCCAGCCGCGACTTCTTGCCGTTTTTCTGATCCAATTCCTAAATTTATTTCCGAAAATGCGGGCAAATTCTCCCAAGAGTTAAACGTCATATTAACTCCTCCTCTTCTTTTTTCTTATCACTACTCAAAAGCCCCCAATTAATTTGTTTTTAGCGAAAAAATGGGCAGCAAGCCCCTACAAAAGTCTAAAGATTTTCTAACAAAAAAAGGTTAAACAGATTTTGAGAGCCTGAGATAAATTCAAGGCTCCCGAAATAAAGCAAGCTGTTAGCTCTATTAAACTCAAAAAGTGCCGCAGCGGGAATCACCCTAGAGGGGGAACTCATTAAATAGCTCTTGTTTTCAGTGAGAATGTGTATCCAAACATACCAACTCAGCGCTAAATCGACGGCCTAGTGAATTTAAGAACGAATCTCAACAATCAAAAAGGCCAGAAATATTGCTTGACAGCCGACAACAAACTTTATAATTTAATGTTATTTTTATAGAGTCTGCGTTAACAGAGATGTGAAAATTGAATAGAGTTAGCTTAGATTGCGTCTTCCTTTGGGCATAACTTAGCACCGGCAAGACCTATCAATGAGCTTGATTTAGATACGAGCCAATCTGTTGCAAGCGCCTGCTCGCCGCTTCAAGAGTGCCTCGTCAAGATTCCTGTGATCAAGGAGGACTTGCTCGTAAATGAATTGCACTCACCCGACTATGGCGTTCGACCCCCGTTTGAAGATCGGCCTCGAATTTGTTGGCAGAACCCCGTTAGTTTTGGCGGTGGATGACGACGAAGACAACTTGTACCTCATGGCTCAATTTTTAGATTTGTTTGGCTGTGAATCACTCTTAGCAGCAGACGGTCTAACGGCGCTTTTTTTGGCCCAAAACCACCAACCAGACTTAATTTTGTCCGATATTCTCTTACCCGATATTCACGGATTAGAGTTGATAGGTCGGCTCAGAAACAACCCAACTACCCTGAAAATTCCAGTGGTAGCAGTCACCGCACTAGCACAACAAGAAGACCGGCAGCGAATACTACAAGCCGGTTGCGCTGGCTATCTAAGCAAGCCCTATCTATTAGAAGACCTTGAAGCAGTTGTAAATGCCCAGTTAAGTTTCAGGAGGGTTCTCTTTTAGCTGGAGAGCCTGAAGGACGTTCCCGAAACTGAGGGGCTCTTTCTAACACCGCAATGGTGCCGGTGCGACCGGTGTCTATCTTAGCGTTAGTGAGCAAATCTAGTACAGGAATATTTAACAATTCCTCCAAAAGTTCTTTAAGTTGGACTTGAATCATATCATTTAACTCGGAGCGGACTTGCTTAGCTAATTCTTCCTGACCATTTTCTGCTAACAATTGCTCAGGTTTTGTAATTGAATCCTCCAAAACAATTGAAATTTTATCATCACAAATTTGGCAGTCAACTTTCCCAGGCTTATGTCCTAATTGGTGGCGGTACAAAGCCAGGATACGCTGCGAGAGAGCCCGCTCAAGTTGGCCGCGAGTAAGAGTTGAATCGTCTGGCATAGATCACAGGGCAACACAAAAAGAATAGAGATAAACATTAACCATCATCAAGACGGTTATCTCAACATTACCACAAGTCGCTGAGCTTGTATGCTCGCTCTAACGAATGATTTTAGAGAAGTGACAGGGCAGAAATCTGGCAAGAGGGAAAAAATAACTCAGCGGCAATCTTTGCGAGGTTGGCAGTAAACAAAAACAGGACAAACGCGCTTTAGAGGCTTATTGGGGGGTTTTGCGTAGATATCTAGTTGACAAACCGACAATTTTTCAATTGAACCTAGGGGGGATGGGCGGAAGTCCGAAAAAATTTAAGAGGCGAGAAGGCTAGATTTTAGATATGAGGGCGCCAAAAGTCCCAGCGGCGGCAGGAGATTCAAAACCGATATCTGAATTATTTTTTGTAGAAAATGCAGTCAAGACTAATCGACAGCCGGCGAAAACAATAAAAAAAGAAGGGAGTAAAGTCTCTCCCTTCTGTTGGCGGGGACGTGGGATTTTTCAAAACCTCACACCCGCTTCGACAAAATTTCATACCAATGGGACTTTACGGAGGTAACAGCCCTTAGAGCACCGCCAGAAAACCGGCACCGGCACCGGCAATTGCCGACACCAAAGCCGTAAAGAACAACCACCAAGAGGCAGACTCAGCCGCCTTGCGAGTTTCTTCAGCAGACTTTTGAGCTTGCAGCTTTAATTCTTCCAAACGTCGCTGGGCTTCCATTTGCAAACTTTCAGCCCGTTGGAGAACATTCGTCCGCGCCCCATCAATTTGATCGATAATTCGGTTAGCATCCGCTTCGGAAATATCCTCGCGGGAACTCATAATTGCCACCAAAGTATCCCGATTGAAATGAGACAGACGATCTCGCAAGGCATCAAAACCAGCTTGTGGATCGTAAAACAACTTCCGCACATCGCGGCGAATGCCGTCATAATTTAATTCTGGGCGATCCAACGAGTTCAAATAATCCCGAATTCGTGCCAAAATTCCATCAATTACTGATTTAACACGGTCTTGGATTTTTTGAATTTGCATCACTATCGAATCGCGCACTGCAAAAATTTGATCGGCGATGCGGTTTGCTTCTTGTTCGGAAATATCGGGGCGTTGCGACAATAGCGCCACGAAGGTTGAACGGTCAAAATGTGATAAACGTTCGCCCAAAGAGTGAGCACCCACCGAGGGATCGTGAAGCAACAATTGCAAATCGCGTTTGATGGCTTCGGGGTTTAATTCATCCTTGCCGGTGTTCCGCAAATAATCGTAAAGGGTACTTGGGAAATCGCGGACTTGTTGCTGTACTCGTTTGGCAACACGGCGCGGGGCACGAATAAGATTAGCGATGGTATCTTGCACCGAGTCGATAATTTCATTGACTTGGGTTTCGCTGATATCTTGCCGTTGAGAAAGCAATTTTACCAGGGTATCGCGGTCAACGTGAGACAGACGATCTCGCAGTGATAAAGCACCGGTTTTTGGATCGGTGAGCAGTTTTGTTAAATCGCGGCGGATGCCTTCCGGGTTGAGTTCCTCTTTGCCGGTACTCCGCAAATAATCTGTAATGGCAGATGTTACTTTGTCATACTGTTCTTTGGCTTTATCTGCTACTGCTTGCGGGGCATAAACTACGCTATTCCAGTTTGATTCGATGCGGTCAATAATTTGATTTGCTTCTTCTTGGCTCAAGTCTGGACGCTGGGCCAGCAATTGGACAAGTGTATCGCGGTCAAAGTTAGAAAATCGTGCCCGCAATGCCCACATCCCTGCTTGGGGGTCGTTGAACAAGGTTTGTAAATCGCGCTTGATGCCTTCGGGGCTGAGTTCGGTTTTGCCGGTGCTCCGCAGGTAAGATTCAAGTTTTTGCCGCACGGCAACGAGTTGGGTGTTGGCTTGTTCCTGTAATTCTTGCGACTCGTTCAAGACAAGATCGCGGGAATGTTCTAGGTTGAGTAGGATGGAATTAGTTTCATTTGCTGTCAAATCTTGGCGAGTAGAAAGAATTTGCAGCAGGGTGGGCCGGTCAAATGGTCGGAGGCGATTTTGCAATTGTTCAAAGCTGATATGTGGATCTTGCAAAATCGGTCTGAAGTTTTGCTCAATGGCACCGCTAGTTAAATTTTCTTTGGGAGTAAAGCGGATATAATCTTCGACTTTATCCCGAAGTTGTACGGCTTTTTCTTCTTCTTCGGCTGCACTCACGACGTATAAAATTTCGCGGCGCACGGCTTCCATTGTGTCTGCCAGTTCTTTGATTTTTGCTTGGGTAAACAATCCACGACTGGCGAGTTTTTCGACAAAATAAGGCCGGTTGAGTTGTTCAACTTCGCGGCGGATTGTGCCTGGATCTGCGTCTGGGTCGTATAATACATCCCTGAAATCTGGCGCTACGGTGGTGGTGTTCATCTGCCAAGAATGGGTGTTTAGCAGATAGTTATCAACGTCGGCGCGAATTGTGCTGTAGGGGCGGATGGGTTGGGTGACAGCAGTGGTGGCTTGATCTACTTTTGTTGTGACTTGATCAGTGGCTTCTTTGAGTTTATTGATGACGGTTTGGGCGTCTAAGTCTGATAAGTCGGTACGGCCTAAAACGACTCCCATTAATGTGTTTAAAGCCAGGGTGCCGGCTTGGCTCATCATTGTGGGGTTTTGGCTTTGGCCACGTTTTTTGAGTTCGTTTACTACTGTATCAACACGGCTGCCAAGTTGGTCGGAAAGCAGGTCGCTGGGATTGGCAGATTTGAGGTAGTTAACGAGGGCGGAAAGGTTGTCTGCGGGCTGTTGTAGTTGGCTGCCGACTTGTTTCCAGGCTTTTTCGAGTTGGTCTACAATGCGGTTGATATCGCGTTTGGAAAGGTCGCTGCGTGCGCTAACTAAATCGACAAAGGTTTGCCGGTCGATGTTTGCGATTCCGCCGCTGCTGACAACTTCTTTGAGTTGTGGATCGTTGAGCAGGTTTTCAAATTGAGTGCGAATTTTTTGCAGGTCAAGATCCGGTGGTTTGATACCTGAGAGGTAGTCTTCTACGTTGTCGCGCAGGCTGTTGGGGTCAAAACCGGCGGTGAGTTCGCGGCGCACTGCGGCGGCGGCGTCTTTGGCGGTGGAGACTACTTGGTTACTGGCTGCTTTGGCTCCAAGGGCGGCTGTGGCGGTTCCCAAAAGGGCTTGAAAGCCGGCGGTGGCGCTATTGACGACGGAACCAACGAGCGAGCCGACGGTGGTGGAACTTACCCAGACGAGCAGGCAAAAGTAGGTTCCCCAGATGACTAAGCCGAGGATTGCTCCCAGCCAAGGACTGGAAACTAAGCTGAGTTTAACGGCGAGCAAACTGGCAAAGAAGATGGCTACGCTGACGCTGACTACTGTCCAAATTCCTACGCCGTTGCTGACTTTGCGGATCGTTGAACCAAAGTCGCTGTCATCATCTTTGTCTTTGTCGTTGTCGTCTCCTTTACGTCCTAAGTAGGTGATGCCGGCGGCGACAGAGAGGTTTGTGAATAATAGTTGAAAGGCAAAAGCTAGAACGACTCCTGATAGCAATGCCACTAAAAATTCTGGCCCCGAAAAGGTGCGTGCTGCTGTTTCGGCGGTGCCTATCCGCTCTCCTGACAATAATTCGGCAAGCCAGAGTTGCCCCGTTGACACTTCTGTGATTATTTTTGTAATTTGAAACATGAATTTCCTCTTAATAAGGCTCGTTTATTGTGCGGTGGCGGTAGGGGGAGTTCCGCCACCATTCGAGGTTTTAGCCAATCGAAACTTGATCGGTTTGCACTGCGGTTGCTCCGTGTACATTTCGGGCAATCGAAACCAGTTGATTAAGGATTTCTTGGCTGGGTGCTTTGCCTTTTAGGACAACGGTGCTGCCAAGTTGGGCAACATAAACTGTGTCAATATCTGCGACTTCTGCGTTTTCATCAAATGCTAGGGCGACACGCTTGGCTAAGCCGCTTTGGTCGTATTCTCCGTGTAAACCAACTTTTTCGGGCGGAGTCGGGGCGCTGGCTGCGGGTGCTGAGGCCGGTTGTTGATAAACCGGCTGTTGGGCTTGCGGTTGTTGTTGCGGGGCTTGTCCTTCTTGTGGTTTTTCTAAGCCAAAGAGTCGTTTTAACCAACCCATAATTTTTTTCCTCAAAGAGATTTTGTCTTATCTCTTATTTAAAAATCCATTCTCCAGTTCGCACATCTGCCTGTAGAGAGAATTGCAAGATAGATTTAGCGAACCGGCCTTTGGCAATTGAGGAAAACTTAATATTAATAAATTGTGTTTATCGGTTAAGTTTCTCTCTGTTAACGTAGTTTTTATAATGACAATGGAAAAAGGGTTCTTGACTCAGAAAAAAATTAAGTTTTTTTAAAGTGGTGATGAGTTTTGTTGAGGCCAAAAAACCTAACCAATTTTTTTTCTAATCACAAATGAGAACCACCCCAACCCCCCTTAAAAAGGGGGGGATGACAAATGACAAATGACCAATGACAAATGACAAAGTTACTTTCTTTTACTAGGTTTATTGCCACCAAAAAGTTTTGAGCCGGTGTGGTATGCTCCTATTAGCATACTGAGTGCGATAGCTGCGGGGTGGGGTGGTTTGCGTTTGGTGGTGGGGGTAACTTGCGGTTGCTGGGGTTCTTCCGATGCCGGCCAGTTGTTGTCTTGTTCGGCAATGGCTTTGAGGTCTTTGTTGCGGGGAATGCCTTGTTGGGCTCTATCTTCGGCGGTGAGACGCACTGCATTTTTTGTTGGCACTATTCTTGAGCCGTATTTGTTCGCATAAACTTGAGTAAATTCGGCACCAAAAAATAAAATCTGTGCTGAAAAGTTTAGCCACAATAATAAAACCACAAATGAGCCGGCTGCGCCGTAGGTTGAACCGATGCTGCTGTTGCCTAAATACAATCCTATTAAACTTTTGCCAATGCTAAATAGAAAGGAAGTAATTGCAGCGCCGATCCACACATCTCCCCAGGCAATTTCTGCATCGGGAAGAACTCTATAAATCATCGCAAATAAAACGGTAATCAGGCAGAAAGAAAAGAGAAAGTTTACCACCGGCCATAATAATTGCAGGCTGGGGATAAGATGCCCTAAATAATTGCTTAAGGCTGCTAAACCGGCACTTAAAATCAAAGAAACTAATAATAAAAAGCCAATTCCTAAGACCATTGCAAAGGACGGAAAACGCTCTTTAACAACACCGGTAACGCCGCCTCCGGGTTTTGGGGCGACTTCCCAAATAGTATTAAGGGCGTCTTGTAATTGGGTAAAAACGCCGGTTGCACCAAAAATTAAAAAGCCAAAACCTATCAGCGTGGCTATAATTCCTTCGCTTGGTTTGCGTGAATTTTCAATCATGGTTTGGATGGCTTCGGCACCTTCTCTGCCAACTAAACCTTGAAGTTGTCCGACAATTTCTCCTTGGGCTGCATCTTGCCCAAAAACTAAGCCTGCTATGGCAATTACTATGATTAATAAAGGGGCAATGGAAAAAGCGGTATAGTACGCTAAAGCTGCTGCTAAGCGGGAGGCTTTATCTTCTTGCCATTCGGCAAAGGTTTGTTTAAATAGGCCGATAATCTCTTTGAGTTTCACGGCAGTTTGCTCCTAATGATAGATGTAGTTTAGCGGTGGAAGCGTTTTAATAGCCTCTAGCTAAAGGAAGAATTTGCGTATTAGCTTATGGAACTTGCAAATAAAGTAGCGTTAGTTACAGGTGCGGGATCGGGAATTGGCAAAGCTGCCGCCGTCTTGCTGGCTGAAAAGGGCGTGAAAGTGGCTGCTTTGGGCCGCAAAGACGATGAGTTAAAAGATGTGGTCAGAGAGCTTGAGAGGTTTGGGGTTGAGGCGATGCCGGTTATTGGGGATATTTCTAAGCCGGAAGATATGATACAGGCTTATCAAAAAGTTGAGGAAAAATGGGGCCGGTTGGATATTGTTTTTGCTAATGCTGGTATTAATGGGGTGTGGGCACCTCTGGAAGATTTGGAGGTGGAGGAATGGGAAAAAACGATTAAGATTAATTTAACCGGCACGTTTTTAACTGTTAAATATGCTATTCCGTTATTAAAACGTAATGGTGGGTCAATTATTATCACTTCTTCGATTAATGGAACTCGTGTTTTTAGTAACACCGGCGCCACTGCTTATTCTTCTACGAAAGCTGCTCAAGTTGCTTTTGCAAAGATGGTGGCTTTGGAATTAGCGGATTATAAAATTCGGGTGAATGTGATTTGTCCGGGTGCTATTACTACGAATATTGATAGCAATACAGAACGGAGAAATATTGAGGAGGTAAAAGAGCCGGTGGAATACCCAGAGGGTCAAATTCCTCTGACGGATGGAAAGTCTGGAACGGCGGAACAAGTGGCACAGTTAGTGCTATTTTTGGCTTCGGATCTTTCTGACCATATCACGGGTACAGAAATTTGGATTGATGGTGGTCAATCTTTGCTTATAGGTTAGGCTGGACTCTGCCTACCGGCTTATGATATGGTGGGCAGAGCCTCGCCCTAAGTTTTGTTTGATTCTATGACTAACGCTTTATCGGTTTTTTCTGATATTTCTAATCACCCCGCCGCAGCTTTTATTTCTGCTTTGCAAAGTCGCGGTATAGTTAGCGGTTTTCCTGATGGTACTTTTCGCCCTGAACAGGTAATGACGCGGGCCCAATTTGCGGCTATTTTATTAAAGGCTTTTCAACGTCCGAAGGTACGAAATTATATTGATTTTATCGATGTGCCGGCTTCTTTTTGGGGGGCTGGCGCTATTCAAACGGCTTTTGAATCAGGGTTTTTATCGGGTTTTCCTAATAAGCGGTTTTTGCCTCAAGATAATATTACTCGTGTTCAAGCTTTGGTGTCTTTAGTTGCCGGTTTGGGTATTGGTTCTTGGGTTGGTGCAGATGCGGGGAGTTTAGTTTTATCTGATTTTTATAGTGATGCTGATCAAATTCCTAGTTATGCTAAAGAGCCGATAACTATTGCGACTTTTGCTAAGTTGGTTGTTAATTTTTCTGATATTAAAGTTTTTAATCCAAATGCCGGTGCTACTCGTGGTGAGGTGGCGGCTTTTATTTATCAAGCTTTGGTGTGTTTGGGTCAAGCACCGGCTATCGTTTCTTCAGCTATTGTAGAACTACCAAAACCGAAAATTATCCGCGAAGGTAAGAGTATTTCTATTAATGGAAAATCGGGGGCCGGTGTTTGGGTTCAGTGGGGTTATGGCAGTTCTCCCCGGACGGGTTTAAGTGAAGTGGCGGCGGGGCAAATTCTGGGAATTGAGTTATTAAGTTCTGGGGAGGTTTCTAAACAGCCGGTAGGGTGGTTTTCTGATCCGACAAAACCGTTTGTTTTGCCCATTCTCTTAGAAAAATCTTTGCGTTTTTTGGATGTAACGGCCTTATTAAAAGCTAATAATTTGCTGGTAGAAGTTGAGGGAAATACACTCAAACTTATTACTCCACCGGCAGCCATTGATATGATAAATTTTGAAGATTTAAACCCAGTGAGTCGGATTACAATTAATTTTAACCGGCCTACTCCTATACAGGTTTATCAACAAAATGCCGAATGGGTGGCTGTTTTGGAAGCAACGGCACCGCAATATATTTTAGATCAGTATAGACCAAGACCTATAGACCCCCCCGATTTAAGTAATCCAAATGTTAAGCCAACCGGCGATAAAAATGAAGGGGAAACCGGCGCCGCAAAAGAAAGACCCAGACAACCATTTGCATTTCCTAGTAATAATCAAATCACTCTCAGAAGCAATCTCCCTGATGGTTTTGGATTGAAATTTTTTACGGTTGCAAACCCTCCTAGATTGATCATAGAGTTGCGTCCTGATGCTTTAGTTGAAAAACAAATTTCTTGGGTAAGTTCGCTGCGTTGGCAACAGCAATATCTAAGGATTAATACTGACCGTTTCCCCGTTTATTGGTTGAGTGTAAGTTTAAAAGATACTGAGTTAATTTTACGGCCTATTTGGGCAGATCCGAATAGTATGGCGGGGACGACTTCCCTGTTACAAATGGCGCAAAAATGGCAAGCTTTGGCGGCGATTAATGCGGGATTTTTTAATCGGAATAATGTTTTGCCGCTGGGGGCAATTCGCCGCGATGGCAAATGGCTGGCCGGCCCAAATTTTAACCGAGGCGCAATTGCTTGGAATGATGAAGGAAGAGTTAAAATTTCTCGTTTGGCGTTGCAAGAAACGGTGATTACTGAAAACGGACAACGCTACTTGAGCATAGCATTAAATAGCGGTTTTGTCAAGGCAGGAATTAGTCGTTATACAGGGGAATGGGGGGCAAATTATACGCCGTTATTGGATGATGAAATTATTATTTCTGTTGTGAATAATGCTGTCACTGCTCAAACGCCTGGGGGAACCGGAACAAATAAAAAGCCGGTTGTTATTCCCAAGGATGGATATTTATTAACGTTGCGAGCATTTGCTTCGGTGGCGGCTTCGTTTAAGGTGGGGAGTAAAGTACAGTTGGAGACGGCAACGGTGCCGGCAGATTTTATGGAATTTCCTCATATTTTAGGGGCGGGGCCGGTGTTGTTGCAAGAGGGAAAAGTTGCTATTGATGCACCGGCAGAACAATTCAGCGATGCTTATGTAAAACAAATGGCGATTCGCAGTTGTTTAGGAATTACACCGGCAGGAGAATTGCTGATTGCGGCAATTCATAATCGCGTGGGTGGCAAGGGAGTCACGTTTGCAGAAACGGCTCAATTAATGCTGAAATTAGGGGCTACAGAAGCGCTTAATTTAGATGGGGGAAGTTCGACGAGTTTATATCTGGGAGGGCAGTTAATTAACCGGCTTCCAGAAACAGCGGCTCGCGTGCATAATGGGTTGGCTGTGTTTAGGAAATAAAAGGCTAATGGTTTTTTGGGAAGAAAATTATCAAGAAAAGAGTTTATAAAAGCTTCAAGGAGTTGGGGTATAAAAAAAGGTTGGGTTGAAAAACCCAACCTACTAAATAACCAAAACTTATTAAGTCTTTAACCGAAATATAACCGCTGTTGGGCGCTTTAAATGAGAGCGTAGGAGTTGAAAATATGGCAAAAAAGGCTCTCTAGTCCCCAGAATTAATTTATGGCAATTACTTTGCAAATTCTCCACGCTTCTGACTTGGAAGCCGGTATCGCTGCTTTAGAAGATGCACCGCGATTTTCTGCTGTGATTAACGCGCTGAAAGCTCAATATCCTGAACAAACACTGATTCTTTCATCGGGTGATAATTACATTCCGGGGCCGTTTTTAGTGGCCGGTGGTGATGCCAGTATGCGGTCTGTTTTAGGTCGAGAAGGAACCGGACGAGCGGATATTGTGATTGCTAATAATATTGGTTTTCAAGCGTCAGCTTTTGGCAACCATGAATTTGATCTTGGCACTGCAACTGTTGGCTCTTTAATTGGTTCGGGAAATGGCTATGTTGGGACTGCTTTTCCTTATCTCAGTGCAAATTTAGACTTTACAAATGATAGCAATTTAGCCGGCTTTGTTGTTGCGGATGGACAAGCACCTCAACCGAAAACAATTGCAAAAAGCACGGTGATTCAAGTGCAAGGGCAACCAGTGGGAATTGTGGGGGCAACGACACCTTTATTGCCTAGTATTTCTTCTCCGGGTGGGGTGGTTGTTTCACCGGCAAATCCCGAAGATTTTGATGCGTTGGCAGCAACAATTCAACCAGCTATAGATGCCTTAGTTGCTCAAGGAATTAATAAGATTATTCTGTTGTCTCATATGCAGCAGTTGCAAGTAGAAATTGACCTGGCTTCGCGGTTGAGAAATGTTGATGTAATTATTGCCGGCGGTTCTCATACTTTGTTGGCAGATAGTACAGATCGTTTGCGGGTTGGTGATACTCCGGGTGGGGTTTATCCCATTTTAGAAACTACGGCAAATGGTGAGCCGGTGGCGATTGTTAATACTGCTGCTAATTATGAATATGTGGGCCGGTTGGTGGCACAATTTGATGATAATGGGTTGTTAATTCCAAGTAGTATTGACCCCAATATTAGCGGTGCCTATGCGACGGATGAGCAAGGGGTGATAGACACCGGCAATGCGGCACCTAACCCGCAAATTGTGGCGGTTACAGATGCGCTTTCTGGGGTAATTTTTAGCAAAGATGGTAATACTTTCGGGAAAACCGAGGTATTTTTAAATGGGGAAAGAAACGATGTCCGCACCCAAGAAACGAATTTCGGAAACCTCACGGCGGATGCGAATTTATCTGCTGCTCAAAAAGTCGATCCGTCGGTGGTAATTTCGATTAAAAATGGTGGTGGAATTCGCGCTTCTATTGGTGCGGTTGTGGGAAGTGGGGGAAATGATCCTAATGCTGGACAAAAAACGCCGCCGGTGGCGAACCCAGAAGCAGGAAAAGAAGCGGGGGAAATTTCGCAATTAGATATCGAAAATTCCTTGAGGTTTAATAATACTCTGACGCTTTTAACGTTGAATGCAGCGCAGTTAAAACAGGTGATTGAGCATGGGGTTGCGGCGACGGCACCAGGGGCAACACCGGGTCAATTTCCGCAAGTTGGAGGGATGGAATTTAGCTTTGATGCGAGTTTGGCTGCGGGGAGTCGGGTGAAATCTTTGGTGGTAAAAAATAGCGCCGGCAATGTGATAGATACTGTAGTAAAAGATGGGGAAATTGTTGGCGATCCACTGCGAACTTTTCGGACGGTTACGCTGAATTTTTTGGCCGGTGGTGGTGATAGTTATCCGTTTCCGGCGTTTGCTGAAACGTTAAATCGTGTTGATTTAGTGCCGGCGGGAACGACGGTTAGTTTTTCGACGGAAGGCGGCGAACAAAAAGCATTAGCGGATTATTTGGCAACGGTGGGAAGTTTTAATGGTGCGGATGTTGCTAATAGTGAAGATGAGCGAATTCAAAATTTAGCAGTACGGCAAGATACGGTGCCGGTGCAAGCTGGATTTAATTTCACAAAATTGGGTAGTTACAGCACCGGCATTACGGGAGAAAGTGCGGCAGAAATTGTTGCCCATGACTCTCAAAGTCAGCGTTTATTTGTGGTAAATGCACAGGCGGCTGTGATTGATGTTTTGGATATTTCTAATCCTACAATTCCCACAAAAGTTGCTGAAATTGATGTCAAACTTTATGGCGCTGTTGCAAATAGTGTGGCGGTGTATTCGCCAGGCGGAGAAAGTGAAAGTATTGTTGCGGTAGCGGTGGAAAATTCCAATAAACAAGCACCCGGAACTATTGCATTTTTTAATACGAATGGGACTTTTTTAAAGTCTGTTGAGGTGGGTGCCCTGCCGGATATGGTAACTTTTAGCCCGGATGGGTTAAAGGTATTGGTGGCAAATGAAGGGGAACCCAGCGACGATTACACTACTGATCCTGAAGGTTCTGTAAGTGTGATTGATTTGTCAAATGGGGTGGCAAATGCGACAGTAACTACGGCATCTTTTACGGCATTTAATGATCAATTGGATGCTTTAAAATCGCAAGGTTTGCGCGTTTTTGGGCCGAATGCAACGCTGGATCAAGATGTAGAACCGGAATATATTACGGTTTCTGGGGATTCACAGACGGCTTGGATTACTTTGCAAGAAAGTAATGCGGTGGCTATTTTGGATATTGCTACGGGGACGATTACAAATATTGTTCCTTTGGGTTTTAAAGATTATGCGGTTAACAATGCGCTTGATGCCAGTGATAGAGATGGGGGAATTAATATCAAAAACTGGCCGGTTTTTGGTATGTATCAACCGGATGCTATCGCCAGTTTTGAAATTAATGGTCAAACGTACATTATCACTGCTAATGAAGGCGACAGCCGCGATTATGATGGTTACAGTGAGGAAACAAGAGTTAAAGATTTAATTCTTGATCAAACAGCTTTTCCTAATGCTGCGGAATTGCAAGCGGATGAAGCATTAGGCCGGTTACAAGTGACGGCGGCAAATGGCGATACGGATGGCGATGGTGATTATGATCAATTGTTTGCTTTTGGGGGCCGGTCGTTTTCAATTTGGGATGCACAAGGCAAGTTAGTTTATGATAGCGGAGATGACTTTGAACGCATTACTGCTGCTTTATTTCCTCAAGCATTTAACTCGGAGGGAGATACAGAAAGTTTTGATACTCGCAGCGACAATAAAGGTGTAGAACCGGAAGCCGTTGTGACTGGCGTTATTGATGGAAAAACTTATGCGTTTATTGGATTAGAACGCATCAGTGGGGTGATGGTTTATGACATTAGTGATCCGACAAAGCCGGTGTTTGTTCACTACTTGAAAAACAATAATTTTAGTGGGGAAACAGGCAATGATATTTCACCGGAAGGGTTGAAGTTTATTTCGGCAGAAAATAGTCCAAATAATCAACCGATGTTGGCAGTTTCTAATGAGGTTAGTGGGACAGTTACGCTATTTGGAATTCCTGCGCCTACGCCAACACCTGAACCTACGCCAACACCTGAACCAACACCAACACCAACACCCCAACCAACGCCAACACCGGCACCAACGCCAACACCGGCACCAACTTCTGATAATGTTCCGGTTCCTAATGCGAATACGGTTGAAAAAACACAGGAGGGAGGAGCAACAGATGATACAATAATTGGCGGTCAAGCTGCGGAAAAATTGAGCGGATTAACCGGCAATGATTGGTTAATTGGTAGCGGCGGAAATGATAATCTTTATGGCAATGATGGCAATGATTTGCTGTTTGGAAATACCGGGGCTGATTATATTGATGCAGGGAACGGTGATGATTTTGTTTTTGCCGGCAAAGATAATGATGTGGTATTGGGATTGGATGGCAATGATATCTTGCTGGGGGAAATAGGAAATGACCTGGTTTATGGCAATAGCGGTAATGATTTGATGTTTGGAAATACCGGCAATGATTCTCTCGAAGGTGGCGACGGAAACGACACCTTACACGGTGGAAAAGATAACGATTTGCTGTTTGGAAATAGCGGGGTTGATATTCTGTGCGGAAATTTGGGGGATGATACGCTTAATGGGGGAGATGGAAATGATTTGATTTTTGGTAATGCTGGCAATGATTTAATTGATAGCGGTGAGGGAAATGATAGCCTTTATGGAGGCAAGGATAATGACAGTTTGACGGGGGAAAATGGCGCTGATTTTCTGGCCGGTGATCTTGGCAATGATACTCTGACGGGGAGTGCAGGAAATGACCGCTTTTTCTTGCAAAAAGGACAGGGTAGTGATGAGATTTTAGATTTTACCAACGGAGAAGATGTGATTGTTTTAGGTGGTGGTTTAACGTTCCAACAGTTAACAATTGCTTCCCAAGGAACGGCAACTTTAATCCGTAGCGGTGACGAGTTGCTGGCTACCCTCAACGGCGTTGATGTTTCGCTGATTGAGGCATCTGATTTTGCGCTGATTTAAGTTGAGATAGGTTGATAAAAAAAAGCCGGTTTGTTTAAATCGGCTTTTTTATTGCCGGCATTGTTTTTGTCGTAATAAGTTATCGGCCCAAACTGCATCTTTTTCAGAGAATGGTGGAGTTGGTTCTTGGTTATAGTCAATTCTGAGATCGTAACTTGCCCTGTGATAGACTCCTTCTAATAGCTCATGTAAATTAATTATCGGCTCAACATCTTCTGATTTCAAAGGAATAGGAAATTTAGGAATATTATCTTGTATATTAAAAGCATATAACTCAGCATTAGGTCGGTGATTTGCTCTACTTACCAAAATGCGATAGTCACTTTCAATGCCATTTTCAAAGGGCAGGTGTTGCCAAGAACGCAATAAATCTATTTCGACTAGATGTGTTGAACTGCCCAAGATTTCTAAACGTTTTTTTTCATAAGTGATGCGGCCTTTTCCAGAACGCTTGTTTGCTGGGGAAATAAGTTCTATTGCTGTTACAACTTCTTGTTTCACCACATCTATAATTTCTAAATATCCTTGTTTAACAATTTCGGGCATCGGTAGGGTTACTGTTAACGGTTCGGTTGCCGGTTCCGCTACGGCGACATTGGTTGTTATGGGGTTTTTTGTAGTTAGCGGACGTTGTACGGAGACATCTGGAACTCCAACCATTATATTTTCTTCGGTTGTTTTATAAATTTCTATTTCAACAGCCACAATATACTTAGGACGAAGTTGTATGGAAAGGTAATCACCCAAGGCTGTAATCAACCTGTGATGGACATCCCGCCATAGTTTACGATTTTCTAAATAAGGATTCATCCCCGGAAAAGGCGAAGGCATAAACTCTCCTCCAAACACAAACCTCCTCTAGTTTAACACCAAAAAAAGAAACGCAGAGGTTCTTCTGCGTTTCTCGGCGTTTTTTATCTGGTTAAAAAATTACCCCAACTTAAAGAAAACAACAGCCAAAGGAGGCAAAGTCAAACTCACAGAAAAATCATGTCCATGACAAGGAATCTCATCAGCATGAACCCCACCAAAATTGCCTAAATTACTACCGCCGTATTCGCCGGCATCACTATTCAAAACTTCTTTCCAAAAACCGGCAGTCGGCACACCAAGGCGGTAATTATAACGAGGAACCGGCGTAAAATTGCAGGCAATAAATACTGTTTCCTCAGCATTTTTACCCTTGCGAATCAAGCTGATAATGCTATTTTCCCAGTCATTACAATCAACCCAATCAAAACCGGCCCAATCAAAATCTAACTCATGCAGTGCCGGTTCTTCGCGGTAAATGTGGTTAAGATCCGCCACCCATTTTTGCAAACCAGAATGCAGAGGATTATCCAACAAATGCCAGTCTAAACTTGTATTATGATTCCACTCACTCCACTGGCCAAACTCGCATCCCATAAACAGCAATTTTTTGGCTGCTTGGGCGTACATATAGCCATAAAGTGCGCGCAAATTAGCGCATTTTTGCCAATAATCCCCCGGCATTTTGTTAATCAGCGAACCTTTGCCATGCACCACTTCATCATGGGAAAGCGGCAAAATAAAGTTTTCATTGAACGCATAAAGCATTCGGAAAGTAAGCTTATTGTGGTGATATTTGCGGTGAATGGGATCTTCAGACATATAACTCAAAGTGTCGTGCATCCACCCCATATCCCACTTAAAACCAAATCCCAAACCGCCTAAATAAGTAGGACGAGAAACCATTGACCAAGAGGTAGACTCTTCGGCAATAGTCATTGTATCAGGAAAATGGGTATAAACCGCTTCATTTAGCCGGCGTAAAAAGGCAATCGATTCGAGGTTTTCATTGCTGCCGTATTGGTTGGGTATCCACTCACCATTTTTGCGGGAATAATCGAGATAAAGCATTGAGGCAACCGCATCTACTCGCAAGCCATCAATGTGACATTGTTCTAGCCAAAAAAAGGCACTGCTAATTAAAAAACTGCGGACTTCATTGCGTCCATAATTAAAAATTGCGCTGTTCCAATCGGGGTGATAACCTTGTCTAGGATCGGCGTGTTCAAAAAGATGTGTTCCGTCAAAATAAGCCAGTCCGTGTAAGTCGGTGGGGAAGTGAGAGGGAACCCAATCTAAGATAACTCCGATATCATTTTGGTGTAAATAATCCACCAAATACATGAAGTCTTGAGGGGTTCCATAGCGGCTTGTGGGGGCAAAAAAGCCGGTGGTTTGATAGCCCCAAGAAGGGTAATAAGGATGTTCAGTTATTGGCAGAAATTCAACGTGGGTAAAGTTCATTTTTTGGATATATTCTGCCAGTTTGGGGGCGAGTTCTCGGTAGGAAAGAGAACGGTTGCCATCTTCGGGCACTCGCATCCATGAACCGATGTGCAATTCGTAGATAGAAATGGGGGAATTGAGGTTATTAATTGCGCTACGTTTTGCCATCCAGTCGCTATCATTCCAGGTGTATTCGCTATCCCAAATAACGGAGGCAGTTTTGGGGGGAACTTCGCTGGCGAGGGCTAGGGTGTCGGCTTTTTCTACTTCGTAATTGTTATGCCCAACGATGTGATATTTGTAGACTGTGCCTTTGGAAAGATTGGGTATAAAGCCTTCCCAAATGCCTGATGAGCCGCGTAATTTTAAAGGATGGCTGTCTTTACTCCAGCCATTAAAATCGCCTTTGACGGCAACATATCGGGCGTTGGGTGCCCAGACTGCAAAATAAGTTCCTTGGGTGCCGTTATGAGTGACAAAATGGGCACCGAGTTTGTTGTAGAGATGGAAGTGGGAACCTTCGTTGAATAAGTAAATATCGTCTTCGGTAATGAGGGAAAAATCTGTGGTGATCGTTGGGTATGTAACAGTCATAATTCTCCTGATTTTTGTTAGTAAGTTGGGCATTGCCCACCGGCGGGTGGGCATAATTTACCCTAAGAAAGTAATTCCAAAATGCGCTGCAAAGGAATGTCTACCCAGTCGGGCCGGTTGTTGAGTTCGTAGCCCAATTCATAGATAGCTTTTTCCAAAATGTAGGCATCCAAAAGCACTTGCAATTCTTGCTGAGTTTGTGGCAAAAATGAGTCTTGGGCGGCGGTTTCTAGGTAAGCATTTAAGAAAGCACTGCTAACCCAAGAGTACC
The DNA here is from genome assembly GCF_025370775.1 of Ancylothrix sp. D3o. NCBI lineage: Bacteria > Bacillati > Cyanobacteriota > Cyanophyceae > Oscillatoriales > Microcoleaceae > Ancylothrix > Ancylothrix sp. D3o. The sequence goes on along the minus strand of NZ_JAMXEX010000003.1, from coordinate 147,074 downwards.
AAAAATGCGCCCATTCTTGCATAATCGGCTCATTTTCAGCCCGCACCATCCCGCTTTCCATTTCATTGCGGACTGCCATTGTGGCCGCATATTTAAAGGATTGTAACATCCCGGCAACGTCGCGTAAAGGTGAGCGTTTCATGCGACGTTCACTTAAAGTGTGGGCCGGCTCTCCTTCAAAGTCTATGATAATAAAATCTTTGCCGGTGTAAAGCACTTGGCCGAGGTGATAGTCGCCATGCAAACGAGTCCGCATTGCAGTGATTTTTTGATTGATAACTAAGCCGAATCGGTCGAGGATTTCTTGTTGCCGGTTGACAACAGATTGAGCCAACTTTTGCGTTTCTGGGGGCAATGTTTTGATTCGTTGTTTTAACAGCAGTAAAATTTTGCCTGACTGGTTGCGAGCATATTGATAAATCGACCGCTGATAAAAAGAGGTAAAAGGTTCCGGGGAAAAGTCGGGATGTTCGGAGTCGGAAGCGAGGGCAAGGTGCAATTCGGCGGTGCGTTTCCCTAAAATTTGAGCATTGGCTAAATAAGCGCCAATGGTGTTTGTTACGAGTTCAGGAATTTCGTTTTCTTCCCATTTAAACGGCGTGGGAAAAGGCAGTTCTCCTATTTCTGCCGGCAGCACTTCAACTCGCTCAAAATAATCTCGCAAGCTATCCAAAGTGTAATCCCAGCTAGTCCGTGCCTCGGTAATTAATTCTTGCAAAATTCCGAGAGTTATGGGTTTACTATTGGGACGTCGGTATTCCAACCAACCGGCAATATTGGCAAAATGTTCTAAGCATTTTGTCTTGCCCAAAAATAGCCCGATTTCCAAATCTGGGTTAATACCTTCCTCAATTTTGCGGAACAGTTTAAGCATGAAGCGATCCCCATAAAAAATTGAGGTATTGCTTTGCTCACCTTTCAAAAGAGAAGGCTCTAAATAAGGAGCATCGCCGCGCAATTGCGGGAATAAATCGGTTAAATGAGCCACTAATTTACCTTCGGCACCCTTAAAGGAAGAATTGCTGGCAATAGCATCCAAGGGGAAGGTTAAAAAGCTCTTATCTGCCACTGCATCAAATAAGATTCCTGCTTCATTTTTATTGGCCATTTGCAAGCGAGCCACAACTGCTTGAGACGTTTCTGTTAACAAGTTTGCCGCTTGTTCGCCCTCAGCATAAGAAAGCAACAAAACATACGTTTCAGGATCTCCTTGAATGTAATCAACTTTCAAGAAAATCATTTGAGCGTGAACATCCTTGTAAGGCAGAGAAATTGTCTCTATAATTTGCGTAGATTGAATGGGGCGAGCTTTGCCACCAAACCACCGGCATCCTTGCAAATAATCAGGCAAAATCGCTTCTAATTTTGACGCAAACTTGCGAGTTTCTAAAGACTGTGCCTGAGCAAAAATCTTTTCAAAATTACTATGCTCGACTGTTAAAAGCGGTAATTGTGATTGCGCTCTGGGCAGACTGGTTAAACTTGGTTGCAGTTTGAGACTAAACCAATAAAACCCATAGGGACTAATGCTGAGAAAATAAGACGTTTCGCTAATAGGCGGAAACTCAGTGCGACCAAAAATTTCCACCGGCACCATGCCTTTAAATGCCGACAAATCTAACTCAACGGTTTGCACAAACCGCGATAAATTCGCCACCACCAAAATATGCTCATCATTGTAGGTGCGGGTAAATGCCAAAACTTTGCGGTTATCTGGATGCAATAATTCAAACGTTCCTCGCCCCAATGCCTGAAAGCGATTTCGCGTGGCAATTAAGCGTTTCATCCAATACCAAAGCGAGTTAGGATTAGCCCGTTGTGCCTCCACATTCACGGCTGTAAAGTGATATTCCGAATCAATAATTACCGGCAAATACAACTTTTGCGGATTGGCTTGTGAGAAACCGGCATTGCGATCTGGACTCCACTGCATCGGAGTTCTTACCCCATTGCGATCTCCCACATAAACATTATCTCCCATGCCAATTTCATCGCCATAATAAAGCACCGGCGTTCCTGGCAAAGACAACAACAAACTATTCAATAATTGAATCTGCCGGCGGTCATTTCCTAATAGCGGTGCTAAGCGCCGGCGGATGCCCAAATTCACCCGCATTTCTTGGTCTTGAGCATAAACCCTGTACATATAATCCCGGTCTTCATCTGTTACCATTTCCAGGGTTAATTCATCGTGATTTCGCAGGAAAACCGCCCATTGACAATTATCTGGTATCGGGGGAGTTTGGGCCAAAATATCGCTAATTGGAAAGTTATCTTCCATCCGCAATGACATAAATAAACGCGGCATCAAGGGGAAATGAAAATTCATGTGGCATTCATCCCCTTGCCCATAATATTGTGCCGCATCTTCTGGCCATTGATTTGCCTCGGCAAGCAGCATTCTGTTGGGGAAATTCTGATCAACGTGCCGGCGCAATTTCTTCAAAAATTCATGGGTTTCTGGCAAGTTTTCGCAGTTTGTTCCCTCGCGTTCATAGAGGTAGGGGACGGCATCCAAACGTAACCCATCTACTCCCATTTCTAGCCAAAAATCCAGCACATCAATAACCGCTTTTTGCACGGCTGGGCTGTCATAGTTTAAATCTGGTTGGTGGGAGTAAAACCGGTGCCAATAATAACTTTGAGCAACGGCATCCCAACTCCAGTTAGAGCTTTCAAAATCTTTGAAAATAATTCTGGCTTCTTTGTATTTTTCTGGGTGATCCGTCCAGACATAAAAATCGCGTTCGGGGCTACCTTTCGGGGCTTTTCTTGCCCGTTGAAACCAGGGGTGTTGGTCGGAAGTGTGGTTAACAATTAACTCAATAATTACCCGCAACCCGCGCTGATGTGAGGCAGCTAAAAAGTCTTGAAAATCCTCTAATGTGCCGTAAATTGGGTTTACTGATGTGTAATCTGAAATATCATAGCCGTCATCTTTTAAAGGAGACGGAAAAAAGGGCAATAACCAAAGTGCCGTTACGCCCAAATCTTGCAAATAATCGAGTTTTTCTGTTAAGCCACGAAAATCGCCAATACCATCGCCATTACTGTCTGCAAAAGCCCGCACCGGCACTTCATAAATAATCGCATTCTTAAACCACAATGGATCGTCTTTTAAAATCGTATTTGTCATTTGGAACCCTGTTTTATTCAAGTGTTTTTTGTTTTGGAAAGGGAGGCGCTCGTTTGTGAGAAGGAGCCTCCGCCTGCTCTATCTTGTTACCAGGCTCAGCCTGGTAACAAGGGAACGAAGAAATTACTGCCGAAGCCAGAAAATATGAGCCGGCTTCTGATAGGGATTGAGTTCGAGATAATTATATTCACCCCGCCAGGTGTAATGTTCATCATTGAGTAAGTCGTGCAATTCATAAGCCTGACTTGCATCAATGCCAAACGTTTGCAAGGGTAAATACATCCACCCTGATTGTGTGTTAAAAGGATCGAGATTTACCACTACTAAAATAATATCGCTCAAGTCTTCTGTTTGTTTGGTATAACAGATGATTTGCTCGTTATTGATTTCTTGAAATTTCAAGCTTTGATTACTTTGCAAGGCTCGATGGGTGCGACGAATTCCATTGACCCGTGAAATCATATTTTTGATGCTGTAAGGACTGTTTAAATCCCAATGGCGAATCTGATATTTTTCCGAGTCGAGATATTCTTCGCTTCCGGGTCGCACGGGCCGGTTTTCGCACACTTCAAAGGCCGGCCCATAAATGCCATAAGTCGCCGCTAGTGTCGCCGCCAACACATAGCGAATCATAAATGCCGGTCGTCCCCCATGCTGCAAATATTCATGCAAAATATCGGGGGTATTTGGCCATACATTGGGGCGGAAAATATCGCTGGCCGGCGGGGTTGTGAGTTCGGTAAAATATTGGCTTAATTCCCATTTCGCATTTCGCCAAGTGAAATAGGTATAAGACTGGCTAAACCCCATTTTTCCCAACCGATACATCATTTTTGGCCGGGTAAATGCTTCTGCTAAAAACAGCACTTCGGGATGTTTTTTCTTTACTTCACCAATCATCCATTCCCAAAAGTAAAATGATTTGGTATGGGGATTATCTACGCGAAAAATTTTAACGCCTTGCTCAATCCAAAAATCCACCACGCTTTTTAACTCTTGCCAAAGATTCTCCCAATCTTCGGTTTCAAAGTCTATCGGGTAGATATCTTGATATTTTTTTGGTGGGTTTTCGGCATATTGAATTGTGCCATCAGGCCGGGATTTAAACCACTGCGGATGCTCTTTGACATAGGGGTGATCGGGCGAGCATTGATAGGCTAAATCAAGGGCAATTTCAATGTTATACTCAGCGACTTTTTTGACAAATTCTTTAAAGTCAGCTATTGTGCCTAAGTCGGGATGAATTGCTTTGTGGCCTCCGTCCGCCGAACCAATGCCCCAAGGCACTCCTACATCTGCCGGTTCCGCAGTCGTCGAGTTGTTTTTGCCTTTGCGAAATTGATATCCAATTGGATGAATTGGAGGCAAATAAAGCACATCAAAACCCAATTCTGCAATGTAGGGTAATCGAGCAATCGCATCTTTAAAATTGCCGTGTTTTTCAGGTTGGCCGCACGAGCGCGGAAACATTTCATACCAAGCGCTAAATCGTGCTTTTTCTCGGTCTACAACGATGGGAAGTTCTTTTTCGTAGGTTGTGGCAAAACTCCGGTCTGGATATTTTTTCATTAAACCGGCAATATGCTCGGAAAAAACTTTTTGCTCGATGTTATAAGGGTCTTCTTTTTGGATTAAACGCAACGTTTCTGCCCAGCTTTGCAGTTGGGATTGATCGTTGCCGGTGGCTCGCTGACTTGCTGCTTCCACCAATTGCGCCCCAATTAATAAATCAACCGAAACATCTTGGCCCGCTTGGACTTTTTTACCCATTGCTTTGCGCCAGGTTAAAAAATGATCGACCCAGGCGGTGATGGTATAGACATAACGCCCGATTTCTGTGACGGTAAAGTTGCCATACCAGCGGTCATTAACAAGGTAAAAAAGCGGCGCTTCTAACCAGGCGGGCGAGTCTTCCTTTCGGTATAAAATTACACCGGAAATTTCGTCGTGTCCGTCGCAAAACATATCGACTTCAACGCGAAGAGATTCGCCGGTTGTTCGTTTGATGGGAAATTTTCCGCCATCAATTTCTGGCGAAATTCCCTCTATTTGTACTCTTTTCCTACCTTCTGCTACCAACATTTGTAATGGTTCCTTTGCTTGCGTCTTCAGGCAACAGTCGCCATAGGCATTTCGCGCCCTCGCTTAAAGGGGCGTTAAATATATCGGACTGTTGAATGTTTTTGAACTGTCACTAAACGCGCAGTTCAATCGGGGCAATGGGTTTTTATTCTTATTAATAAGCTATCGGAAATCGCCCGGGCGAACATCTGTCAGAGGTAAGATGAATGGTTGAGTTTCTAACTGCAAGCAATCAGACTCACCCATTAATAAAATATGTAGTTTTCTGTATCCAGAGTAACAGAAAATTCCCACAGCAAGCTGTGCCATTAGTGGGATGCACCGGCCCGTTCGCAAGAGATAAACTAATAGCATAAAGATCAAAGGAGTATAAATTTTTATGGCTAAGATTGAATTTAAGTTATTTGCTCCCTATAACAATCAAGCTAAACTGATTGGTTCTTTTTGTGATTGGCAAGAAATTGCTATGCAAAAAGACGATAAGGGTTATTTCCGCAGCGTTGTTGATTTGAAAGATGGCGTTTATCAATATAAATTTCGCATCCAGTCTCAAAGTTGGTCACTACCTCCTGATGAATGGGTGGAGATTAACGATCCCTATGTAACTAAAATTGACGCGCAATCAAAAAATGGAATTGTTCGCATCAAAGATGGGGAAAGAATTATTGATACCTATGTCTGGCGACATGATGATAAACACCTACCCAGCGATAGCGAATTAATAATTTATGAAATGCACGTTGAAGATTTTTCTGGAGGTGAGGGAGATGAAGGTAAGAAGGGAACTTATCAAGATGTGATTGATAAGTTAGATTATTTATCTGATTTGGGAATTAACGCCATTCAATTGATGCCGGTGGGTGAATGTCCGGGGGATGATTACTCCTGGGGTTATACGCCGAGTTTATTTTTTGCACTCAATCCCCGTTACGGTTCTACCGAAGATTTAAAACGCCTGATTGATGAGTGTCATGGCCGAGGAATTCGGGTGATTTTAGACCAACTTTATAATCATTGTTCGGAAGATAATCCGCTGTTTCAAATTAACCGAGATTACTGGTTTTACCATGACCGGCATCACCCTGGAGATCAGTATTATTGGGGGCCAGAATTTAATTACGATCATTATGATGAAAATCTCGGCATCTCTCCGGCGAAAGAGTTTATGGGGGATGTGGTTCGTTATTGGATTCAAGAATATCACATTGATGGCATTCGCTATGATGCCCTCAAACAATTAGATAATTTTCCGTTTCTTGAATGGCTTACCAGCGAGGCAAAAAAAGCTGCCGGTGACAAACCTTTTTATAATATTGGTGAGCACGTCCCCGAAAAACCGGAAATTGTTGCACCTAACGGGCCGATGGATGCCTGTTGGCATGACAGCTTCCATCATTTTATTGTCTCAGAACTTTGTACAAATACGTTTGATTTAGAGAACCTTGAGCAGGTTTTAGATCCGCGCCGGCAAGACTATCCTGTCGGTGTTTCAAAGGTGATTAATTATCTCAGCAATCACGACCAAAACCGCTTAATTCGAGATTTTGGAAATTGCGGCATTTTTGATGAACCTGCTTTTCAACGCATTGAATTAGCGGCAACTATTTTGATGACAGCCCCCGGCGTTCCGATGATTTGGATGGGGCAAGAATTTGCCGAATATACGCGCCGAAAACCCAATGAAAAGAATGCTTTGCATTGGGCTTTGTTAAACAATGACAGCAATCGCAATTTGTTTAATTTTTACAAAGGCTTAATTGCGATGCGAAAAGAGAATTACCATGCTCTTTTGATGTCTGATATTGACTTTTTTCACGAAAATACAGATAGTCATGTTTTGGCTTATGTTCGCTGGAACAATGAGGGGTCACGGGTGGTGGTTGTTGTTAATTTTTCGGGCGATTATTTGGCCGGTTATATGGTTCCAAATTTCCCTGAAAATGGCACTTGGCATGAGTGGAAAGATAATTATGATGTGACGGTGGAAAATAACCAGTTGATGATTGATTTGCCGGAATTTACTGCTAAGGTTTTTCTCTGGAAATAATCTTTTTCTTAACTGTTTTTTCGTAACCAGCCTCACCCTGGTTACGAAGTGAAAAAAACGATTACTCCTTCACAATTGCATCTAAAATTACATCAGCCCCAAACCGTACAGGATCAATGCAGGGAAGGCCGGTTTCTTGTTGAGTTTGGGCGATAGAGGCGGTGGCTGCTTGCTCGTCGAGGTGATGGGTGTTGAGGGCGACGGCGACAACGCGGGCAGGTTCTAAGGCACCGGCTGCACCGGCCACTGCTTCGTAGAGTTGGATAACTGCCGACAAGGGGGGTATCAAAACGTGAGGATTATTTTTGACGTGAAGTTGACCGGCGCGGTGAACTAATACTAAGTGAGTCGCTTGTGACCCCCGCAATAAAGGTAAAGTCGCCGTTGAGCCAGGGTGTAAAAGTGAGCCTTGGCCTTCTATATACAAAATATCAAAGTCGCTGCCATAGCGCATCACCATTTGCTCGACGGCACCGGCTGCAAAGTCTACGCGGACGGCATCAAGGGCAATTCCATCGCCGGCAATCATTAAGCCAGCTTGGCCGGTGGCGAGAAATTTGGATTGCAAGCCGCGCCGGTGGGAGGCGCCATTAAGTTCAATGCTTGTAGACATTTTGCCAACGCTCATATCTGTACCGACGGTGAGGACGCGCCGGCAATTCAGTGTTCTGGCTCTGGCAGCGCCAATGCTTAACCCTGGCGGTTCTTGGCGCATATCCCAAATCCATTGTCCCGGTTGCAAGTCTGTTTCGGCTTCGGGCGCGACTTTGGTGTGCAGTCCGTTTGCGATGGATATGCCTGCTTTGATGGCTTGTTTAACTTCGGCTATCCATTCGGGGGGCAGGGCTCCGCCGGAAGGGGCGATGCCAATGGCGAGGACGTTGGGGTTATATGTGAGGGCTTCTTGAAGTGAGGCAACAATGGGAATATTGCGTGGGATGCCGGTTAGTTTTGTGAGGGATTCTCCAGCACTTTGTTTATCGATGACGGCGACGATTTCGGCTTGGCTGAAACGGAGAAGGGCTAGGCCGGTTTTTCCTGATGTTCCTTTTATGCCTTCATGTAATAGGATGGCGAGGCGATGTTGGGGGGTTAGCATGATTTTTTAACCGCAGATAAACGCAGATAAACGCAGATGAAGACTGATGAATGAAATTGTGGTTATGGGTGGGTTTTTGTGACGCCTATTCCTGGGTTTTCGTTGGGGGTTAAACAGCCTTTTTGGAGGGTGGCGCCGGTGAAGAAATCGTCGGTGAGGTTTAGGTGGCTGTCTAGGTCTAAATAATCGGCTAGGGGTGCTAGGTGGGACATGGCTGTGTTGGCTAATGTACTGTCAGAATAGCACCCAAACATGATTTGTAATCCGCAGGCTTTGGCGGTGTGAATCATTCGCAGAGCTTCGGTTAATCCACCGGCTTTCATTAGTTTTATGTTAATACCATCGACGCAGTTTGCCAAGGGGGGAATGTCTCGACTTGTAAAGCAACTTTCGTCTACAAAAATTGGCAGGGGTGAGCGTTTTTTGAGGGCGGGTAGGTCGTTTTCTTGGCCGCGAGGTAGCGGTTGTTCTACATATTTTATTTGCTGTTCTGCCAGCCATTCACTCATTTTGATGGCGTTTTCTAGGTTCCATCCGCCGTTGGCATCTATGGTAATTTGGGTTGTGGTGGGGGCTTGTTCTTTGACTGCTAAAATGATTGCTTTGTCTGCTTCTATTCCATCGGGGCTTCCCAGTTTTACTTTTAATATTTTGGCTTGGGTTAAATTTAGCCAGTCTCGGACTCTTTCTTTTACTTTTTCGGGGGTGTTGATGCCAATGGTTACTGATGTGGGGGGGATATAAGTTGAATTTAAACCCCACATTTTCCAGAGGGGCATTTGGGCTTTTTTTCCTATCCAATCATGCAGGGCTGTGTCAATGGCGGCGCGGGCTGCGGAGGGGGTTTTTAGTTCGTTTAATACTCGTTCTATTTGTTGCCGGTTGTGGGGATTAAAGGTTTCGGAAATTTGCGAAATAGTTTGTAAGGCTTTGAGGAGAATTTCTGTTGTTTGCGGTTCAATGCCGGTGGAAAATGGCGAGGCTTCTCCCCATCCTTCTATGCCTTCATGTTCTATTTTTACCCAAATATTCGTTGTTTGGGCTGTGGTTCCCCGACTGATGGTGAGGGCAAAGCGTTTATGGACTGTGAAGGGTTGGATTTCTATTTTCATGGTGTCGTTTTTTTACTATTTTTAGTTTACTGTTAGGCCGGTGTATTTTTTATGGTGATTTTTGGGTCATTTTTTAACCGCAGATAAACGCAGATAAACGCAGATAAAAAAAATGGGTTTATTCGGTAGGGTAATTGCGGAGAAGTTCGCGGGTTTCTACTAGGATTTTGCCGAGCATATTTTTGCCGGTGCCGTCTTTTCCGCATCCCCAATAATAATCTATGGGGGAGTTTTCGATGATGTCTTCAGTGCCGGTTTCTAATAAAATTTGGCGGATTTCTGGGTGAGTTTGAAATTTTTTGAGTACGGCTTTTCGCATGATATCATCTTTAACTTTTTCCCAGTCGGAACGCAGGGGACGTTTGCGATCTCTCCCCATTTTTGCTGCATCTTTTGGGGTTTTTGCTGTTGCAATTTGCTCTGCATGGGGAGTGCCGGCAAATTTTTGAGCTTGAAAGTAATGTTCGGAGGTTGGCCAGTAAACTCCGTCTAGTTCAAAACCATGCGCGGAAAAGTTGGAAAAGCAGCCGTATTTATCGCCGGTAGTGTAAAAGTAAATTGTCATGCAAAAAATCCTCAATTGCCAGAGCAGAGACTATACCACTATAATAACAATTTGATTGGGAAATCAATATATATTGAAACCTCATCATAACAACTACCTTCACCGGCCTAATTTTAAATCTCCCTTTCTCTGCCATAATTTTCTTCTATCATCTGTTATAGGCTGGGTTGATCAGCGGTTTATTTAATCAACCGCAAATCGACGCAGCCTATAGCAAATAAGCAATTAATGTTTGCCAAAATTTAATACTCAATCATCTCAAAATCAAAAGCCGGATGTTCTCCACCCAAAGCCATCTTAACAATATTATCGCAAATTTTTAAACCATTTTCGCTATTCGTTAAAATCACAGCGCCGGTTTGAAACATCCGCGAACCCAAAGCAAAACTTTTATAAATTCCGCTATCCCCCCAATGCCAAAAAAAATCACCATTGCGAGTCTTTTCAACACCCCAACCCAACCCCCAACCCAAATTAGAATTAATCGCACTATTTTGCCGAACCATTTGCGCCAAACTATCCTCATTCAGACGAAACGGGTTATCATAAACCCCCGGTTCCATCATCGCCATTAAAAACTTAGCATAATCCGTAACATTCGTTCGCAAACTGCCCGCTGAAACAGCCTCTTTTGGCCGGTTTAAAGGATAAACCTTACCCCCCCGATCATGCCCATTTGCCGCCATAGACTCAAAAGCCGGCCTCCAAACATAACTACTATTTACCATCCCCAACGGTGCAAAAAAATTGCGAATCATATAATCATTAAAATTCTCTTTTGTCAATCGTTCCACCACACTTTGCAAATAAATAAAACCCTCACTCGAATAACCAAATTTCGCCCCCGGATTAAAATCAAACCACACCGGCTCATCCCCACTCCAATTAGGAAAACCCGCCGTATGAGCAAGCACCATTCGAGTAGTAACCTGTTGAATCCTCTCATCAGAAATATAAGGTTTTGCAGTATAATTAGTTAAAGGCAAATCAAGACTCAACTGCCCCCGTTCGCACATTTTCAGCGCCGCATAAGCAAACACCGGCTTACTCAAAGAAGCCGCAGCAAACACCGTATTTTCTGTTACTCGTTCCCCCGTTTGGACACTTTTCACCCCAAAGCCACCCGCCCACAAAACACGCCCCTCCCTAACAACCGCAACCGCCGCCCCCGGCACCCTTGCTTGCTGCATAAGCTCAGGTATATAACGTTCCAAATTCGCAACAATTTTATCCCCAGAAACCTCCGGTTTCAACTGAGCGCAAGCCTTAGATCCCGCAGTCGAAGCAAAACCCAAAAACGCCGAACCACCATACTGAAGAAACCGACGACGCGAAAACTTGACAGACATCCTTACTTATCCTAAAAACCTGTACCTTTGCATACTTCAAACATTTTGCAGCATATCGTGACAAATCAGAAACAGCAAATCCTACCAACCCTCCTACAAAACCAAAAAACCCTAAATACCCTCTTGTACCAAGCTGTGAAACCTCAGTGACCTCGCCTTGAACACCCAACCTTAAAATCTCATCACCTACGCCTACTTAGCCCCCCTCTAAAAAAAGAGGGGGCAACTTAAACACCAACCTTAAAGTCTAGCATGAGCCGACAAAATCAACTCCTCAGTTTCCTCCCAACCAATACACTTATCCGTCACAGAAACCCCATACTTCAACTGTGCCAAATCACAAGGGATTGATTGACCGCCCTCATATAAATTAGACTCAATCATCATCCCCACCAGCAATTTATTTCCCTCAATCATTTGGTCAATCACACTATTAAAAACCACCCCTTGTTTGCGGTGGTCTTTACTCGAATTGCCATGACTGCAATCAATCACAATATTCGTCGGCAAATTCGCCGCCTTTAACTTTTCCGCCACCGCCGTAACGTGCTGCGTGCCATAGTTCGGGCCGGTGTTTCCCCCCCGTAAAATAATATGAGCATAGGGATTTCCCTTCGTCTTAAAAACACACACCAAACCCCGCGCATTAATCCCCAAAAAACTGTGAGGAGTACGCGCTGCTTGCATCGCATTTAGCGCCACCTCAATACTGCCATCCGTACTATTTTTAAAACCCACCGGCATCGAAAGACCACTAGCCATTTCCCGGTGAGTTTGCGATTCCGTAGTCCGCGCCCCTATCGCAGTCCAGCTAATCAATTCCCCAATATATTGAGGCACAATTGGATCAAGCGCTTCTGTCGCCGTTGGTAAATCTAAATCCGTGATTTTTAACAAAAAACTTCGCGCCAATTCCAACCCCTTCTCAATCTGAAAAGAATCATCCATATCTGGGTCATTAATTAACCCTTTCCACCCCACCGTAGTTCTAGGTTTCTCAAAATAAACACGCATAATCAACAAAAACTTATCTTTGACTTTTTCCGATAAACTTTTGAGGCGATGGGCATATTCTTCACCAGCTTTGATATCATGGATCGAACAAGGGCCAACCACGATAAATTTACGATTATCTTTTGCTTCTAAAATATCTTGTATTTCTTTGCGGTACTTCGCCACAGTATTGCTATTCGCCACCGTCAAAGGCAGTTTTGATTTTATTTCAAGCGGACTTATCAAAATCTGCGCTGTTTCTATATTTGTGTCTAAAATTTTATTCGGCATTGAGGCAGACCTCCTGATCAGCTTTTCGTGTAAACACTTGAACATTGTTTTTTTTTGGGATGCAAATCCCTCTTCCCTATGATAGACCCTTGAGGACAGACCCATCTAGGGGGGTATAATTAAAAAAATATTTGAGTTCTTGACATTTGCCTCCCAAATATGCAGCCATCACTTGATGCCGATGCAATTTATGAGATTAAGCTTCAGGAAATTTTGATCTCACTCTCAGCATTTGCAGCCAACCAATCACTAAAACAGCCCCTCAAAAAAACAAAGAATCTATCCAACCCAACATCCCCAAACCAATACCAAACCTGGTATAATTAGAGGCAAAGACAAAAAACCATACCAACCTCAAAAATTCCCCTCACCTCCAAAAGTCAAGCAAAATACAGCCACCGGCCCAACAAACATAAGGCCAGAGCAACTCTTCTTGACAGCAAAATTCAGCCGGCATAAAACTTAGCCAGCCCCAATTTTCATTAGATATCATTGTGGCTGGATGCCGGCACCAGGAGCCAAGAGTCAGGGTTATTTGATGAAAGTGCCGTTTCTCCGCCGGCCTACCCAAACAGTTCAGTTAACTGGCGCTCTTGCGCCAAATCGCGAATCAAAGAAAGCTTAGAGCGGATATAACCATTGAGCACATTCGTCTCGTCCCTATTAAGAGACTGCTCCTGATTAAACTGCTTGAGCAACCACTGCTCCAAACTAGCATCATCCAAAGTTAACAGAAAATTTGCTTGAGTTTTTTCAACAACCGTCCAAAGTTGGCGAAGCATTGAGGGAGTCATACAACCTCCGCGTAAGCGTGAATCCATCGAGAGTGATGGTAGGTAAATCAGTCTTTACGGCCAATGGCCCTCAGACCGGCATCCCATATCTTAAGATTTCCTTAATTATTTGGCTGCTCCTACTACGATACCTGAATTTAGAAAAAACCAACTCCAAAAAACACAACTTGAAACAACTCTTAGAAAAAGGTTAATAAATCGCCTCACAACTTGACCAAATTCTGAGTAAACCGTACACAAACGTTAACGATTGTAAGGGTCTCCAGCATTGGCGGCAAAAACCAGAGCCTCATTTTTCCGTACAATTGTAGCACAGAAAACAATTCTCCCAAAAAACCCTTACAAACTCTGAGTCGCTCAACAGCCTCTTTAAGGTAGCTCTTCTGCTGCTGTTGCTCGATAATTCTTACCAAATCTTGAGAATTCAACAATGGCAACAATATACGAAATTCACCCAAAAAACCCGCAATCGCGCCGCATCGAAGAAATCAAAAACGCCCTGCAAAACGGCGCTGTCATGCTTTACCCCACCGATACGGTGTATGCAATTGGTTGCGATCTCAACGCCAAATCCGCCATCGAACGAGTCCGGCAAATCAAGCAGATGTCCAACGAAAAACCCTTAACCTTTCTATGTCCCTCACTTTCCAACGTCGCTCATTATGCAGTAGTAACCGATGAAGCCTACCGAATCATGCGGCATTTAGTGCCTGGTACCTACACCTTTCTCTTACCGGCCACAAAATTAGTCCCCAAAGTCGTAATGAACCCCAAACGCAAAACCACCGGCATTCGCGTTCCCGATCACCCAGTCAATTTAGCCCTCCTCAACGCCCTCGAAAACCCCATTATCTCTACCTCCGCCCACCTTTTTAACGATGACGTCAGCCAGCCGATGATCACAACCCAAGTCGGACGCGCCGAACTCTTTGACGCCCTAGACAACTTAGTGGACATCATTATAGACAGCGGCGAAGAACCAGGCTATCAAGTTTCCACAATTTTAGACCTCACCGGCAGCGAACCGGTCATCCTCCGCCAAGGTTTAGGATGGCAAGAAGCGGCAGCCTGGGGTGCTGTGCCGGTCGAATAAAATTGGCGATTGGAGATTGGGGGGCTACTCCCCCCTCGTTTTCTATCCTGATGCCAATCCAGCATCCCTGAACTTTTGTGTGATCAGGTTTTTTTACACCCCCCTCAATTACCGCTGAGTTAAGTTAGTTCCCTAGAGACTGTGCCACTTAGGCAGTCGGTTGATTTTTACCCAGACAAACCAATCTCTTCAAAAGACACTTACAAAACTGTCTATCGGCACCACTCTAAAAACCCTGCCAAAAAATCGCTTTCCTCACGCAGCCAGACAAGCCAACAATTCTTACACAGCAACCATTTGACTAAAAAAAAGTCTCTCTCATAAACAGAGGCTCACCAGATCGGTTTTTTAGAGTTACTTTTGTAACTGGCAAGCTTGGCAAAAACTCATTCAATACCGCTTTGAGTAGTCACACACCAGCACCCCTATCAACCTTTGGAGTCGCATACATTCAGAGTATAGAAAGTTGAAACGAAACAACACTGAAAAATTCAGCTTCGGTTTCTGACTTTTTATCTAAACAACCCACCGCGTGCGTCACCAGAGGTTTAACTATGAACTCCCCACTCACTAACTCTTTTTATCAAACTTCCAACAACGTAAGCATCAACCCGGATGCAGAAAATTCAGATAACAATATCGAGCGTGACAATTCCGAGCAGTCAACAGCCGTAACCGATAACCTGCCAGGTTTTGACACAGTTTCTCTTACTAATTTAATCATCAAAGAACTCCACGATAAAATTTCCTCTAGCTCTCGCAGTGTCCCAGAGGTTGCCCTGCGCTTGGCGAGAGAAATTGAGCGCATTTGCTCAAAAAGCCCCCGCATTCAAAACTCTGGTGAAGTTCGCTCTTGGCAGCAAGTTTTAGCTCGTCATCGCGTCCAAAAATGCTTGCATTACTACCAAAAAGGCTCGAAACAAGGCCGCGTTGAATTGCACAGCAACCTCAGTTCAATGGTTTACCGCCACGTTGCTCCTTTGCGTTCACGTCTCGGTTTTCAAGGCCGGTATAACCTGATTGAAGACTTCCTCCAAGGTTTCTACATTGAATCTCTGCGAGCCTTCCGCCGCGAAAACCAACTGCCAGAAAACTATCAACCCCGCACCCAGCTTGAATTAGCCGAATATATGGCTTTTACCGAACAGTTTGCCAAACGCCGCATTAGTTTGGGACGTGGTGCTCAGCAGTTGATTGTTTTACGCGCTCAAGGTTTTGCTAACAACCAACCAGAAGAAACCGTCCTTGACATTGAGCAAGCGGTGGAGTTTCCCAAAGGTGAGGAAGCTGAATCGCAAAACCGTTCTCATGCGGCCCAGCAAGTGCGGGAACAAATGGTGGCCGATACGGTTGACCCGGCTGAGGCTGTGTTGCGCGACCGCGTGGTGGCGGAGTTGGTGGAATATCTCGAAGCTCAAGGTCAAAAAGATTGCGTTGATTATTTGGTTTTGAAGTTGCAAGATTTAGCGGCCCAAGAAATTGATGAAATTTTGGGTCTGACTGCCCGCCAACGTGATTACCTGCAACAGCGCTTTAAATATCATGTCGAAAAGTTTGCTCGCTCACATAACTGGAAGTTGGTACACCAGTGGTTAGGTGCGGATCTTGATCAAAATTTGGGCATGGCTCCTCAACAATGGCAAGCTTTTATCAGCAAGCTTTCCCCTGAAGACCGGCAGCTTATGGAACTTAAGCGCAGTGGTTTGAACGATGCTGAAATTTCCAAAACACTCAAGTGTACTGCAAAACAATTGCAAAAACGCTGGACTCAGCTTTTAAACCAAGCTTGGGAAACTCGTAATGGAGGGGAGCAATAATGAGCTACGCTGTGTTAACGGTTTGAGGGGGTGTTTTTCTCCCTCACCGGCCACCAGCTTTTGATGCCTGTTAAAAAGTTCGCTGTTGACTTTTTGGGGTAGTTATTTATGCTTATTTCCCCAACTTTTTGTTTAGTTAATTATACCAGGTCGCTGTTTTTTAAGGTTCTGCTCTGTCGGCAAGCATCAAGTGATGAGGCTCAATTTTATCACTACTCTGCTATGCGATATCTTCAAAGCCTTGTGCTTAATAGGCTTTTAAAATCTTACATCTAAAATTTAAAATCTTTAATCCCCTGACGTCGCACTCTTTACAAAAATTCAGATATAGTAGACAAGAACTCACTTTTTTTGTGGCAGTTATGGCGGTTAATCTTGCTTTGGCTCGTTTCTCGGTTAAGCCACCAGCACAAGATATGCCGGCACTCAAGCAAGTCTTTCAAAGCATTGGTGCTGCTTCTTGTCCCCATCAGTATAATTTTCACCTGCACACGATTTATTCCGACGGTCAGTTAACGCCAGAAGAATTGATCGAGCAGGCTATTGAGTTTGGCTTGCAAGGATTGGCAATTACTGATCATCACAGTATCGGTGGTTATGAAGTTGCTCAAAGTTGGCTTTCTGACCGGCAGGAATCCTCTTCTGATGTTTCGTTACCTCATCTCTGGACGGGGGTGGAAATCAATGCGGATTTACTCGGATGTGAGGTGCATATTCTCGGTTATGCTTTTAATCCCGAAAGTTCTTCGATGAAGCCTTATTTACAAGGGAAAGCGACTAACGGTAAGGATTATCTGGCCGGTTCTGTGATTGAGGCTATTCACTGGGCCGGTGGGTTGGCGGTTTTGGCTCACCCGCAGCGGTATCGTCTTCCTGTTGAAAACTTAATTCCAGCGGCGCGTCAGTTGGGAATTGATGGGGTTGAGGCTTTTTATGCTTACAATAATCCTTCTCCTTGGCGTCCTTCAGAGCGGCAAACTGATTTGGTGTGCAAGCTTGGTGCTGAGTACGGTTTATTGAATACTTGTGGTACCGATACTCACGGTAAAAGCATCTTACAGCGTTTATAAGGCAAGGGCGGAGGGGGAGGGTTTTTACACCTCCGTTGCTGTTAGGGGTGCAATTTTATTTTTTATATAAGTGTTATCTGGCTGAGATTAAATTTTGAAAAACCATTTACGTTTGTACATAAAATATAAAATTCCCCACCAAAAAACTACTGTACAAATTGCAAATGCTAGAGAACCATTGAGGGGGCCGGCCCAGGCTCGAAACAAGTTTTCATAGATAAAAGTATAAGTTGTGGGGGGTTTGTCTCCGGCCCCAATGTGAGTTTTAATCAGAAAACGGGCAACAATTCCAGAACCGACAAAGAGAAAAATGGCGTTTAATCCCATGATTTCAAAGAATTTTGCCCATTTTCGCACGTTGCGAATGTCGATGATGTAGTAAAGTGCGGCAAGTAATAATAAGGCCCATCCGCTTGTATAAAGAGTATATGAACTTGTCCAAAGTTGTTTGTTGAGGGGGAAAAGATAACTCCACAAATGCCCGATAATGAGGCAAGAAAGGCCGGTGATAATTAAGAGGATACAGGTTTGATTTTGGGGTTTGGGGTTTTGTTTAAGATAGGTGCCGGTGAAGTATCCAATTAATACGTTTACGATAGCAGCAAGGGTGCTGAGGAGTCCTTCTGGATCGAAACCTGGATTGGGTTTAAGGAGATGTTTAGGGGTGAGAATGAGCCGGTCTATGTAGGCGATGAGGGTGCCTTCTCCGTTGGGTGATAGGTTGCCGGTGCCATAGCCAGGGACGGGGATAAATTGCAGTGCTAACCAATATCCTATTAGGATAATAGCGCTGGTTAAAAATTGTTGTTTTGGCGAGAAGTTGAGAACGATCAAACTAGCAAAAAGGTAACAAAGGGCAATTCGTTGTAAAACTCCCATGATGCGGAGAGTAGAAATATCAAAAGGTTTGCTGTTAAAGATGGCATCAAGGGTGAGGGAAAGAATGGCAAGGAATAAACCAAGAGCAAATAATATTAAACAGCGCTGAATAATACGTTGATATACGGTTTTGGTGGGCCGGTTTTCTGGGGTGTATTTAGATAGGGATAATGGCATTGCGACACCGACGATGAAGAGGAAGAAGGGAAAAACAAGGTCGGTGGGGGTGCAACCATGCCATTTAGCGTGTTTGAGGGGGGGATATATATAATCCCAACTTCCGGGGTTATTGACGAGGATCATGGCGGTGATGGCGATACCGCGAAAGACATCAAGGGATAGGAGGCGGGCCGGTTTTGTAGCAAGATGAATCATAAACAAACAAAATAACACATTGTTAATAAACCAGTTTAAACCGGCCCTCTGTAGGTCGGATACTTTCTAAGTCTGGTTGCATAAATTCGGGGAGAACTTCGTAAGCTTTTCTTCCCAAACAGAAATTCTGCACAAATTCGTAAAAATTTCGCCCTATTTTATATACATCTCCTCCAAAACAGTCGGTTCTTGCCATTAAGTTTTTGATAAAGTGCTTTGTGGCTTGGTTGTGAGAGCTTCCGTACCTCACAAGTTACAGGCCAATAAAATAATCGCCGGCAACCCACACGCGCTGTGAGATTGGCCGACGATCTAAAATAATGGAGTCAATGGCCCGAAAAGCCTGCCGAGTTGAAATCCACTTTAACAAGTCTTGCTGAGAATTTTGACGTGACCTTGAAAATCAATGTAGTGAATTTTGCAGCCACTGGGGAGGTTGACTGAGCCCATGCTGACGGGGCGTTGTTGAACTAGGTTTAATTCTTCGGGATAGCGGGGTTTGGCGTCGCCTTCTAGCCACACCGGCGGCACCATCATCGCATCATACTCGGCAATGGTGTACACCTTCCCCGGTCGGTTCTTGAGTTCGACTTTCTGACCGGCACGATAGGTAATGGCTTCTTGGTCTTCAAAGGCTTCGTCGTTCCAAATTTGTACGGCAACCATGTTATTCTCCTTCAACTCGCTGGCTATCTATGTTTTCAATAAAGGGTTTCTTGTTAAAAACTCTTGACTTATAACAAAAATGTTACCAAAGTTACTGAAATCTTTGTAAGGGGGTTGAGAGTAAATTTTTGTGAAGACAGTCCGGCTCCTAAAAGGTTTGTAAGTAAGATTACTCATTGCTTTTGCAAGCACCGGCCCCCTGTCCCTAGCACTTAGCAACCGGCCACAACAACAACTCTATAGTTGTCAACAACCCTGAGACTTAAATAGTAATTCCTACCAAATATCTAAAGTTATAAAATTTTTTAAATAATATTTAAACAATTCTTAACAATTAGGCTTTTATGCGGGAAAAAGCAAAAAATATTACAAATCAAAAGCATCCGCTCAGGGTAATCAGCAAAATTTGTTGAGATTTTTGGAAAAAAAGATTATGAAGCGAGGATTGAATCTGATATCAAGGAAAAAGCGAAATCCCTTTGAGTACGCGATCCCAATCTTTATCGAACAAAACAAACAATTCAAAATAGCATAAAATCTGTCTAAAGTTTGAGGGGGTTTCTATCTTTAAGCAGATGTGCTGTGTACTTTGAAAACCGAACTTTGTTGAGTTCGGTTTACCGTATTGCTTAACAAATCATAAAGATATAAAGTTTGTGTAAACGTAACAGCCTGTGCAGGTTCAAGAGCAGATAAAGAAAATTAACCAGCACAGAAGAGGGTGAAATTTACTTCACCTCAAACAGGAGGTATATAATGCGGATTGCTCAAATTGCCCCTTTATGGGAGCGCGTACCCCCTCCAGCTTATGGAGGTATAGAATTAGTCGTAGGATTACTTTGTGATGAATTAGTACGGCGGGGTCACGAAGTAACATTATTTGCAAGCGGTGATTCAATTAGCCTCGCCAAATTAGAATCGGTACACCCGCGAGCACTTCGCCTAGACAATTCGGTAAAAGAATACGGCATTTATGAAATGCTGCAACTAAGCCGAGTTTATGAAAAAGCAAGTGAATTTGATATTATTCACTCGCACATGGGTTGTGCAGCTTTACCGTTTGCAAATTTAGTCAAAACTCCAACAGTTCACACTTTGCACGGCATTTTTACCCCCGACAACGAAAAAATGTTTAGGCACGCTGCCAAACAACCTTATGTCAGCATTTCTAATGCTCAGAGGGAACCGAGATTAAAGTTAAACTGCGTTGCCACAGTTTATAACGGTGTTGATATCAGCACATACCAATTTTATGAAAAGCCACAAGATCCGCCATATTTAGCATTTTTAGGCCGACTTTCTCCAGAAAAAGGGCCGCATTTAGCCATTGAAATTGCCAAGAAATCTGGCTGGCATTTAAAAATGGCTGGGAAAGTAGATCCGGTGGATCAAGAATTTTTTGAAAACGAAATTAAGCCGCATATTGACGGCAAACAAATTGAATATCTCGGTGAAGCCAACCACGCCCAAAAATCGCTGCTGATGGGGAATGCAGTTGCAACGTTATTCCCGATTACTTGGCGCGAACCTTTTGGTTTAGTAATGATTGAATCAATGGCCACCGGCACCCCCGTAATTGCGATGGAATTGGGGTCTACTTCGGAAGTCATTGCAGATAATTTGAGTGGCTTTTTATGCCATAGCGTTGATGAGTGCGTTGCAGCCATTGATAAAGCTGTGCAATTAAACCGGCGTGCTTGTCGAGATTATGTGCAGCAAAAATTTAGCGCCCAGGCGATGACCGATGGATATGAAGCAGTTTACCGGCAAATTGTCAGCCAAAGCTTTGCAAAAAATGGTCATCTTCATACGCCTAGTTTAAGTGCTGTTTAGGTGGATTTTAATCCACCTTTTTTGTCGATTTCCTCGCTTGAAAATTGCCTACAGGCTGGTTGGTAAACAACCATTTTGTAACGATTTGAATATCAAGCAGAGGTGATATCGGGGTGAGGGCTGGTGTATGAAGCCCTCGTAAAACCCCCGTCTGGCTTTTTATTTAATCCAACTCGGTGCAGGAGGGTACAGGTATGTCTTTGAAAGATGGACAGCCGATTTCTCTAATGAAAACGGAAATTTCTTCGCCAATTTCCCCTTCAAAAAGTGAGCGTTCAGTTTCACCTTTTGCTTCCGCACGACCGGCCATTCCGGGGCGGCAACCAATCGCTTTAATTTCTGATCATGGCGATCCGGCGGCAGAAATTGGTAAAGAAGAAGCCGGCGGCCAAAATGTCTATGTCCGTCAAGTTGGCGAAGCTTTGGCAAAATTGGGGTGGCAAGTTGATATGTTTACCCGCAAAACAAAGCCAGAAGATCCGACAATTGTTCAACATTCGCCTCACTGTCGAACCATTCGTTTAAAAGCCGGCCCAGAAAAGTTTATTCCCCGTGATGAGTTGTTTGATTATATGCCTGCTTTTGTTGAGGCTTTTGAAAAGTTCCAACTTAAAGAAGGCACAAGTTACCCCGTAATTCATACTAATTATTGGATGTCGGCTTGGGTGGGTTTGCAACTCAAACAAAAAAGCAATATCCAGTTAGTTCATACTTATCACTCTTTGGGTGCGGTGAAATATCAAGCAGTTTCCCACCGGCCCGCCAGTGCAGAAATTCGTTTAGCAGTTGAGCAAGAAATTTTAGAAAAAGCTCATTGTGTGGTCGCAACTAGCCCCCAAGAAGAAGAAGTTTTGCGGTCTTTAGTTTCGGCAAAAGGTCATGTCGAGGTGATTCCTTGCGGGACAGATATTACTAATTTCCGCGTGTTGCCAAAGGCGGAGGCGCGAACAAAATTAGGGCTAGATCACCATGAGCAAATTGTGCTTTATGTGGGCCGGTTTGACCCTCGCAAAGGTATTGAAACTTTAGTACGTTCTTGTGCAATTTCTGAAGCCAGAAAAGAAGGAAAATTCCGCTTAATTATTGCCGGCGGTTGTGATGAAGAAGGCGCAGATGGACGCGAACGCCAGCGCATTGAAAAACTTGTTGAAGAATTAAAACTCAGCGCACAAACGATTTTTCCTGGGCGTTTGGATCACAATATTTTGCCCCTTTATTATGCGGCTGCTGATGTTTGTGTGGTTCCCAGTCATTATGAACCTTTTGGGTTAGTTGCTATTGAGGCAATGGCTTGTGGTACGCCGGTTGTGGCTTCAAATGTTGGTGGTTTGAAGTTTACGGTAATTCCAGAAGAAACCGGTTTGTTAGTATCTCCTCAAGATGTTAGCGGTTTTACGGCGGCAATTGACCGCATTTTAATGGATGAATTATGGGCTCGAAAATTGCGACGTTTGGCGCCGGTTCGGGTAACTCAAAATTTTAGCTGGGCGGGAGTTGCTATCCAGTTAAGTGATTTATACCGACGTCTTTTAGCCAGTTCTATTATGGATGAACAATTTTTGTCTTTGTTGTTACCTCGTCCGCGTGAAACATCGGTTTCTGCTTCCCCTCGTGTGGCTACGGTTGCACCGGCTAATGTTGGTTTGACGAAGGTTTCTTGATTGTTCTTTTAATTCGGGTTTGGGGAGTGACATTCACAAACCAGGTTTTTCATCACAACTAAATCGCCAAATCTAAGATTTGGGTAGAAAACCCCAGTTTCTCTAAGAAACCAGGGTTTTTTTGCTTAAGCCCTATATTAAATCAGGCTAAAATTTTGCTCTGTCAAAGACGCTGGCTGGATGCCATTTAATTGCGCCAATATTTCACCACTGGTTTTTAGTGCGATTGTGGTGTCATTGTTAATGGCTGTGAGGTTTAAATCGTTGAACGTTAAGCCTCCACTTAACCCAATGAAATCAACCCCAATTTCAAAATTGGTAATGACATCTATTCCTTTTTGAGAACCCAAAACAAAGGTATCTATTCCATTACCGCCGATGAGGGTATCATTGCCGGTGCCACCATCGAGTAAATCGTTGCCGGCATTTCCATAAACCCAATCATTGCCGGTATTCCCCATCAAAGAGTCGTTTTCTTGGCCTCCATACAGGGTATCATCCCCATCACATCCATCGATTAAATCGGCACCTTGATTGCCAAATAGCAAATCCTTTCCATCTCCTCCAGAAATGCTGTCGTTGCCAACATCCCCTTGTAGAATATCGTCGCCTAATTCTCCTTTGAGAATGTCATCATTTTGACCGGCATAAACTGTATCATTCCCATCACCGGCTGCAATAAAATCATTGCCCATATTTCCAAAGGCTAAATCATTTCCGGAACCGCTATCTAGGGTATCGTCGCCAATATCTCCTAACAGAATATCGTCGCCAATTCCTCCCAGAATTGCATCGTTATCTTTGCCTCCAAAAATTGTATCATTCCCCTCACCACCGGCCATATAATCGGTGCCCATGTTGCCAAATAATAAATCGTTGCCAATTCCTCCATCAATATTATCGCTGCCACTCAGTGCAACAACAATATCATTACCTCCCAGGCTATTTATTGTTTGATTTGACGCATCTCCCATCAAGATATCATTCGTTTCTGTGCCAGGAATTGTTGTGGCAATTTCGCTATTTGGCATTAATGCCGGTGTGGGAAATTCCTCGGAAAGGCAATTTTCTTCTATTGGTGTGGGCGTCGGATCTGGCGTCGGCGTGGGCGTCGGATCTGGCGTCGGATCTGGCGTCGGATCTGGCGTCGGATCTGGCGTCGGATCTGGCGTCGGAGAATTGACAACACCGGCTATCGCAAAATTGAAAGGATTTTCATCAGTATCATTGGTGATAAATGAAACTTCACCCGACAAATTGCCGGCTGCTAAAGCATCAACTTGAACACCAAAATTCCCAGTTCCCCCCGCAGCAACCGTAGCGGGTAAAGTGCCAACCAAACTAAAGCCAGAAGGCAATGATAAACCGCTTAGAGTTAAATCGGAAGTGCCAATATTTTGGACGGTAAACGTTTTAGAAATTGGCGTACTTAGATTCGTGGTTCCAAAATTAATCGCCGTTGTGGAATTATCTGCAATCGCCGTAGCGCCTTCCAAAACTTGAATTTCTGGACTGCTACCCGCCAATTCATAAGCCCCACTATCCACCAACGCCGAACCATTATTATCACCATCTTGTGGACGTGCTAAACCGCGTTGATCCGTTGCCGGTGCGCCCACATTTACCCCTGCATCAATGGCAGCACTTCCTGGCAGCAATGGTAACACCAAAGCGCCATTAATTTCTTGCAGAGTTCCCAATCTTGGATCGGCAATCGTAATGCTTGCAGTGGCGTTATAATCATTGCCTAAAGTCGTAGCTTTGGCAGGAAATTGAATATTTCCACCACCATCGATTAATTCGCGGTTGGTGTTGTATTGAATATTCCAAGGATTGCCGGCAGTGTTGTTACTAAAAATCGTATTTCTCAGTGTCACTGGCGTGGTATTATCTGCCAAAATTCCACCTACAGTAAACCCAGCACGGTTATTAGCAATTGTTGAGTTTGTGATGGTAGCCGGTAAGCTAGTTCCGCCGATGCGAATTCCGCCGCCATAGCCGGTACTGGCATCTGTGACTTGGTTGCCATAAACGGTACTATTACTGATAGTAACTTGACCTTTATCTGACCATAAACCTCCTCCTTGATAAACAGCTTTGTTGTTAGCAAGGGCAGAATTTGTCAAAGTTAAAGGCACAGATTGATGGTAAATTCCTCCACCCAAAGCATTGTTATTGGCATCTCTGATAACTTCGTTGTTTTGGATGATGGAATTTTCAATTGAAACGGTATGAGGTGTATAGGCACTTAAGAACAATCCACCCCCCAAACCGGCTGCTTTATTACCTTCAAAGCGGCTATTTTTGACGATAATACTGCCAACTTCTCCGGGGGAATTGGCACCATCGGTATAAATAGCACCGCCGTTTCCACTTTGAAAGCCGGAGAAGTTAACGCCGGCTGTCGTATCGTTATTAAGAAACCGGCTATTTTCGATAATTGAATTGGTGTTGAGGATGTTTATTGCAGCGCCAACAATACCTTTATTGTTGCTAAAGGTACTGCCGGTTACTGTTAAATTTCCGCCTTGTGCTGTAATACCACCGGCACCACGTTCTCGAATTAAACCTGTTGTGCCAGAAGTCGCATTATTGCTGTCAAAAACACTGTTAATGACAGTAATATTACTTTCATTTCCGCCGCGAATACTCGCACCTTGTTGAGCAATGTTGTTTCTAAACGTGACGTTTTCGACAGTTAATTGCCCTAAATATCCTGTGCGAACACCGGCACCGCCTTCGGCATCATTCGTGTTACCATTGGCAAGGGTAAGGTTTCTGAGATTAATTACAAAACCGTTGGGAGTTTGCCAATCCCAATCACTATAAATGATCCGGGTTGCGTTGTTTCCATTGAGGGTTAATCCTGCTGCACCGCTACCATCAATGGTGATGCTTTTGTTAACCACCAGTTGGCTGTTGAGGGTGATAACTGAATTGGCGGGTAAATTAAAAGCAATGGTATCACCGGCAACCGCATCCGCAATTGCTTGACGCAAGGAACCGCTACCACTATCATTTGTATTGGTAACGGTAATAGTTGCTAAAACTCCCTGATAATTTGCCTGGGTTTCTGCTAACAAAGGGTTGGTGCTTTCGATGTTGCCGGTGTTATATTCGAGATTCCAATTTCCACCTTTTGCCGCATTGCCGGTTAAGTCAGTCGAAGCCGCAATATCAGCGCCGGTTATTTGGCTCAACTTGTTAATCAATTCACTGCCATTTCCAGCCGCGAAATCACAACCATAAACCAGGATATCTGCCTTTTCACTCAGGGCTGTTTGCCATTTTTGCAGTTGAATTTGATAAGTTTCAAGGCTATCTGCTGACAGAGTTGTGTTGCCAAGTTGTAAAGTGCCGGCGCTTCCGTGAGAAAAAATAGAAATTGCATCAATTTTTTGATTTTGTGACGCATATTTTTCTAATTCTTTCGTGATGGTTTCAATGCCATTGGCATTACTTTCTAAGAAAATTACTGAGGTGTTGGGAGGCAAGCCGGCGGCGAGACTTTGGTAGTTTTCTACGCCTTTATCAATGACGACAAGAGAACGAGCAGGAGTGGGTTGAAGGTTTTTCTCTGTAAGGGTTGAAGATAATTTTACAGACATTTTGTGGACTCCAGGTAAAAGATTTTTGGGTAGATACAACCCTGGAGTTTGAGCTTAATTTTTACTCAAATTCGACATGGACTAAATGGCAGAAACCCGAAGTATCTGCTCGATTGTTTCTCGGATACCTACTCTCTAAAGTAACAGTGAGGTCGGTTGATTGCCTCTACCTTTTGAGTGATATCTTCATAATTAACCCTATCAAATTCTTTAAAGTTTGTGGGATTTTAAATAAAAGTTCCGTGTATTTGCGTAGAGGAGTTGTGCAAATCTTAGAAAGCTCAACTCCCCTATCCCATCTACCCCGGAACAATTTAACTGGTTTATGTGGTTTGTTTTTCTGATTTTTGTCTAGTTTTTTAGCGATTCTCATTTCTACCGGCCTCTTGTTTTATCACAGAAAACTTCTAATCCAGGCCGACTATTATTGAGTTTGCTTGCGTAATTTCCGCATCATTCCTGTGAGGTATCATCCGACATAGTAGCGCCCGCCAAATTAGCCCCTGCCAAAATCGTCCCTTTTAAATTTGCCCCTCGCAACTTTGCCCCTTTTAAGTTTGCACCAGTCAAATTTGCATAGCTTAAGTTGCAATAGCGTAAATCTGTCCCACTCAAATCAGCCTCAGTAAAATTGGCTTTAAAAAGATAAGATCCATTCAAATAAGCTTCGGATAAATTAGCTTTTTGGAAATCAACTTTATACAAATAAGCATTAATAAATTCGGCATTTTGGACGCTGGCGTGAGAAAGGCTTGCCCCAGACAAATTTGCCTCGCGCAAAATGGCTTTTCTTAAACTTGCACCCACCAAATTTGCCGAACTTAAATCAGCAGCAGTTAAATTTGCCCCAGTCAAATCAGCACCAATTAAATTGGCATTAGTTAAATCACTGTCATTGAGTAAGGCATTGATTAAATAAGTGCCGGTGAGGTTAGCGGAATTTAAACAAGCTTCCACAAGGGCAGCATCGCATAAGTTGGCAAGGCTGAGATTTGCTTGGTTTAAATTAGCTGCTATTAGTTTCGCGTTGCCTAAGTCGCAGTGTCGCAAATTTACGCCCTGCAATTGGGCACCGCGAAGATTTGCCCCACTCAAAAAAGCTTCGCTTAAATCAAGTTCAATGTCGGGATTTTTGATGCGCCATTCAATCCATTTAACTGCGCCTTGTTTGAGCAGTGCCAGATGTTGTTGATTTGCCATGAGCCGGTTTTTTTCTAATCCCAAGTTTCCAATTTTCCAATGTATCGCATCACGACACCACTCTCTTGTTTTTGGTTGTTTTTTATTCTTTCCTTCCCGCACCGGCAGCAAGGCTATCTCGTCCGGGGATATTTTCAATAGCACCAATAGCAGCGCGTGATGCAGCTAAAATATCGCGTTCTTCTCCGCCTAAATAAAGACGTCCGAAGCTGCCCACCGGCAGAATTTCTAATATATTAATAGAGGCTGCTTTTTCTGATTCATTGGCTGCCAGTGCGGCATAAGCTGCCGGTTCAACTTCGAGCACATAAAGCGTTTGTCCTGCCAGCAAAAGTTGTCCCCGTCGGGTACGATTAATAAGTTGCGTTTGGTGGGCGTCAATATTGCGAATAATTTGGCTGGAAATAATACGCGGTTTAATACATTCTTCGCGGCGCACTCCAAGCATATCTAAAATTGCACTGCCGGCGGCTCGCGTTTCGCCTTGTTTGCTAGAATGTATTTCTAAGAGGCCATAAAGTCGCTCCACAATTTGCACGCCAGGACGCACAGTAGCAGATTTTAATGCCACATCAGTAATGCGGTTAATTTCTATCCCCGGAGAGATTTCTATCCACAAAGACGCATCCCCCGGTAATGGCAAAAACCCCTGAGCAACGGTGCCGATATACGCCGCGTGCTGGGGTTGCAAATTGTCTAAATATACATAACTGCGTAACTCGATTCCCAAGGTTTCACTCCGTGCAGTCGGGTGACTCTATTTAACGTGCAATATTAGAGTTTACCTTGTTTTGTCATTAGTCATTAGTCTAGGGGCAAAAAACCCTTAACAAATGACCATTGACAACCAGCTATTTTACCTTGGCCACCGGCTCACTTTCCCGTTTAGTGCCGTTGCTGGGCGCTGGTTTTTGTTCTTCAGCGGCGGAAAAGGCCGGTTTTAAGAGTTTCCAGGCGTCTTCAGCTTGCGGCTGCAATTTATCAAATTCTATTTTGGCAATGGCTAAATTTTCGATAGTTTTGGGGAAGGCTTTATCGGTTGCCATTTCAATTTGTTCTTCGCTGAGGGGTTGCAGAGAAAATACAGCCTCAATTAACCCTAAATATTTTTGGGCGCTGGCTTGTTGTTGTTGCAAAGCCGCCCGTTTTAGCGTGAATTCAGCAACAGTTTTTGCCGCTTTTTCCATAGGTTCGAGTTCTCTTTCCGTCCGGGTTTCTTCGGCTTCGGTTAGCCCGGAGTGGGAAGCTTCGACAAAAATTAGATCTTCCACTCCCAACCCATCGGGGAAACTATCACTATCCAGCGGGCCGGTTTCTTCTGTCATCAAGCGCAAGGCTTCATCGAGCGCACTTGCTCTGGTTTTTTGATCATCAACTTTTCCCGGCACCGTAATAGTAACTCCTGGGTGGGCTTTTACGGTATAGGTAACGGTGGCTTTGCGGCGTCCCATGTGTGGTGTTTCTCCCAACTTGCAATCGTTGCTATTTTAACATTTTTGGGACGCTAAAGCTTTGCTGGTAGGGGTTTTTGCCACAAGGGCGATTTTTTATTAACTGCGCCTTTCGGCAGTTCCGTTAATAAAAAACCACCATCTCCTAACCAACCACCACCTCATCCAGCATTTCCGGCGGCGTGGCTGGTAGGGCTTTTTTGCCCTTGGGGTTAAGGTTATTTGCCACAACTCCCAAACAAGGAATGCTATAGGTTTCTAACTGTTTGATCACTTTTGTAACAGCAGATGCCGGCGTTTTGCCCACCGCCACCACCATCACAACTCCATCGGTATTATCTGCCAAAAAATGAGCGTCCATCAAATTAAAAAGATGCGGCGTATCATAAATAACTAAATCATAATTGCTTTGAAATTCTTTGATGAGATACTGCATTTTTGACGAGGCAAGCTGGCGAATTGAATTAGGCAAAGGTTGCCCAGATGTGAGAACCGAAAAGTTATCCATTGCCAAGGGACGCTGAATGAAATTATTGGCCGGTTGATTGCTCGAAAGTAAATCAGTTAAACCTTTTTGGTTGGGTAAATTCAACAACTGATGCAGGCGAGGAAAGCGAAAATCTGCATCTACTAATAACACCCGATGCCCCATTGCTGCGGCTGTTTTAGCAAGGTTTAAAGCCACAATTGATTTGCCATCGCCGGCGGTGGCGGAAGAAACAGTTAAAGAACGCACAGGCCGGTCAGTAAATAAAAATCGCAGATTCGCATAAAGCGATTCAAAAGCATCAAAAAACTGCGCCTGATTATTTTGTTCCCTACCATCTTCCACCCGATTGGCTGCAAGATTTGAGTAAGGAATTTCGCCCAAAATCGGCACTTTTACAGCATCTTCCAAATCAGGCGTACCATTATAAATATTGCGATACTTTTCTAACAAGAAAGCCGCCAGAAAACCTAACAGCAATCCTCCCATAATTGCCTGAGTCATTTGCTTTTTCAAGTCCGCCGGTTCAGCCACAGCGTTGCCTTTTTCATCCCGCGATACTTGCGGCTTAGAAACCAATTCCCAAGGCACCTCATTTTGAGCAGCTTCAATTTGTAGCGTTTGCCGTTGCGTTAAAAGTTGATCAAGGGTTTTTGTGGCAATTTCTAACTGGCGTAGCAAGTCATCATACTGGCGAGAAATTGCCGGCACTGTGTTAAGTTGTTGCTCAATATCGGCTTTTGCTTTGGCAACTTCGGCGCTGCGAATTTCCAGCACATTAATTTGATTGCCGGTGTCTACCAACTGTTTAATTAAAACTAAACGAGTCGGGTTTTGCGTTCCCAGGTTAGCGCCATTTTCCCCAGAAGTGGTTACATTTGCGCCGACAATTTGTTGCGTTTCTTGCTGCATCAAACCCAGCAAATTTTGGCGTTGAGCTTCAAGATTTTGCATTTGCGGGCTCCCCATTTGAAACCGCGCCGACTCCGTAGCAATTTGTCGTTCAACTTCTTTATATTTGGTGACAAGTTGCTGATAATTTTGATTTTCACTTAAAGCTGTTGCCGCTAACCCTTCGCTAGGAGTAAGTTGTAATTGTTGTTGAAGGTTGGCATAAAGTTCTTGATTTTCTTTTAGCTGTCGTTGCGTATCTAATTGCAGCGCCGTTACATCTTGAAATTGTTTATACAAAAAATCATTTTTTTGTTTGGGATCAGACAAATCATACTGCTCTTGTAACTTTTGCAATTGCGCTTGCAGCGTCGTCACTTGAGTTTGCAATTTCGGCAGCCGTTCTTCGATAAATTTTACCCCTTGGCTGAGACGACTTTTCCGCTCTTCTAAACTATATTTTAAATACCGATAAGCGGTTCTCTCTAAAACCAACTGCACCACATCAGCATTGTGGTTTTGATAGCTAACTTCTATTAATTTTGTGCGAGCAGAATCACCCTGTCCCACACGTTCTACAGTTAATCCTTCTTTGAGAGCACCATAAGATAATTGAGGGTAGCGAACCCGCACATCTTCTAAAATTTTAGACAGCATTTGATTATCTGTTAAAATTTGAATTTGTGTCGCGTAGTCTAACGCAAACATTCCCTCACTCGGCATCCCTCCACTGCGAGTTAGCGTTGTCGGTTCAGCTAATTTTGCTTCCGAAGTCACCGGCTCAACTAATAACCGAAAACTACTTTTATAAACCGACGGCTTTTTTAAACCCAACAACCAAACCGCTGTAGCCGCCAACGCCGTGAAACCAACAATCAAATACCACCGCCGCAAAGATAACCGCATCAAAGGGCGCAAATTTAAACCTTTACTCGGTGATTGGCTCGTCAATTGCTCCCCATCTTCGGGAAAATCTTGTAAATGTTTGCCCGGTTTATTATCAGATATCCTTGGGGAAATTTGCTCGACTTCCATCCTGTTTTGCCTCACGGTATTGCCTCTTATCCTTGCTGCAAAGATTTTTTCAGAAACTCTGCTAAAACTGTCACATTGGGTTCTTTGAGAATCCCCAGGTGATCACCCGGCACTTGATAAACCTGCAACTCTCCTACTGCTACCTTAGACCACAATTTCGGATCAGTATAATACCACTCAAATTGCGAACTATCTAGCGCTCGAAATAAAGCGACTTTACCCGCATAAGGTTCGGCCTTATAATTCTGCATTGCCTGATCGATCATGTTGTCTCGTACACGGCGCGTTAGCGCTTCTAGCAAGGGAGTTGCCACGATTTCTGCCTTTGGTTTCTGCCAGCCAAGGGTAAATTTACCCCCATAGCTGAGAAATTGAGATTTAGCAGCCTCTACTCTTTGTTGTAACTTACCCAGAAGGTACTGTCCTCCATCTCGCTGCATATTCTCGATATGAAACCCTATTCTTTTGTGCCAGGGTAGTCGCGTCATCAGATCCGGCGCCAAAGTATCAAATAAGCCAACCAACGCCACCTCTTCTCCCTGCTGACGCAATTGCTGGGCGATTTCCAGCGCCACCAAGCCGCCAAAGGATTCTCCGGCCAAAAAATACGGGCCGGTCGGTTGCTTTTCTTGGATAATTTGGCGATACTGACTCGCTAAATAACGAACGCTTGTTAATTCTGCTTTTTGTTTTTCTGTTACCCCATCTTTAAGTAAGTCAATTTCTGCCTGAAGGTACAGCCCATAAACATCTCTTTCGCCGTCAAAATGACGAGCAAGGGGCTGGTAAAGCAAAATTCCATAAATACAAAATAACGGCACTCCTTGTCCACCCCGATTCAGCAATACCAAAGACGAATTGTTGGCAGTTAATCCTTCTCCTCGTAAAATTTGAGCCTGCGTTTGAATTGTTGGGGCTTCTAAAAAAGCTGTAATCGAAAACCTTTTTTTCCAAATATTCTCGATTTCTGCCAGCAGCCTCACCGCCAGCAAGGAATGTCCCCCTAACTCAAAAAAGTTATCGTGTATGCCAATATTTTTGACACCCAAAATTTTCTCCCAAATCAGGCTCAGTTCCAATTCTAAGTCATCTTGGGGGGCCACAAAATCGGCTTCTTCCTCGCTGCGTTCAAAATTCGGCACCGGCAAGGCTTTTCTGTCTACTTTTCCGTTGGCTGTCACCGGCAAAACTTCCATCCCCACCAAAGCCGAGGGCATCATATATTTCGGCAATTTTTCTTGCAAAAATTCCCGCAATTTTTTCTCTTCTAAGCTGCCGTTTTCTTTCGCCACTACATAAGCCACAATTCGCTTTTCGCCGCTGCTATCTACATGAGCAATTACAGCGGTTTGTGCTACCTCTGGATGTTCTTCGAGGGCTTTTTCAATTTCTCCTAATTCAATCCGATATCCCCGAATCTTAACTTGGAAATCCAATCGCCCCACATATTCAATATTTCCATCCGCTAAATACCTGACCAAATCGCCGGTTTTGTAAAGGTAGCCAGGGTAAAACTTAGAATTTTCTCTGCTACGAGAGGCATTTTCTTTTGGCTGGGAATTTTGACCGCCATTTCTCTGATTTTCTGGCCTTTGTGAACCGTACACATTTTTTGTCGCCTCAGAATTTTCTTTCCCCTGCGAAAAATTTTCTGGGAACGTCACAAATAAATTGGGAATAAACCGTTCTGCTGTAGTTTCTGGCCGGTTCAAATATCCTTTAGCCACACCGGCACCCCCAATATACAATTCCCCCGGCACACCCACCGGCACCAACTGCATATTTTCATCCAAAATATAGACTTGGGTATTAGCAATAGGCCGACCTATCGGTAATTTTTCCGGTATTTCTGACCCTGGTTCATAAAAAGTTGCTGTCACCGTTGTTTCGGTGGGCCCGTAACTATTCACCCAGCGTACTTTTTCTACCCCCGCTAATTGTCGCCAGGTTTCATAAGCTTTTACAGACGCTTTTTCTCCCCCCACTACCACTAACCGCAAAGCTTCAGGTAGCGCTTGTTTTGTCACAGAAAATCCATATACTAATTCATGCCAAAAAGCCGTTGGCAAATTCCAAACACTAATTTGATTTTGCTGAGAAAATTTGACAAATTCTGCCGCCGATGCTAATATATTTTCAGTTCTTAAAACCAGCGTCGCCCCCCGAAACCAAGTCGGATAAATTTCTTCAACAGCAATATCAAAACTAATCGTTGAAAATTGCAAAACAGAATCAGCAGGGGTAAGGCCAAAAAATTCTGCCATATACCAACTGTGATTAACTACACCCCGATGAGGAATTAAAACCCCTTTCGGTTTGCCGGTAGAGCCAGAAGTATAAATAATGTAGGCTAAATTTTCCGGGGTAATTTCACAAATTGGGTTCTCAGAGTTGCCGGTGGAAATTTCATCCTCCAAACGATCTAAACAAATAACCTTCCCTTCAATTGACGGCAGTTCATTTAACAAATTTTTGCTTGTCAATAAAATCGGCGCTTTCACATCTTCTAAAATAAAAGAAATTCGTTCACGGGGATACTCAGGATCAACCGGCACATAACCACCGCCTGCTTTTAACACCGCCAAAATTGCCACCATTAACTCAACACTTCGAGCCAGACAAATCACAACCGGAATCTCAGCACAAACTCCCAAATTTTTTAAATAATGAGCTAGTTGATTTGCTTTTTGGTTAAGTTGATTGTACGACAGTTGTTTTTCTCCACAAACCAGCGCCGGCGCATCAGGTAGCAGCGTAACTTGCTCTTCAAAAAGTTGGTGAATGCAGCGATTTTCAGGATATTCGTAGCCGGTTTTATTCCACTTCACCATTA
The DNA here is from genome assembly GCF_025370775.1 of Ancylothrix sp. D3o. Classification (NCBI taxonomy): domain Bacteria; kingdom Bacillati; phylum Cyanobacteriota; class Cyanophyceae; order Oscillatoriales; family Microcoleaceae; genus Ancylothrix; species Ancylothrix sp. D3o. The sequence continues at coordinate 112,707 of NZ_JAMXEX010000003.1, read as the reverse complement.
TTTGATGGTATTCCGCACCGCAGAGATTGGAAATTTCCTTTATCAGTTGATTTGGATTTAAGGCAATATTTTCGAGCAAAGTTTTAATATGCAAAAGCAGCCGATAGATCGTGCTATCGCTAAACTTTCCCCGGTTATATTGAATTTTGATCACCACTTCTGTCTCTACAGAAGCAGCCACAACCAACCCAAATTTATTAACATCTAAATTGCTTGGAAAATCGCCATCAAAAGTTAACAAATGTTCAAATAAATTCGCCCCAGCCGGAAAATTAAGCCATTCTTTAATTTCCTCGATTTGAGTGTGCCGGTAGTCCGCCAAAATCATCCATAATTTCTGTAATTGTTTAACCCAAGAGATAAAAGTTTGTTCGGGTTCAACAGAAACTAGCATCGGCAAAGGATTAAAACTTCCCGATGTTGGTGTCACCCCAAACACCACATTTTTTTCAGCAGTGTAGCGGCTCAACAAAATCGCCCAAGCGGCTTGGATCAAAACGGAAAATTCTATCGAGTTTTTTTGAGCAATTGCTTTTAAAAAAGAAGTTGGCCTTAAAGATAATCCAATTTCTTGTGTACCCGGCAGGGTGTAATTTTCCGAATCTTCACCGTTTTTTTTTGAACTCAAACTCAGGAAATCTCCGAGGCTTTGAGGCGCTAAATCTTTTAAAAACTCAGGCCAAAATTGTACTGGTTTTGCCCCCGACTCTAAAAACGAGCCTGTTGAGTTAGAAACTTGAGGAGTTTCTATATTTTGGGGAGAGTTATCAGAGGTTTTGTTAAAATTGCGAGTATTCATAGGTAGTGCATCGGAGCGAAGAAAAAACTTAAGAAATATATTTCCTATCGCTTGCTCAAAGCCCTTTCACCGGCATTTTTTGCGATAGTTAACTTAGGTACTCCCGGCATCTCGCTGAGTGCGAACCCAGTTAGTTTGTCGGCGCACCAAAAAAGCCAAATAAACCGGAATTTTCCACAAAATATAAACCGGCACCGCTAAAAGAGTTGAAAGCGGAAAATCCGACCGGCCAAATTTTGCCCAAGCGGTGAAAATAGCAACTAAAATCAACCCCCCAAGGCTGGCTAAAAACAAAGTCGGAACCCAAGAACCCCCGGCAATTTTTATAACAATTGCCACAGCCATAACAGCCAGCCAAAGCATCACCAAAAGCGATAGAGGGGGGACGCTTAAATCGAGAGCCAGCCCCGCTAAATCAAAGCGTTTTTGGCTAAAAGCTCCTTGCAGTAAGCGGGGAACTTGTGTGAGCAAGGTTTGCAAATGGCCATGTTCCCAGCGGGTTCTTTGAGTCGTAGCCGCAGCGGTTTGATTTGGCAACACTCCCGTAACTTTTGCATCCGGGCAGAATATTGCTGGATGACCCGCCAGCGCTAAATCCACTGCTAATTGCATATCTTCTACGATATTGCCACTAGCGAGCGGGGCTTGTGCAATCACTGCCCAAGGAAACGCCATGCCGGTGCCTGTTAGCAAACAGGGCAAACCAATCTGTTTTAAGCCAGCAGGGCGCACTAAATTTTTGACAGTAAAAGCTAAAGCAGAAATCAAGTTTTTTGCGCTGGGAGTTTCGGGGCGTTCCATTATATAAGTCGCCTGCACCGGCCGGTTAGTTTGTAATGCTGTGCCTGCTATTTTTTCGATAGCTTGCTCTTCCACGATGCAGTCTGCATCGATGATAATTACAACTTCGGGCGGCGAATTTGCCAGAAACTTTAAACCGTAATCTAAGGCATAGCCTTTGCCCCGATTATTGGTGTCGTGGCGTTCAATGGCAATGGCACCACAGGCGTGGGCAATTTCTGCGGTATTATCGGTGCAGTTATCGGCAATAACCACCAACCGATCAGTTGGTAATAATTGCGGCACAATTGTTTTTAAAGTCGCGCCAATGCCTGCGGCTTCATTGTGGGCCGGTACCAAAACAGCAATGGTTGGACGACGTGATTCAACAGCCCTACTTTTTGCCGGTGCCACAGCAGCAGCTACGCACTCCACAAACAAAACTCCTGTAGGAATCAATAACCCCAGGCCGATTGCCAACAAGATCAAATCAAGGATATACATAGCTTCCAAATTGGGTAAACGCCGCAGTGAGTCATCAAATTAATCGCAATGGCAAACCGGGTGAAAAAGTATCAACTTTTTTGACAAAATCACCCAGGTTTTTACCAAAAATTTTAAAATCAAAATTCAGGTTTGGCTAGGGCCGGCGACAGCGATTACTTGATCCACGAACTTGCAGCGTAGGAATGCCGCATTGACGGGTTGCTGCTCATCGTTCCCGCCATCTCAGTAGCTACAGATAAATTTCCCCCACCGAGATGATGGAGGAAAAAGTCTATGGTTTCTTGTTTGACCCAGCCTTTCATTACCGCTACTTCCCCAAAGCGCAAATTATGCTGGCGTTGTTCTTTTAAAATCGTGCTGATTTGCCATTCTTCAAGTAAGCCTGCTGCCTTGAGATACTGCCCAATCGGCTGTGGATTTTGGGCTGTCGCTAATTTAGGCAAGTGTTCGACAAAAAAATTAACGGTTTCCGGTTTGATCCACCCCCGCATTACTAGCAAATCTCCAAACCGAAAGTGCCGTTGTTTAGCTTGGGTTTTCAAAACATATTTGATTTGTTCATCAGAAATTAACCCGGCTTTTTGCAATACCTGACCTATCGGTTTGTGCGAGTAAACTTGTTTGGGTTTGTGTTCTAGTTGTTGGGCAAAGGGATTGCGGTAAAAACCGAATTTTTGCAAAAATACTAACCAGAAAATCGGTAAGTCATCCTGCATATATCGCTTCCACAAGCGCTTCGGTTCGCAACTCAGTCTATAAAACCACTCTAGCCCCACTTCGCTCATCCATTTTGGGGCCCTCGGAACGTTACCGGCTTCAAAGTCTATGGTTGCCCCAATTCCCATCAAAACTTTGATGTTTTTCAGCTTGTCTCGATTTTTAGCCAGCCATTTTTCTTGTTTTGGCGAACCCACTCCCATTGCTAAGGCTGTCGCCCCAGACTCGTTCACCAAATCAATGATTTTTTGGCACTCCGCCTCGTCTTTTTCAAATCCGTAGGGCGGAGAATAAGACCCAATAATAATCTGCCTACCCACTTTTTTGTTAATTTTCTGCTGGGCTTTTTTCGCTACTCCTTCTGCGGCACCCAATAAAAATATCTTAACCTTTTCATTGGCTCGGTTGTAGTTGTAATAAGCCGGGAATAAATCTGAACCAGAAATTTTTTCTTGCAAAGGCGTTCCTAAAAATTTTGCCAAATAAATTAATATTTTGCTGTCACAAACTTTGTAATCTGCCTGCTGGTAAATTTCGTAAAACTCCTTATCGTTTTGGAGTTTAACAAGGTGATCAACATTAGGCGTAAAGATCAACCCTCCATACAAATCCAGCTTGTGCAACAATTCTGACGTGGATAAGTTATCGATGCCAATATTTAAAACTGGTATTCTTCTCATTTGTAACCTTTCCTCCTTATCTCCTACTAAAAGTCCCGTCTGCTTTAAAGGCTTAATTCTTTTCGTCCTACTTGCGCTTATTTTTTGTTAAGGCAAACGGGACTTTCTTGCTGGTTCATTGAAAGTTTACAGACCTTCCATCAAATGTCTACTCTATCGCTCAAGAGGGTGGCAATTATTTCTGCGTCTGCTTCCTGCAAGCGGCGGTCGCCTGCAACGAAATGTATTTTTTACAACCTGATAAAACATCTATAGCAAACGCATTGCCCAGAAGGGCCGTGAAGCGAACGCTAACAAGCTTTTGTGCCTGCAATCCAGAGAGAGAGAATAAATACCCATACGGGGTTATCGACCAGCATATCATACCTCTTTTCTAAAAGGGCAAGAGAAATCTACTTTTCATTGGTCGGAAAACAGTAGTATTTGTTCCATGAGTTTGCTAAAATACTTTTAAGCGAACTCATCTCCTCTGAAATGAAGACTTGCTTACCTATAAGTCAATCACTCAGACGGCAAGATCCAAATCTCCCCCTAGGGGGAATTTAAGAAATTGTTATGGAATGAAAGCTTCCGTAACAACTCAGTCTTCAGTAGTAACCGGCCCAGCTAAGCGGCATCACAAGCCATTGTCAAAAACGCATTAAGAAAACAGACAGGCGCACTCAAGAAAGTAAAAAGCGCCCAAAACTACGAGCGCCAAAACATCTCTACAATTCAATAAAAAGGCACAAGCATTGATGGGAGGTACGGCCAAAAAAGCCAATAAACTACTGAAGAATAGCCTTTTAAAGGATGAGTTAGCTTCAGAAACAGAACTTACCCAACAAAAAAAATGAAAATAGCATACCTCATTAATCAATATCCGAAAATCAGCCACAGCTTTATCCGGCGAGAAATAGCCAGCCTGGAAGCAGCAGGTATTCCTGTAGAACGTTACTCAATCCGCCCACAGATGGATTTGATAGACCGAGCGGACAGAGTAGAAATAGATAAAACCAAAGCAGTTTTAGGAATTGGAATGCTCAGGTCGATTCTTTGTGTGCTTCAAGTCGCCCTAAAGGCGCCAGGCAAATTTGTCCAAGCCTTGGGACTGACCCTCAAAACAAGCTGGGGAGCAGACCGCAGCGTATTGCACCATTTGGCCTACTTAATGGAAGCCTGCGTGTTGCTGTTGTGGTTTGAAAAACAAAAAATCACCCATGTTCACGTTCACTTCGGCACAAACTCAACCACCGTTGCCATGTTGTGCCGGGTTTTAGGGGGGCCGGCCTACAGTTTCACAGTACACGGGCCCGAAGAATTCGACCGAGGCAAAAACATCTCCTTAGAACCAAAAATCAATAACGCTGCCTTTGTGGTTGCTATTAGTTCGTTTGGAAAAAGCCAACTTTTCCGCCACTGTCACCGGCAACATTGGTCAAAAATTCATGTTGTCCACTGCGGAGTAGACGAAGAATTTTTAAACCAACCCCCGACAAATATCCCCGCAACACCTCGTCTGGTGTGTGTGGGCCGGCTGTGTGAGCAAAAAGGACAACTGTTGCTAGTCGAAGCAGCAAAACTCCTTGCAGCCACCGGCACTGAGTTTAAACTTATTCTTGTCGGAGATGGAGAATTGCGAGCAGAAATCGAAACCGTCATAGCCGAAAATAACCTGCAAAACTGCATCGAAATCACCGGCTGGGCAGATACCAATAAAGTCCGCCAAGAAATTTTAGCCTCGCGGGTAATGGTACTACCGAGTTTTGCCGAAGGTTTGCCGGTGGTATTGATGGAAAGTCTGGCCTTGGGCCGGCCCGCCATTAGTACCTACGTTGCCGGTATTCCCGAACTGATCGAAGAAGGCGTTTCTGGTTGGTTAATCCCAGCCGGTTCGGTGGAAGCGGTTGCAAAAGCCATGAAAACTGCTTTAGAGATGCCGGTGCAGCAACTAGAACAAATGGGAATTGCTGGATCGCAGAAAGTGCTACAACAGCACAACAGTGCCACCGAAGCAGCAAAACTGGCCGGTTTATTTCGGATGCAGCATCAGGGGGCCAAAACAGGCGAACTCACAGCCACTGAATCGGAACTTGTCCCAACAAGCGCCTTATAAGCACATAGGGGTTAAAAGTCAGCCTTAAAAAATCTGACATTTGACGATTAATTCTTGACTGTTTGACCATTGACACCCCACTAATACCATGTCTTCTGTTTCAATCAAAAAGCTTGCCATCAAGGGGGCTATGTGGACAATAGCCACCTATGGCTTCAGTCAAATTTTACGCTTCGGCAGTAACCTTATTTTGACGCGCCTGCTGGCTCCTAAACTATTCGGGTTAATGGCCTTGGTTTATGTGTTTATCAGCGGCCTGCATTTGTTTTCTGATGTTGGCCTTGGGCCTTCAATCATCCAAAATAAACGCGGCAATGACCCGGCATTTCTGAATACGGCCTGGACAATGCAGGTGATTCGCAGTGTAGTTTTATGGGTAGGCTGTTTAGTGATTGCCTGGCCCGTTTCTAAATTTTATGAAGAACCGCAACTGCTATGGTTACTGCCGTTAGTCGGTTTAAACACCTTGATCAGCGGCTTTAACTCCACCGCACTGTTTACCCTTAACCGTGAGTTAGCAGTGCGAGAAATTGCCCTTTATGAAATGGGGGGGCAAGTTATCTCGATTGTTGTGATGGTTGTTTGGGCTTATTTCCATCCGTCGATTATGGCGTTGGTGGCGGGTAGCATGGTGAGTCTTACGGTTCAAATGATTTGGAGTCACCGGCTCAACTCTGGACATCCTAACCGCTTCGCCTGGGAACCAGAAGCATCCAAAGAATTAATTTCCTTTGGCAAATGGATTTTTCTTTCCACCGCCATGACTTTTTTGGCGGGCCAAACCGACCGACTGGTTTTAGGTAAAGTCCTGTCCATTGAAATGTTAGGGATTTATGGCATTGCCTTCACCCTGGCAGACATACCCCGCCAAGTGATCTTAGCTATCAGCGATAAAGTCATTTTCCCGGCTTTTTCTAAATTTGCTGACCTGCCCCGCAGGGAATTACGCGCCAAAATTGAAAAAAATCGCGGCGTGCTCTTAGTGGGAATGGCGGTGATTTTGGCGGTGGTGGTTGGCTTTGGCGATTTGGCGGTGAGTTTTTTATACGATAAGCGCTATGAAAATGCGGCGTGGATGTTGCCGGTGTTGGCTTTGGGCATTTGGCCGATAGTCCTCACCCAAACCATTGATGCGGCTTTGTTTGCCATTGGTAATCCTCGTTTTGTTGCTTTGGGTTGTTTTTTCAGCTTTTTGGCCTTGGCGATAGGAATTCCTGGTGGTTATGCTTTGTGGGGATATCTTGGCGCTGTCAGCGCGGTTTCTTTGAGTAATATTCCTCCCTATATCGCTATTACTTACGGCTTGTGGCGCGAAAAATTGGCTTGTTTGTGGCAGGATTTGTGGTCAACTTTGCTATTTATTGGTTTGCTGGGCGCGGTGTTAGCACTTCGTCACTCTTTGGGCTTTGCTCTTCCGGTCGTCGGTCTGTAATCACTCTCTTCTGTCACATTCATGGCTATGAAATCAGTTTTGTATGTCGGAGTAGGTGTTCCCTGGCGGGGGGGTGCCGGTTATCTGGTTCGCCAAAATATGTTTCTGCAAGCTTTGGCAGAAGTTGCTGATGTAACGCTTGCTTTGTTTGATTGTGATGGTGTGGTGGATCGTCCAGCTTTTGCCGCCGGAATTTTGCCTCTGGAAAGACCTTTTGAGTGGCCTACAAATCGCTTAAAAAATTTGCGGGATGATTTGCTTTCTCCTTTGCCACGAATGCACCGGGGTGATTGTTGCGATAAGCCAATTTCTCAAATTTCTCAGTTAAAACTTGACAAGTTTGATGCGATTTTTGGTTACAGAATTGATTTTTCTCGCGTTGCCGGTGTGTTAAATCATCCCCGTTTGATTTTGGATGTGGATGATCCTGAACATTTGAGGCAAGCTGACAAGGTAAGGGCATTTGATGGAGGCAAAATTGACTGGCGCAGTCGTTGGGATTTGGAAAAGTTACGCCGCTATGAAATAAATGCGGTTAAAAAGGCAAAGGCTGCTTTTGTTTGTCAAGAAATTGATGCTAAGGCATTTTTTCCTCAAAAAGTTTTTGTGGTTCCAAATTGTGTAGAAGTTCCCGAAGTGAACCGCACAGAAAGTGAGATTCCGACTTTGCTTTTTGTGGGAAATATGAGTGGGGGTGTGGGTTCGCCAAATGGCGATGGTGCTAAATGGTTTGTTGACAAAATATGGCCGATTGTTCGGGAGTCAATGGCTTGTAAATGTGTGTTTGTGGGAGGGATAGATGAGGATTTACGCGGGCAGTTTTCTAGTAGGCCCGGAATCGAAGTTTTAGGGTTTGTGGAGGATTTGGGAAAATTTTATGCTTCGGGGCCGGTTTGTATTGCGCCGGTGAGGTATGGCACCGGCACTCGGATTAAAATTTTGGAGGCAATGGCTCATGGCTGTGCGGTGGTGAGTACATCAAAAGGCTGTGAGGGTTTAGAAATTACCCCAAATGAAGATATTTTTGTTGCTGATTCTGAGGTCGATTTTGCAAAAGCTTGTGTGAGTTTGCTGCAAGATGAAGCCAAGCGGGAATCTGTGGGAAAGGCGGGGCGGGAGTTAATTTTACAAAATTATAGTCGCCGCCATCAGCACGACAAACTTGTAAAGTTACTCTCAGAAATTTTGTCAAACTAAGGAGTTAATTTTTTACTTTTACGCTTGACAAATGACAAAGGACAAATTACCAATGACAAAACTATGAAAATTACGTTTGTTTTAGGAAGTGGGTTTAATTTAGCCGGTGGAGATCGTGTGATTGCGATTTACGCGGAGCATTTGCAAAAAAGAGGTCACGAGGTGTTTTTGGTATCGCGGGCAAAATGGCAGCCTTCTTTACGCGATCAATTGCGGTCTTTGATTCGGGGGAAGGGTTGGATTACGGTAAATCCGATGTCACATTTTGATCATTTAGATATTCCTCGGAAGTTGACAGAAAGTTACAGGCCGGTTGTAGATGCGGATGTACCTGATGCAGATGTGGTGATTGCAACTTGGTGGGAAACGGGGGATTGGGTGTGGCATTTATCGCCTTCTAAAGGTGTGAAGGTGCATTTTTTCCAAGATTATGAAATATGGGGAGGTGACGTAAAAGATGTGGATGCGGTTTGCGCTTTGCCTATTCCTAAAATTGTGATTGCCGGTTGGGTTCGGGATTTGTTAAAAGAGCGTTTTAATCAAATACCTTTGGCGTTGATTCTCAATAGTGTAGAAACTGATAAGTTTTATGCGCCGGTGCGAGGAAAACAGCCGGTGCCTACGGTGGGAATTATGTACACTACGATGCAATCAAAGGGATGTGATATTGCTTTAGAAGCGTTCAGAATTGCTAAGGAAACGATTCCTGAATTGCGATTAGTTGCGTTTGGGAGTGCAAAAGTTCTGCCAGAATTGCCTCTGCCAAAAGATACAAATTATGCTTATTGTGCGCCAAATGAGCAACTTAAGGATTTTTATAGTCAGTGTGATGCGTGGCTTTTTGGAACGCGGCGAGAAGGGTTTGGTTTGCCAATTTTGGAGGCTATGGCTTGTCGGACTCCGGTGATTGGTACGCCTGCCGGTGCGGCGCCGGAATTGTTGGCAAATGGTGGGGGAATTTTGGTGAAGCCGGAAGATCCCGAAGATATGGCAAAGGCTATTATCAAAGTTTGTCAAATGCCAGAAAGTGAGTGGCGTGTTTTGTCGGATACTGCTTATCAGAAAGCGACAAGTTATTCTTGGGAAGATGCAGCGGATCGTTTTGAAGCTGCGCTTTTTGAGGCGGTTTCTCAAGAGGGCCAGTCGGGATCTCAACGGCTGGAAAATGTGAGGATGTGATGCTTTGGGTAGATGCCAAGCTTAGCTTTTTGGTTGTTTAATTTGATCAGGAACACCCTGGATAAGGAGAAAATAAAGATGACTGTTACAACTGCTAATTCTCAATTATTTTGCATTGATCCTGAATATTTGCAAAATCTGGCGCTTCAACATCGGGAGGAGTATGCGGCGGCGCAACCTTTCCCGCACATAGTGATTGATAATTTTTTGCCGGAATGGGTTTTAGAGGGAATTTTAGAGGAGTTTCCCAAACCGAAATCTATTGATTGGCAAAAGTTTGAAAATTCGGCGGAGAAAAAGCTGGCCTCGAAGGGAGAAATGCAAATGGGTGACAAAACTCGTTTGCTTTTGTATCAGTTGAATTCTTCGACGTTTATTAATTTTTTGGAAAAGCTTACCGGCATTGATGGGTTGGTTCCTGACCCGCATTTTGTGGGGGGTGGTTTACACCAAATTGAAAGAGGCGGCTTTTTGAAAATGCACGTTGATTTTAATAAACACGGGCAGCTTAAGTTAGATCGTAGGTTAAATTTGCTGATTTATCTTAATAAAAATTGGCAGGAAGAATACGGCGGTTATTTGGAGTTATGGGATAGCGAAATGACGCGTTGTGAGAAGAAAATTTTGCCAATTTTTAACCGCTGTGTAGTTTTCAGCACGACGGATTTTTCTTATCACGGTCATCCTGAACCTTTGACTTGTCCTGAAGGGCAAACTCGCAAGTCTTTGGCGCTTTATTATTACAGCAATGGCCGACCGGCTCACGAAATTGCTGAAGAAGGTCATTCAACTGTGTTTAAGGCTCGTCCGACAGATAATTTCAAGGAGGAAGAAACATCGACAGGAGAAAAGATGAAAACGTTTGTGAAAAAGCTGGTTCCGCCGATTTTTATTGATTTAAAGAATGCGGTAATTAAGAAGTAAAAAAGCGCAATTTTTGGCAACCGGCAGAGGTTTTTGAGATGAATATTATCGGTAATTTGGTGATGTTAGGTTGGATTCCGGCTGTGTTTTTTTTATTCACGCAGTTTCCAACGCAGCGGGCGCTTGTGATTGCTTTTATTGCGGCTTGGCTGTTTTTGCCTTTGGGTCAATTTCCTCTGCCTGGTTTGCCAGATTACACGAAAATGTCGGCGACTTGTTATGGCATCCTGCTGGCTACGGCTGTTTATGATATTGAGCGTTTTAATTCGTTTAAATTTGGCTGGTTAGATGTGCCGATGTTGGTTTGGTGTTTGTGCCCTATGATGTCGTCTTTGACGAATGATTTGGGCCCTTATGATGGACTTTCTGCAACACTTGACCAAACTGTTACTTGGGGGTTGCCTTATTTTTTGGGGCGCATTTATCTCAATAGTTTAAACGGAATGCGGGAATTAGCTATTGGGATGATAATTGGGGGTTTGGTTTATGTGCCTTTATGTTTAGCAGAAACTCGTTTAGGGCCGCAATTACACCAGTGGATTTTTGGGTTTAATCAAACTGTTAACTGGGCGTTGGTTATGCGGTATGGGGGTTATAGACCGACGGTTTTTATGGAAACCGGTTTGATGGTTGGGATGTGGATGATGGCGGCGACTTTGGTGGCAATTTGGTTATGGCATACAAAAGCTATTCGAGATATTTGGGGTTATCCGGTGAGTTGGTTGGTGGGGTTGTTGGTGGTGACGGTGGTTTTGGTGAAGTCAACGGGGGCTTATTTTTATTTGGTGATGGGGCTTTTATTTTTGTTTGCTGGTCAGTATTTGGGAACGGCGTTGCCGGTGTTTCTTTTGATGTTTGGAATGTGTTATTACGTCTACAATGGGGTGAGTGGAAATATTTCTAGTAAGGATATTGTTCCGATTATTACCCAAGCAACAAATGCTGAACGGGCTCAATCTTTTGAGTTTCGTTTAGATAATGAAGAAATCCTTTCTAAAAAAGCGCGAGAACGGATGATTTTTGGTTGGGGAGGGTGGGGCCGGTCGCGTGTTTATGATGAGAATGGAAAGGATATTTCTGTTACAGATAGTTTGTGGATTATTGCTTTTGGAGCAAATGGTTTAGTGGGTTTGGTGAGTTTAACTGCTTCGATGTTGTTGCCGGTGGCAAGTTTATTTATTTTGCGTTATCCTCCTCGTTTGTGGGCTCATCCAAAGGTTGCTCCGGCGGTGGTTGTGGCGATGGTTTTGATGTTGTTTATGCTGGATTGTATTTTAAATGCAATGCTGAATCCGGTTTTTACTTTAAGTAGTGGGGGAATTGTTGGTTTGGTGTTAAAAGAACCGGAACCTATGCGCCGGCCACGACGAGCTTTAGCTCCGCAAAAATAGGGGTTTAAAAAGAGTTTTTAAAAGGGGGTATTTATGGAACTTTCTACAAAAATGAAAACAAGGTTCTTATCGTTGGCGGGGGGAGTTTTATTGTTGGTTTTGCTGTTGCCGATGCTTTTTGGACAGCCGCAAGGTTGGAATGCTTTAGCTACTAAAAGTGAGAATGCAAATTCGTCTTTGGGTGTGGGTTTAAATGCCATTGCTGATTGGTCAACGGAGTTACCTTTTTTAGATCATTTTAAAGCCTCAAGGAAGTGGTTAACGCAATGTGAAGCGGGTCAGCCTGATTGTGAAAAAGGCGAGTGGGATAGTCAGGAATATGACAGTTTAGATTTAGATGAAAATGGCTGGGTAAAATCTTTGCCACGTCCTGAAGATTCTCCCAAATATACGACGGTAGGAACGTTATTACTGCGGGAAATTCCTAATAAGTTTCCAGGCGGCAGATATGTTGTTTTGTATGAGGGGGAGGGCGAAATTAAATATAGCTTTGATGCTAAAAAGATTGACGCAGAATCTCAACCAGGACGAGATGTAATTGATGTTAATCCTGCCAGCGGTGCGGGAATTTGGTTAAAAATTGTGGCTACAGATCCTAATAAAAATGGCAATTATATTCGCAATATAAAAGTTATTCAAGAACAGTATGAGGAGCTTTATAAAAGTGGAGAAATTTTTAATCCTGTGTTTATTGATAAGATTAAAAAATTTCGAGCTTTGCGGTTTATGGATTGGATGCAAACTAATGGTTCTCCGCAAAAAGAATGGCAAAACAGGCCCACTCCAGAGACAGTTTCTTATGCTTTAAAAGGGGCGCCGGTGGAGGTGATGGTAGCACTGGCAAATAAAGTGAATGCTGATGCTTGGTTTAATATACCTCATCAAGCAACGGATGAATATATCAGAAATTTTGCTTTGATGGTGAAAGAAAAATTAAACCCCAATCTTGTAGCTTATGTGGAGTTTTCTAATGAGGTATGGAATTGGCAATTTGAACAAGCGCAATATGCTTTGCAACAAGGAAAGGCAAAATGGGGGGAAGATAAGGGTGAGTCTTATATGAATTGGTACGGTATGCGTACTGCTCAAACTTGTGATATTTGGAAAGATGTTTTTAAGAATGAACAACAGCGGGTTAAGTGTGTTATTGCCACGCAAACAGGATGGCAAGGTTTGGAACAAGCGATTTTAGACTGTCCTTTGTGGGTGGCGGAAGGAAATAAGCCTTGCTATCAACATGGCATAGATGCTTATGCAATGACCGGCTATTTTAGTGGAAAGTTGGGTGAGAAAGAAAGCCTTAAAAATATTGAATCTTGGTGGCAAGATTCGGATGGCGGTTTTGCAAAGGCTTTTCAACAATTAAAAGAGGGGAATGTATTAGGAGATGGCACAAGTAGCGATAGTTTGGATAAGAATATGAAGAGTTTTCTTTACCAAGCAAAGGTTGCGAAAGATAAGGGTCTACAATTGGTTGCATACGAAGGGGGTCAGCATATTGTAGGAAAAATAGGTTTAGAAAATAATGAGAAACTGACAGATTTTTTTATTGCTCTTAACCAACATCCCGAAATGTATGCGGTGTACACTCAATTACTCAACAATTGGAAACAAGCTGGAGGCACGCTTTTTATGCACTTTGTTGATGTTGCTGTTCCTGGTAAGTGGGGAAGTTGGGGTGCTTTGGAATATGTAGATCAAGAGGGTTCTCCAAAATATAATGCTTTGATGGATTTTATTGATAAAAATCCTTGTTGGTGGGAGGGTTGTGAAAAACGTTGAGGGTAAAAATAAGGTTTTTTGAATAAAAAATGAGGAAAAAATAATGACAAAAATAGTTAAGATTATTTATGCTGCCGGCCCTGGAAATGTGATCACAACTTATGAATATTGGGCGAAAAATCAAGATGATCCATCCCAGGTTTCTGTAACTTATTCTGGGCAATTTTATGATGTTTGCCGCGATTTGGATGCCGAAGGTTATGTTATTTCGTCTAGTAGTGATAAAAAGCTACTGAAGGCGGCGAATTTTACTTTGGAACACCGGCCACTCCCCGGTCGGAATGCGTCGGGGATTTTCTATCATTTGGGACAAATTTGGTATGGGTTGAGGTTGATTGTTTCGGCGCTTTTATTTAAGGCAGATTTTGCTGTGGTGGCGGACGGAACAACGCATTGGTTTCTTTTGTCTTTACTGCCGGTTTTTGGCGTAAAGGTTGTGCCGACTTTGCATTGTGTTTTGTGGCGGAAATATCAGGTTCCAAGTGGAAAAGAGAAGTTAATTTTAAATCTCAACCGCCGCTTTTTTGCCAAAGATTGCACGGCAATTTTAGTAGCTTCTGAGGATATTGCTGAACAAGTTAAACAGCTAACCGGCAACCAACACGCGCCAATAGTCGAATTTTTACCTACCTATCGACGTTCTGAATTTGCCGGTGTGGTTGATCCTGATATCAATGCGTCGCCGTTTCGGGTTCTATTTGCCGGCAGAATTGAACGTGATAAAGGTGTTTTTGATTTATTAGAAATTGCCAAGCGTTTCGCCGCCGAAAATCGCCAAAATATCACCTTTGATGTGTGCGGAAATGGTTCGCAGTTAGAGTCTTTGCGTCTCGCTGCACAGCAAGCAGGAGTAACGGCAACTTTTGTTTGTTATGGTTATTGCAATAAACCACAAATGAGGGAAATGTTTAATCGTTCTCACGCAGTGATTGTACCCACAACTACAGATTTTGTTGAGGGGTTTAATCAAGTGGTGGCTGAGGCAATTTTAGCAGGCCGTCCTGTTATTACTTCCGCCGTTTGTCCGGCTTTATCTTATGTAGGTTCTGGGGTGGTGGAAGTTCCGCCCAATGATACCCAAGCTTACGGAGATGCGATTTTAAAATTATCCGATGACCGCGAATTTTACGAGCAAAAACGTCGCAATTGTTTAGCATTGCAAGAACAATTTTATGACGTTTCTAAAGGTTGGGCTGCTGCGCTTAGTTCTGTGATTCAAAGCTTGGCAGAAAAAGCTAACTTGCCGATATCGCAAAAAATTACTGTTTAAAATTTGAGGAAAAACGATGAAAATTGCCTACATTATTCTCGCGCATAGGTTCCCAGAACAGTTAATTCGTTTGGTGAACCGCCTTAATAATGAAAACGCTTTGTTTTTCTTACACATTGACAAAAAAACTTCCCCAGAAATTTATACCCAACTGACATCTAACCTCAATTTTCCTAATGTTTGGTTTACAAAAAGAATTTCTTGCTATTGGGGAGATTTTGGCATAGTTGCAGCAATGCTGGAGGGAATTAAAGAACTCTGCAACCGGCAACTAGATTTTGACCGCCTTGTATTTTTAAGCGGTCAAGATTACCCTGTAAAATCCACTGCCCAAATTGAAGAATTTTTTAGTCAAAACCCCGACCAAATTTTTCTCGAATATCAAGATAATTCTATTCCAACGGATGCTATCGGCTGGCCAAATCGTAACTATGATAATATCAATTACTGGCATTTTCGCTTTGGCAGTTTGCGGTTTGTTTTTCCAGGTTCGCTGAATCTCAATTCTTTTAACCGCTATTGTCGGGGGAATAAAAAATGGTTTAAAATTCTATCAGCCTTGTGGTCAAGTTTAATGTTTTTGGCGCCGGTGAAACCCAAACGGCAATTTCCCCAAGGTTTTGAACCTTATCGCGGTTCACAATTTTGCTGTTTACCCCGCGAGTGTGTCGAGTATATTCACAGTTATTTACAGCAAAATCCTGGTTTTGTAGAGTTTTTTAAATATGTGGATATTCCCGATGAAATGTTCTTCCAAACTTTGATTGTTAATTCGCCATTTAAAGAAAAAATTGTCAAAGATAATAAATTTTACATCGATTGGAATAATCCCAACCCTACCCGACCTCGCATTTTTGTTGCCAAAGATTATACAAGGTTAGCTTACTCGACAAAGTTATTTGCTCGCAAATTTGAAATGAGCAAAGATAGCAAGATTTTTGATTTGTTAGACCGGCAGCCAAATCCAGCAGAAAGCGTTGTTTTTAGCCCTCCAAATTCTGAAGAATTCAATCGAGAACCAATCACAGTTAGTTAACTTTTTTAATAGGAGAAAAATAGAAAATGGTTAATGAATTTCCCCAAAACAGCGCAACTCGGTTGCTGGTAGTGATTGTCAACTATCGCACACCCGCCCTCACAATCGATTGTTTACGCTCCCTAGAAAGTGAGATACAAGCGTTACCAGGCACTCATGTGGTCGTTTCTGATAACGCATCTGGTGATAATTCTGTTGAGGAAATAAGCAGCGCCATTAAAAGCGAAAATTGGCAAAATTGGGTTTCTTTTATGCCTTTAGATCGCAATGGCGGTTATGCTTATGGCAATAATGCTGTGATTCGCAAAGCTTTAGAATCAGCCAATCCACCTCAATATATTTTACTGCTAAATCCCGATACAATTGTCCGACCAAAAGCTTTAGAAATTTTGGTTAATTTTATGGACGAAAACCCCACAGTTGGGATTGCCGGCAGTCGGTTAGAAGACCCCGATACCACCCCGCAATGTTCAGCATTTCGCTTTCATACAATCCAAAGTGAACTTGATAATGGATTGCGCTTAGGAGTAGTAACAAAATTATTATCAAAATGGGTGATTGCACCGCCTGTAAGTGATGAAAATTGCGTCACAGATTGGGTGGCCGGTGCGAGTATGATTATCCGCAGAGAAGTATTTGAAAGCATTGGTTTACTCGATGAAAAATACTTTATGTATTTTGAAGAAGAAGACTTTTGTTTATCAGCAAATAAAGCCGGGTGGCCATGTTGGTATGTGCCGGCAAGTCGGGTAGTGCATTTAGTCGGGCAAAGTTCCGGTGTCACAGATACCAAAAAACCGCCGAAAAGATTACCGGGTTATTGGTTTGATTCTCGTAAAAGATTTTTTGTCAAAAATTATGGCCGGTTGTATGCAGCGGTTGCAGATGCACTATGGGTTTTTGGATTCGTTTTATGGCGGATGCGGCGTTCTATTCAGCGCAAACCAGACAGCGATCCGCCACAAATTTTAACTGATTTTATCCGTAATAGTGTTGTTTTAAAAGGAGTGGAAGTATGAGCCAAGAACCAGAAAAATTAGGACTTTGGGCGCAAATTAAAGAAGATTGGATCGCACACGGACGCGATTGGACGCTCCCCGGATTTCGTGCCGTTGCTGTGCAGCGTTTTGGGGCGTGGAGAATGACCATTAAACCCTTGATTTTTCGCGCTCCTTTAAGTGTGCTTTATCGTTCTTTATATCGCAAAATCCGTAATGGTTACGGCATAGAATTACCCTACACTGTCCAACTGGGCCGGCGTGTAATTATTGAGCATCAAAGTGGGATAGTTATTCATGGTTATTCCGTGATTGGCGATGATTGTATTATTCGTCAAGGTGTGACTTTGGGGAATCGTTATTTAGACCGGCCTTTTGATGCACCAAAATTAGGAAATCGTGTAAATATAGGTGCCGGTGCGAAAATTTTAGGCAATTTAACTATCGGCGATGATGCTTGTATTGGTGCGAATGCTGTTGTCCTTTCTGATATTCCTGCAAGTAGTACAGCAGTAGGAATTCCGGCAAAACTTATTCCAACAAAAACAGAGGCAAAATGAGCAAAATAGGATTAGTTACAATTGGCCGAAATGAAGGCGAACGCTTGAAAAACTCCCTGGTTTCTGTCTTAGGAAAAGTTGACCAAATTGTTTATGTAGATTCGGGTTCAACTGATGGCAGTGTGCAATTAGCTCGCGGTTTGGGTGTGAGTGTGCTTGAGTTGGATTTATCGATTCCTTTTACAGCGGCGCGAGCCAGAAATGCCGGTTTTCATCACTTATTGCAAATTGCTCCAGAAATTGAATTTGTGCAGTTTGTTGATGGCGATTGCGAGGTAGTTGATGGGTGGATAGAAACCGCCGTTAAGGAATTGCAAAATCAGCCTCATTTGGCAGTAGTTTGTGGTCGCCGGCGGGAACGTTTTCCCGAAGTTTCCATTTATAATTTGCTCTGTGATATAGAGTGGGATACACCCATTGGTGAGGCAAAAGCTTGTGGTGGCGATGCTATGATGCGGGTGAAAGCTTTACAACAAGTGGGGGGGTTTAATGACAATTTAATTGCCGGTGAAGAACCAGAATTATGTGTAAGATTGCGACAAAATAATTGGAAAATTTTGCGAGTAGATGCAGAGATGACTTTGCATGATGCTCAGATGTTTAAGTTTGCTCAATGGTGGAAGCGAAATGTTAGAGCCGGTCATGCTTTTGCAGAAGGTGCAGCAATGCACGGCGGTGAACCTGAGCGTCATTGGGTAAAGGAAAGTCGCAGCAATTGGTTGTGGGGTTTATTGGTGCCAACTGTAGCAATCTTGATGGCTTTTTTAACTCATGGTTGGAGTTTATTGCTGTTTCTTGTTTATCCACTTTTAGGCTTTCGCATTTACCGTTATCTGCGGCAACAATTGCCAGGAAAACCGGCGGCTCTTTATGCCTTATCCTGTGTCTTGGGTAAGCTTCCCCAAGTGCAGGGACAGTTACAATTTTATTTCAACCGGCTGTTAAATAAACGCAGCACTTTAGTTGAATATAAAACAGCTTTATAAGAAAGAAAATCTTTAAAAATTTAAGGATTATTAAGAAATGTAGCCTATAAAGAAAATTTATCCAGTTATAGGTTACTATCTTAATTTATCCAGATAAATTAATCTAAAATGAACAAAAAAAATCTTTTCTGTATCCTCAGTATTTTTTCAACTATTTCTATATTTTCTCTTCCGAGTAACGCCACAGAAACCAGGTGTGGATGGCTAATGAATCCAACCCCCGCCAACTGGTATTTAAAAGACAGCGATGGCACTTGGATTATTTCAAGTCAAGGAGGAACTCAAGCAAAAGGAATGGAAAACCTACCCAATCTTAACGAAAACCAATATGTAAGAACTAATGGTTACTATG
Source organism: Ancylothrix sp. D3o (assembly GCF_025370775.1). Classification (NCBI taxonomy): domain Bacteria; kingdom Bacillati; phylum Cyanobacteriota; class Cyanophyceae; order Oscillatoriales; family Microcoleaceae; genus Ancylothrix; species Ancylothrix sp. D3o. The sequence continues at coordinate 94,022 of NZ_JAMXEX010000003.1, read as the reverse complement.
GATATGGTTGTGCTTGTTTACAAGTCATAACAGATACTAATCAAATGAGAATCAAAAAAATTGAAAGCGGAGAAGCATTACCCCTAAAAACTTGTAAAGAAGACCCTAATTTACCAAGCATTAATTAGTTTTAAGAAAGAATATTTTGGTGTTAAATTTCCAATTTTCAACGCCAAAATATCCCCCACATCCCAACAAAAAAATCACCGGCACTTCATCTTAACTTTAGAAGGTTGACGCGACTCCCCCCAACGCACATTAAACTCACCCAAAAACTCCTTCGCCACATCACCATTAAACAAAATCACCACATTCTCATCATTCCGCAGATCCGCATTATTAGAAAAATTAAACGAACCCGTCACCACCGTTTCCCCATCAATCACCAAAACCTTATGATGAAACGCACTCGGATTCGTATCTTGGCGCACCGGCAATCCCCCACAATAAAACTGCCGCAACTCACTATACTGCGTCTCACTTCCCCGCGTCTCAAAAATCCCCTGCACATCCACCCCCGCCCTCGCACGACTCAACATAGCCTTACCCATCCCCTCATGGGTAAAAGAAAACGCCATAAACCGAACACTTTTTTTAGCCCCAGAAATCAACCCCGCCAACTTTTCAGCCACCTTATCCTCCGGCGAAAACAACACCCGAACCCGCGTATTATTCACCACCACATCCTGACTTTCCACCGTAGACAAACGAGAAGCCCCAAACTCTCCTCGCCACATTTCATCAAACTGTCGCTCAAAAATTCCTGCTAATTCCTTCGACTTCAAAACAATCACATTATTATTATTCTTTTGCGTTCCATTAATCGTTAAATTCGTCGAACCCGTCCACACAATCTTATTATCAAACACAATAAACTTATTGTGCATCAAATCCTGACCTTTATCCGTCTTAACAGGAATACCCGCCCGCATCAAAACCGCAAACTGTCCCTTTCCCGGCTTATTTTCCGCCCCCAAACCATACTCATCATCCGTCAGCCAGCGCACAGCAACACCACGTTTTTTTGCCCGCTCCAAAGCCTGAGCCACCACACCCAAATCAAACTCAAAAGCCGCCACATCAATTTTACTTTTACTACTATCAATATAACCCACCAACCGCGAAACAATCTCCGCATTAGGCCGGCCCGGTTCCGTAAAATAAACCTCCCACCACCGGCCACTTTCTCCCCCACTTTCTCCGCCAAACAAACCACACCCAGAAAGCCCTAAAACCACCAACAACACCAAACCCCAAAAAACCCTCATTAGCCCCTCACTTATTATTTTTGTGCTTAAATATTATATCCTCAGCAACTACTCTCGTAAACCAACTTTTCCCCAAACTTCTCTGCAATTACCATCTCACAAAAGGCTTTTCTCTTCCTAGCTAAAAGCTGTATTAATGAGTATATGTATTTTTTAAGTATAACTTTTCTCACCTCCACCGCTGCATCCCCAGCTTTCAGAAGCCAGCCCACCAAGCTAACAAACCCGTCTTATATAAATCTCAGCCATCCTCTCATCAATTGTCGCCATTGCAGTACCCACCACTGGCCCACCCCAAGCCCGCAAAACATCAACCGGCCGGTCATCCAAAAAAAACCGTCAAACTTTCATTCTCGCAGCAAACCACCCAGCGCAAGTTGCAAGCGTTCCGTTAAAACCCCCATCACCTAAATACCAAACTCCTAACATTTCCAACCCTTAACGATTAAACTCTCACCCCGAAATAAACCACTTTCTAAGCTAGACTGTAACAATTCATTCAAAATCTGTAACCTCCAAACGTTAAGATAAGATAAAGCATAATCAATTCGAGTTAGAACACTCCCAGGAGCGCAATTGCAGACTGTAGCAGCGTTTCCAGCCGACATCATTAGGCTGAATAACGGATTGACAGTAATCCACCAACACATACCCGCCACACCCGTCGCGGTGGTAGACGTTTGGGTAAGGGCCGGTGCGATTGTAGAACAGGCGCCATGTATAGGCATGGCACACTTCCTAGAACACATGATTTTTAAAGGCACAAACACTCTTGGCCCCGGAGTGTTTGATTCCCATATAGAAAATCGCGGCGGGATGACCAACGCAGCCACCAGCCACGACTACGCACACTTTTTCATCACCACCGCCGTCGCCGACCTACCAGACAGCCTGCCGTTGTTAGCCGAATTACTCCTTGGCGCAAGCATCCCCGATGATGAATTTGTCCGCGAACGCGATGTCGTCCTCGAAGAAATTCGCTCCTCCTCCGACAACCCAGACTGGCTTGCCTTTCAAGCTTTAATGGAAGTTGTTTACCAGGAACACCCCTACGGGCGGTCGGTACTTGGAACCGAGGCGCACTTGATGCAGCACTCCCCGGAAATAATGCGGCAGTTTCACTCCTCCCACTACCAACCGGAAAACATGACCGTCGTCATTGTCGGCGGAGTAGAGCGAGATTTTGCCCTCAAATTAGTCAGCGAAGCCTTTCATACCTTCCCTACCCCCCAAGTTTGCCCCCCTAAGCGAAGCTTCGCAGAACCGCCGATGATTGAAGTTCGCCGCCGTCAAATGTATCTGCCGCGCCTCGAACAAGCACGGCTAATGATGGGCTGGACCGGCCCCGGCGTCGAGCAACTACAAGAAGGCTGCGGCCTAGACTTACTTTCAGTCTTGCTCGCAGAAGGCCGAACCTCCCGCCTCGTCAGAGAACTGCGCGAAGAAAAAGAACTTGTCCAAGGCATTAGCTGTAACTTTTCTTTGCAACGGGAATCGAGTTTATTTACAATTTCCGCATGGCTCGATTCTCATCATGTCTCAGAGGTAGAAGCTATTATCTGCGATCATCTTTGTTATCTCCAACAAACCCCCATCTCAAACGCAGAAATTGCTCGCGCTAAAAGACTGCTGTGCAATGATTACGCTTTTTCAACGGAAACGCCCATTCAATTAGCCGGTTTATATGGCTATTATCACACTATCTCCGAAGCAGAAAAAGCTGTTACTTATCCGCAGAGAATCCAATCTTGTCAACCGGAATATTTACGCTGTTTAGCTTCACAATATCTGTCTCCCAACTACTACGCTGTCACCGTTCTCGAACCGCTTTAGCTATCTTGGCCGGTGTTTGCTTCTCTTCACAATTGCTCTTCAATTAAACATTTAAAATTGCATCATGGTTCAATCCCCTCTTAACCGTATTGTCCACCGCACAGTTTTAGACAATGGCTTGGTCATTTTATTTGTAGAAAATCCGGCAGCAGATATTATTGCTTGTCGAATGTTTATCCGCGCCGGCACCCTTAAAGAACCCCCCGGCTTTTCAGGTCTAGCTCATCTGCTCGCCGCTGTTATAACCAAAGGCACCGATACCCTAACTTCTTTGGAAATTGCCGAAAAAGTTGAGTCTGTGGGGGCTAGTTTGGGTGCAGATACTGCGGCTGATTATTTTTTGTTCAGCCTGAAAACGGTTTCTGCTGACTTCCCCGACTTGCTGGATTTGGCCGGCCAGCTTTTGCGAAATCCTAGTTTTCCAGAAGCCGAGGTCGAACTCGAACGCCGGCTCACTTTACGCAGTATTCGCTCTCAACAAGAACAGCCTTTTGCCATTGCTTTTGATCGGCTTCGTCAAGCAATGTATCTCAATCATCCCTATTCTTTTTCGAGTTTGGGAACAGAAGAAACTGTCTCTCAACTGACTGCGGAGGATCTGCACAACTATCATCAAACTTATTTTCGGCCAGATAACATGGTTATAAGTTTGGCCGGTCGTCTCAGCCCCGAAGAAGCTGTTCGCTTAGTCGAGAAATCTTTCGGAGATTGGCAAAATCCTCCCGTTTTGCTGCCGGATCTTTCTTTGCCTTTTCTAACTCCTCAACCACAACAAATTTTGATTGAGCAAGAAACTCAGCAATCTATTGTTATCTTGGGTTATTTGGCTCCTTCGGTGCGGCGCGGCGAAGCAATGAATGCAAATCCTTCTGATTACGCAGCGTTAAAATTGTTGAATACCTATCTCGGTAATGGCTTATCGTCACGCTTATTTGTAGAGTTGAGAGAAAAACGCGGTTTAGCTTATGAAGTGTCAGCGCTTTTTCCAACTCGTTTAGAGGCTTCCCAATTTGCAGTTTATATGGGAACCGCACCGGAAAATACTACGGTTGCCGTTAATGGTTTGCGAGCAGAAGTTGACCGGCTTTGCCATACGAAACTCAGCGATGAAGAATTACGACGCTCGAAAAATAAATTGCTGGGACAATATGCGCTAGGCAAACAAACAAATGCTCAACTAGCACAAATTTTTGGCTGGTATGAAATTTTAGGCTTAGGCATAGAATTCGACACGGTTTTTATCGAAGAAATTTCTGCCATTACCCCTACTCTTGCTATTGATGCAGCCTGCCGGTATTTGTCAGAACCTTATATTTCAATTGTCGGGCCGGCCTCTGCCCTTAGTCCTTTGTCATTAGCTCTTTGTCCTTAGTCCATTGTCAGTAGAGACGTTCTGGCAGAACGTCTGTACTTTGTCGTTTGTCCAATGACCAATGACTAATGACTAATCAACAAACCTTAGCCGGCTCATAACAAATACCCGCCTCTTTAAACCGGCGCAAAGCTTCTCCTAGCCGGTCTAAATCGGCAATTAAACTAATCCGCACATAGCCTTCTCCGCCAATACCAAAAGCATTACCCGGTGTAACAACAACACCGGTTTTTTGCAAAACATCCAAAGCAAAATCTGTAGAACCTACCCCAACAGGACAAGGAACCCACAAATACATAGTCGCTAAAGTTTTCGGCACATTCCAACCAAGTTTTCCTAAACCTTCAATCAGAAAATCACGGCGTTCTCGGTAACGTTCTTGAACTTGAGTTAAATACACATCCGGCAATTGCAAGGCAGTTTCAGCGGCTTTTTGAATAGCCGAAAAAATGCCGTAATCCAAATTTGTTTTTAACGTTCTTAAACCTTGGATAATATGCCGATTTCCTACCACAAAACCAACACGCCAACCGGCCATATTATAGGTTTTTGACAGCGTATGAAACTCCACAGAAATATCCTTTGCCCCTGGAATTTCTAACAAACTCGTAGGCTGATAACCATCAAAAGCTAACTCCGCATAACACAAATCATGCACCAGCAAAATTTGATAATGACGGGCAAAAGCCACCATTTCCTCAAAAAATTCTCGTGGTGCCGTCGCGCCGGTGGGGTTACTGGGATAATTGAAATAGAGCATCTTGGCTTGTTTGGCGATATCTTCGGGAATATCGTTAACATCAATCAGCCAGTTTTTCTCTGGTTTTAAGATAATGCTATGAATTTTTCCCCCAGCAATAGCCGGCCCGCGAAAATGCGCCGGATAAGCCGGTGAGGGCACTAAAACCACATCCCCCGGATTAACATAAGCAATGGCTAAATGTCCTAAACCTTCTTTAGAACCAATCAGAGGTAACGCCTCGCTGTCGGGGTCAAGTTCTACCCCATAGCGCCGGTTATACCAATTTGTGATACTGCGGCGAAAACTGGCAGTTCCTTCAAAGGGGGGGTAGCCGTGATTTTCGGGATTTTGTAAAGCTGCGACCGCCGCATCAATGATGGGCTGAGGGGTAGGGCCATCCGGGTTGCCCATGCCTAAGTCTATCAAATCTAGCCCCTGCTCACGGGCGCGAGCTTTGAGTTCGTCTAAGCGGGCGAAAACATAGGGGGGTAAGGCTTGCAGCCGATTTGCGGGGGCGATCCAATCCAACATCGAATTCTGGCACTCTCCTGATTGATTTACACGAAGCGAGCAAGTTCAAAAGAAGCTTTTAATATCAAAGGAATATTAGCTTATCAGGGATTGGCGCTTAAAATCCCACACGACGGGGCCGGTGTGGTAATAAATTTTATAAAGCTGGCCGGTGGGGTGTGGCCGGTGGTTGTTTGAGCTTCCACCGCCAGAGAAAATTTAACCAATAGACATTTCCAAAAAAGCCGGTCAAAGGCAGGCAGGATGCTTGCCCCACATAATAGATATTTTTGAAGATGTCTAATAGGTTAGATATCTCTTAAGCTTCCACCGCTTCCTCAAACATAGACGCCGCAAAACTCCCACGTCCACCTTCCACCGGCGCTTTTGTAGAAACCATAGCTGCCATAAGCTGTTCTGGCACCACCTTAAACGGTAGCCGGTGAATATCCGAACCCTCAGCACAAGCAATTTCTGCCGCTTGCCCTAACTCAGCCAAAGTAATATTCCCCAAACCCAAATCGCTCAAACAACAGGGCAAATTAATTTCAGAATAGAACCGTAAAAGCTGTTGTCGTGCAGTAGCAGCCAATTGATTACCAGCCAGCATTTCTTCGAGACGCAACTGCACCAAAATTCCAAAAGCCACCTTTTCGCCGTGCAAAGTCCCATGACTAGCCAAAATATGCGTTAACCCATTATGCACCGCATGAGCCGCCACAGTCCGACAGCGGGCCCCGCCAATACCTCCCACAACACCGGCAAGTAAAACACTTGCATCCACCACTTCTCGCCAAACTTGACTACCGGGGTTTTTCAAAGCCTCCATCGACTTTTGAAACAAAATATCCCGCAAAACCCGCGCTTGCTGAACAGCCGCAATTACCAGGGTATCCTGAGATTGACCACTACTCACCGATGCTTCGTACCACTTAGCCAACGCATCGCCAATACCAGCAACCAAAGTCCGAGGAGATGCCGTAGCGATTAAATCATAATCAAGAATCAACAACTCAGGACAGTGAGCCAGAGGCACATCATATAAAAAAGCCCCAGCCTCCGAGTAAACATTAGAAAGCGCACTCCAAGCAGCACAAGTAGCCGCCGAAGTTGGAATAGTCACCACCGGCACACGACAACGATAGGCCGCCAGTTTAGCAATATCCAAAGCCTTACCACCGCCAAAGCCAATAATTACATCTGCTTGATGCTCATGGGCGGCTTTTTGTAAATTAGCTAAAGCAGTTTCGCAACTATCAGGACTATAGGAAACACCGGCAACGGTTAGATTTTCAGATTCGAGGGCCGGTTTCAACCACACAGAGGCTAAACTCAGAGTATGATTGCCAGCCACCACTAAAGGCCGGCGTCCTAAACGGGCAATCGCTTCACCATTAATTACCCCACAGCCCCGCATTACAACAGCAGGGGCAACATTGAGAGAAAATACACTATCAACGCCTTCTTGAGCGTTGGTTGGCTTAGAAGAGAGTGGATTGGTCATTTTACGGCGTACTTTGGGAGTTTCAGCAAAAGGAATTTTTAGTTTACAGATATTTACGCGCTTTTGGGTGGTCGTAATCTGCTAAATTTACATCTTTTTTAACAATATCTTAAGCCAAGAGAATTGAGGCACTTTTGGGAAAAATTTAGATTGTCTTTTCTCAAAAGTTATTTCTGATGAATTTAGCCACAGTTTTTAAGCTGTGGCTAACCAAAAACCACAGCCGTCTTTACTGCTTGCTAACCGGTGTCGGCAACTGAGCAAGTTTATCGTTAAAAACTTCCACAGTCATTTGCTCATCATCGCGTTTATACAGCGAACGCTTGACCTCTCCCAGATAAAGAGGTATAGAAACTCCTGTTTCTGGATGGATAATAGTGCGAGCACGAATAGTTAACTGTTTTTCGCCTGCTTGAGAAAAGCGACCAGGAGAAAACAAATTACTTGCTGCTTGACGAAGAGTTGCCTCAAGTTCCGATTGAGTAATCTTGGGAGAAACGCTAATCACAACTTGAGAACTCCCCGAATCAAAAACCGTCGTATAATGAGCGGCACCGGCCACCTGAGTGCGAGTAATTGGTACAATACTCAAAGCAAATAAACCGCCGGTGAGAACCGCCATAAAGCCGGTGACACCAACCAAGCGAAAGCGAAATCCCCATTTAAACAAAAAAGCCAAACCGGCCAGAATTGCAAAAGCCACCGTTAAAATGCCGGCCCATTGAGTCGCCCTAAAAAATTCAGCAGTTGTTAGCATAACTTTGTTAAGTGTTCCCCGTTCATTGTCAGACTATTTCCACAAGCCGGTTTTGCCCAGCAATTTTTAACCATACACCATCTTTATTATCGATTGATTGTTTTTTTATTCGCAAACTTTCCCGGTCTCGATTAGCTTATTTTTAGGCATTAAGGTTGAATATTTGCCGGCAAAACCACCGTAAATGTTGATCCTACCCCACATTGACTTGTTAAGGTAATGTTTCCTCCCATCATCTCACAAAAACGCTTGCCTATTGCCAAACCCAGGCCGGTGCCGCCATATTTACGGGTGGTTGAAACATCGGCTTGGGTAAAAGGCTCAAAAATCGTTTCTAACTGTTCTTTAGGAATACCAATGCCGGTATCGCTAACCGTAAAAACCACATACCGGCCAACAGAAGAAGAACCCAAATCATCGCCTCTGCCATTTTCAATTTTTGCCCACAGAGTAATAGTGCCATTTTCCGTAAATTTAGCAGCATTGCTCAACAGATTTAACAACACTTGGCGAACTTTTGTAATATCCGCTGCCATCCTGCCAATATCGGGGTCGCATAATACTTTTAGGGTATTTTGATTTTTTTGAACCAGAGGCCGAATCGTGTTCACAATTTCATCAATTAATATAGCAATATCAAACTCTTCTATATACAAATCCATCCGACCGGCTTCTATTTTAGAAATATCCAAAATATCATTAATTAAATTCAATAAATGGTAGCCGGCGCTGCGAATTTTATCTAAATCCGAATTAACTTCAACATACCCTAAATCTTCCGCTTCTTCCTTAATAATTTCGCTATAACCAATAATAGCATTCAGGGGAGTACGCAACTCGTGACTCATATTTGCCAAAAAGATACTTTTAGCACGATTTGCCGCTTCAGCAGCCTGAGCAACTCTTTCTAACTCTTTTTCAGTGCGCTGACGTTCTAAAGTATTTGCCAGCATTTCTGCCACCATTTTTAAAAGAGAAATACTTTCATCTAACCAAGTTTTCTGATCTCGCACAGAATCAAACCCTACAAAACCCATTAAAGAGCGTCCGCACACCATCGGAACAACGATTAAAGATTGAATACTTTGCGATTGAAAGTGGTGTTTTTCCCTATCTGCTTCTGGAGGTAAATCCGTAACGAGCGGCACATAAACATTTTCAAATCGGCAAAGTTTTTCTACCAACCATGATAACTCACTAATCGGCACTTTTTGTAAAGTTTGTATTTGCGATTCAATACCAGCAGCGCACCATTCGTGAGTATTTTGGAGAAAGGATTGATCTTCTAAAAACCGAAATACATAACTACGATCTACTCCACAAAAAATCCCAATTTCTTGCAAGGCATGATTAATTCCAGCCTCGATTTCATTGGCTGCTAAATTGATAAATTTTGTCGAAAGATTGGTAATCAAATTTTCAAATTCAATCCGATATTTCAGGCTGTTTTCCGCATATTTCTGCTCAGTAATATCATTAAGCGTTCCAAAACTACCCATTAATTTATTATAGTCCCAGAGCAGAGTAACATGAACAGAAAACCAACGCACCGAGCCCCTTTTTGTCAAGTAACGCAATTCAGCGCGATAAAAAGTTTCTTGACCTTTAATCAATTGCTTTACAACTTGTCTGAGAAGGGGACGCTCTGCGGGATCAATAAAATCTAAAAAATTCATTCCCAGACTTTCTTTTTGAGCGTAACCGGTTAACTCTGTCCAGGCGGGATTAAGAAAAGTAAAAAAGCCCTTGGAATTTGTTTTAAAAATCACTTCTTTAATATTATCGACCACCGAGCGATATTTTTCTTCACTTTCCAAAAGCGCCTTTTCAGCAGTTTTGCGGTCAGTAATATCACGAACAATCGCTAAAACTTCATCTAAACCGCTTTTAACAAGCCGCGTTTCATACTCACAAACGTGATTATTTAATAAAAGCTGATATTCAAATACTTGCACTTTTTCAGTTAAAAGCGCTTGTTCTAAAAAATGTAAATAAGTCGTAAATACATCATCAGGCAAAGCTGCGGAGATATTTGTTCCAATAAACTTATCCCCCCCTAAATCCTCTAAAAAATTACTTTTTGGAGCTTTAAAATCCAAAAAATACCCGTCTTTATTCAAGCGAAACATTAAATCAGGAATGGCATTTATCAAAGCTCGGTTATTCATTTCACTGCGATAAAGCGCTTCTTCAAATTCTTTTTGGATAGACTCCTGCAAAAAATCGCTAAAACGGCGCTCAAAAAAAACCAAAACAGCCCCCACCGGCGAACCTTGTTCAACAATCCAATTTAATATATAAGAAACTTGCAAATAGCGATTATCCTTACAGCGGAAAGTAGTATTTTTTTGGCTAACTGTTAAATCTGCAATAACAGCTTGACAATTGGGAGAAGAAGACGGAGGGTAATATTTAACTTCCACAAACTCCAAAAAATTTTTCCCCAACAATTCGGCCTCAGACCACCCTAACAAACGCGCACCTTCGGGGTTAATAGACTGCAAGCAACCAGAGCAGTCTAGCCAGCAAAAACCGGCATCCAAACACTTTAGAACCGACGTTAAAAAATTGCCGTGTTCCCCCCGATCAGATTGAGAATAAATACAACTCACCGACCCTAAAAATTGCTGCCAAGCCTCAGTTGTTGGGGGAAGACAACTTTCCGAGAGGCCGAGTTGTTCGAGTTGCTGTGCGAGGTAAGAATGAATCATAAAAAATATGATGTTTTATGGGAAACATTTTTATATTTTCAAATCGTGAGCCAATCGAAAATAAGAAGAAAAAAGCCAGGCCGGCAGACCTTCAAAAATTTTTCCTGCCCTTAAGTAAATAAGTTCTCATCTCTCCCTTACCTTTAACCTCAATGATACCGCGTTCTTCAAAATCATAACGTTCTCGCAACTTTTCATAAGTAGCACTTGTGACCTGAATAGCGCCAACCAGCCCTTGAGATTCCATCCGAGAAGCAATATTAACCGTATCACCCCACAAATCATAAGTAAACTTGTGAGTACCAATAACACCGGCCACCACTGGCCCAGTATTAATGCCGATACGGATACTAAAAGGTTCTTCACGTTCAGCATTAAACTGAGCAATAACCTTTTGCATATCCAGAGCCATTTCCGCAATAGAAATCGCGTGATCCGGCTGAGGTAGAGGCACACCACTAACGACCATATAAGCATCCCCAATTGTTTTAATTTTTTCTATGCCATGTCGTTCAGCTAAGTGATCAAAAGCCGAAAAAATTTCATTAAGCATATTCACCAAATCCGTTGGAGAAATTTGCCCAGACAACTTGGTAAAATCGACAATATCCGCAAATAAAACCGTCACATCCGCAAAACTATCAGCAATAGTATTCCAGCCTTCCTTAAGGCGAAGAGCAATAGGCTTAGGCAAAATATTAAGCAACAGCCGTTCAGACTTTTCTTGTTCCGCTTGTAATTGTTTAAGAACCGCCTGTTCTTGGTCGCGCAGACGTTTTTTTTCCAGACAAGCACTGATGCGAGCTTTAAGCAAAACCGGATTAAAAGGCTTAGTTAAATAATCTTCAGCCCCCAATTCAATACATTTAACAACACTCTCAATATCATCAACTGCCGAAATCATAATCACAGGAATGTGGCGCTTTTCAGGGTCAGCTTTAAGCGTCGCCAGAACTTCATAACCGTTCATTCTAGGCATCATAATGTCGAGCAGTACCAAATCAAAAGGCTGCGTAACCATCATTTGCAGGGCAATAGCACCATCCTCGGCCACGAAAACAGTGTAGCCCTGCCGTTTTAACCGGCGTCCCAGCAGATCGCGGTTTGCTTCTATATCATCAACTACGAGTACAGTAGCGGGTTGGGCCTCGGTCATGGCATAGTTTCTTTATAGGTAAGCGCCTAGAAAATTTTCCCCACCATTGAGTTTGGCAGGGACACCGGCAAGGTTAACCCTACCCCGTTTGCTGATTCTAAATCAAATCTCTTAGCTACAGGCGCATCGAGGCAGAGTAGTGCTTAGGTTTGAGCAGCTTTCTGCAACAGCGCTTCAATTTTTCCCAACAGACGGGTAAATTCCACCGGCTTGGTATCATAATCATCGCACCCAGCCGCGAGACATTTTTCGCGGTCGCCGGCAATAGCATGAGCAGTTAAAGCGATCACAGGAATTGAGCGAGTGGCCGGTGTGGCCTTAATTCGCTCAGTTGCCTGCCATCCATCCAGCACCGGCAGCCCCATATCCATCAAAATCAAGTCTGGTGTCAGAGAGTTAGCCATTTCTACCCCCTGGGCGCCATCTGTCGCAATAACCACCTCATAGCCTTTGCGAACCAAACGCCGGGACAGCATATCCCGGTTCATCTCATTGTCTTCTACCAAAAGAATTTTCGTCATTTGCGTGTGTATCTGGGCGCTAGCAGTGAATTCGTAGAAAAATGTACAAGTAAGTGGAAAAAATAGCTGTCTTAATTCTCATTAAAATTTAACATTTGTTGCCCCATAACGCGCCGACGGTCGCGGGTACAGTTGTCGGCAACCAATCATCGCCCAAAGCAACCTAGCAATCGCCAATTTTACCCGACAAAAAACTTTTTGCTTTTTTTTGGCAATATATCTACATGAAATCCCCCCTTACTCGGCCTGTCTCAAGCTAGATAAAACCAATTCTCTGACTTGTTGGAGGAGTTCTTCTCGACTAAACGAGCCTTTTTCAAGAATTTGCCGCACAGAACCATTAAGCCGTTCATAATCTTGTTCCGATAAATCCATTGCCGTAATCACAACCACCGGCAAGCTTTGAGTTTTAGGGTGCTGGCGCAACTCAGCAATCACCTGAAACCCATCCATTTCTGGCATCATTAAATCCAGCAAAATTAAATCAGGCAATCCAGCGATTTTATCCGGCTCTTCTGCGCTTAAACCGGCTTGTATTTTCTGCATCGCTTGTTGCCCATTTTCTACTTGACTGACTTGCCAGCCTTCTTTTTGGAGCATTCGATAAAGCATTTCCCTTGTAGGCGCATCATCTTCGACAATTAAAATGTAACCAGAATTTTGTTTAACTCGGTAACGCTGTAACACTGACAGCAGGCGATTTCTATCTATTGGTTTCGGTAAAAAATCAGAAGCACCCAAGGAAAAACCGAGATTTTTCTCATCCATAATCGTCGCCACAATCACCGGCACCGAAGCGGTATCAGGATCACTTTTGAGAGCAGATAAAACCGTCCAACCCGTCATCTCGCCAATCATTACATCGAGAATAATTACATCGGGTTTTTTCTCTTTAGCCAGTTGCAATCCCATCTCTCCGGTAGTGGCTGTTTGGATATCAAACCCCTCTTTAGAAAGTCTCCGCTCAATCAATTCTCGCACCGCGATATCATCATCTATAACTAACACTCGCGGTTGTGAAGACGGGTTGACAGTGGTTAAAGAATTTGCCGGTGGTTGTAGAGGCGGTTTGCGGTTTTTGGGATCAATAACGCGAGCCGGTAGCCAAGCAGTAAAACTAGAACCTTGGGAGATTCTACTTTCTACTTTAATATCACCGCCCATCAATTGGCAAAAGTGGCGGGTAATCGCTAACCCTAAGCCGGTGCCGCCATACTTACGAGTGGTGGAGGAATCTGCTTGAATAAACGCTTGAAAAATCGTTTCCATTTGCTCTTTATTCATGCCAATGCCGGTATCCCTAACTTGAAAAACAATCCACTTTTCGCTTAAGTTACTCCTCGAAAAACTCTCCCCTTCCGACTCGGAAAAAATAATTTCTCCGCTGCTGTTAGCTTGGGCGCTTTTTACACTTAAAGTCACGGTTCCGTTTTCTGTAAACTTAGCAGCGTTGCTGAGTAAATTAAAAAGAATTTGCCGCACTTTCGTTACATCGGCATACATGGTAGCCGGTGTTGAACAATTAATGGTTAAAGAGTTATTGTTTTTGTTCACCAAAGGTTCAACGGTGGCGGCTACTTCTGAAATTAAGCTACTAATTTCAAAATTTTCTAAATACAAATCCATTTTGCCGGCTTCAATTTTAGAAATATCCAAAATATCATTGACTAATGCCAATTGGTGTTTGCCGGCGGCGCGAATTTTTTCTAAATCGGGGATCATTTCGCTATAGCCAAATTCACTTGCATCCTCTTCCAGCATTTCGCTATAACCAATAATCGCATTCAAAGGCGTTCGCAATTCATGGCTCATATTTGCCAAAAATGTACTTTTGGCAGAGTTGGCTGCTTCCGCTGCTTCTTTGGCTTTTCGGAGTTCTTCTTCTGCAAATTTACGAGCCGTGATATCTTCAACTGTACCCTCATAATAAAGCAATTTTCCTTTGCTATCTCTCACGGCGCGGGCATTTTCGGTAACCCAAATTTTGCTTTTATCTTTGCGATAAACTTGTGATTCAAATTCGGCGACTACATCATTTTTTTCTATTTCTTCTTTAAATTGTTGGCGCCGGTTTGGCTCAACATAAATTTCTGTACCAACATCGCTAATTTGGCTAATTAATTCGGCTGGGGAGGAATAGCCATAGATTCGCGCTAAGGCTGGGTTAGCGCTGATATATTTTCCATCTTCGCTCGTCTGAAAAATGCCATCAACGGCGTTTTCAAAAATACTTCTATATTTACTTTCGGCTTTTCGGAGGGCTGCTTCTACTTGGCGGCGTTTGCGGAGATTGCCAGCAAAAAGAAACGACACATAAAGAACTGCAATTAACACCAAAAATGCAAATATCTTGACTTGATTTTTTTTGTTAATAGCTTGATTAAGCCGCTTTTGTAAAAGGTTATTTAATTGGGGATAAATAGCATCATAAAGTTGAAATTGTTTTTTAATAGCATCGGTGCCGGCTGCTTCAAAGGCGCTAGGGGCAATGGCAATAACGTCGGTATTCAGTAGGCTTTGATCAATCAATCTTAAAAAAGTGTTAACGCTGCTAACACTTTGGTTGGTTTCCCAGGCAAGCTTGGGTTGCAGAGATAAGTTTTTTTTCCAGGCAATTTCCAGCCCTCGGCTGACTGATTGGGTGGGATACTGAATAAAACTTGAGAGCACAAAAAGTTGAGATTTTTCAAAGTTTTTGAGGGTTTTTTTCGTACTAAATCTTGTGCCTAATTCTCTAGCTTGTGCAGTTCTTTCTATGGCAGAGGGAAGCTTTGCTACTATTGCATCCGTCAAGTAATAACTATCTAAAAGCGGATCTGTAACTAAACTTGAGCTATCTGCAACATCAGCCATTAATGAAAGTAAACTTTCGATAATTTTTGTGTAATCATTATAAATTTCTTGAGGATTGAGGCGAAGTTTTTGGCTCTCAAGAGTTTTCCAGTTATCTTTTAAAAGTTGCCATTTTTGGGAAGTTTTTAAATAAATTCCCAAGCGCTGCTCAAGTTTGTCTGTGGCTGCAATATATTTTTCTATTGGCGGACTATTAAAAGATTGAATTTTTCCAGAGTTGCTTCTGGAAATTATTTGTTTATTAGTTTCTTGGCGAGCAGTTATCAAATTTTCTAACAAATTTCTTAAAGAAACCGTATATTCCAACCCATATTTTTCTCTTTCTGCAAAATCAATCTCACCATTAAATTCAGAAATAAGCTGATAAACAACTAAACTAAACGGTAAAATAAAAACCAAGAGAATGCTCAGCCATAAAACGGCCTGAGCGTTTTTTTTATTAATAATTTTGTGTGGCATTTTACCCCCTTTTTGTTCAATGATTTTGTCAAGGTTGAGAAAATATTTATAATCTCGCTAAAGGGTAGCAACTTTGAATAATATATAGCGGTCTTTAATTGTCTGAAGTACAGAAATGTTACCTAAAAATCCGGTAAATTTATCGAAACCGGCGTTTTTGGCGTACCACAGTCATACAAAAAACTCTATATCTTACAGCCTAACGCTTGCCAGATAAAAATAAGCGTCTATGTTGCGTTTAAATAAAAAAATTGTGTAAAAGTTTCCCGGCAAAAGTGAAAAGTGTGTAAAAGAAGTGGCGGGGGTTGACTTCTCTTTTTTACTTTTCACTTTTCACTTTTTACTTTTAAATTTTAGGTAAGCAAGTCTTGACGAGGATTAAAGGTTTCTATTTGTCGCAGTTTTTCATATAATTCTCGCTCTTGATTACTGACTTCTTTGGGCGTAACAATAGAAATTTCCACTAACTGATCGCCGCGCTTGCTGTTTAAAATGGGAAAACCCTTGCCCGCCAGACGTAACCGCTGTCCTGCCCGTACGCCTGCCGGCACCGTAATTTTCACCAACCCATCGAGGGTAGGCACTTCCACCGGCCCGCCCAACACCGCCTCACTAGGAGTTAAAGGCAGTGGACAACGCACATCTGCCCCCTCCAGCTTAAACAAGGGGTGTTCTTTAACGGTAATTTTCAAATAAAGATCGCCGCCATTCACACCCTGACCTTTCAAACGGATACGCTGACCGGTGACCATACCGGCCGGCATATTCACTTCCAAAGACCGGCCATCTTCCAACCTGATCCGTTCATTGCCACCTTGATAAGCCTTTTCCAGAGGCAAAGTCAAACGGGCCTCCACATCACGAGCACCAGGAGTTTTACCAACCGTATAGGCTGATTTACTGGTGCCGGGGCGAAAAGAATCGGGCGAATCCAGCCGCAAAGAAGCCGGCGGCGGAGTGCGAACCTCTGTACGAGTTTTCATCCCCCGACGGCCCAAAAGCTGGTCAACAAACAACTCAAAATCAGAAAACTCGCTAAAATCTTCACTGCCGCTATTTTGACGGCCATTTGGTGACCAACTTTTAGCAGCAGTTTTAGCAGCATTGCGGGCCTGAAAACCTTTTTGCCGCCAAAAACGACTAAATTGGTCATATTGGGCACGACGGTTAGGATCAGAGAGAACTTCGTAAGCCTCCCCAATATCCTTAAATTTTTCCTCAGCAGCCTTATTCCCAGGATTCAAATCGGGATGATATTGTCGCGCCAGACGCCGGTAAACTTTTTTAATTTCCTCACTGGTGGCATCTCTGGCAACTCCCAGAATCTCGTAATAGTTCCGAAAGTTTTGCATCGTTTAGGTGTTCGGTGTCAGGTGTCTTTTGTCAAAGCAGGTAATCACAGGCGGGATGCCTGATGCCACTCTTGGCACTGCCGGTACAATTGTCATTTGTCATAAGTCATTTGTAGGAGTGTCAATTGTCCGGGCGTGCTTTGTGAGCAAGAAATTGTTCGCGCCTACTTTCCCTAATGACTCTTGACTCTTGACTAATGACAAAATTAAAACCAATCGTCCTCCTCATCATCCCATTCTTCTTGACTGGTGTTAGTACGGGGAATACGGTAATCGCCTTTAGTTGGCCGGCGGGGTGGCGGCGGGTCATCTTGATAAGGCCGGCGGCGGTCGTCACCGGAAATTGTCCGTCGAACCGAATCAAAAAAGTTCTCGCCTTCATCTTCGCGGGAAAACTGATAAACCTCCCGGTTTAACTCATACAACGCATCTTGCAATTCCCCACAAGCGAGATCCACACCGCGCTCATCATTGCGACTCAAATTATCTCGCAATTCCCGAATCAATGCTTCAATGCGGTTGCGGATGCCTGGGGCAAACTGCATTCCGTAGTCGAGGACTACTTCTCGCATTTGCCGTTCAGCTTGGTAGGCGAGGGCTTCGGCACGGTTGCGCTTTTCTACTCGTTCGCGGCGTAGCCGGTCTTGTTGAGAGAACTTTTCTGCATCTTGAATCATCCGGCGAACATCGCTTTCACTGAGAGTAGAGGCACCGGCAATTGTAATACTTTGTTCGCGGCCGGTGGTTTTATCGAGGGCGGTGACTTGTAAAATTCCGTTGGAGTCGATATCTAAGGAAACTTGAATTTGGGGGACGCCGCGCGGGGAAGGGGGAATGCCGGTGAGTTTAAACCGGCCCAAAGATTTATTATCGGCGGCCATTTCCCGTTCGCCTTGCAAAATATGTACTTCCACCACCGTTTGATTATTTTCTGAAGTTGAAAAGATATCTGACCGGCGCACAGGGATGGTGGTGTTGCGAGGGATAAGTTTTTTCATCACGCCGCCAACGGTTTCTAACCCAAGGGATAGGGGGGTGACATCTAGTAATAAGACGTCGCGGATTTCGCCACCCAAAATTGAGGCTTGAATGGCGGCACCAACGGCTACCACTTCATCGGGGTTGACGTTTTCGTTGGGTTCTTTGTCGATCAGGCTGCGGACAAGCTGTTTTACCATTGGCATTCGGGTTCCCCCTCCCACCAATACAACCTCATCAATTCGTTCGGGGTTGAGGTTGGCATCGCTGAGTGCCTGCTTGACAGGAATGCGAAGTCGTGATATGAGGTCGCTACAAAGTCCTTCAAATTGAGCACGGGTAAGGCGGGTTTCCAAGTGTTTTGGGCCGTCTTCGGTGGCGGTGATGAAGGGGAGGTTGATGTCTGTGATGCCAACGCCTGAAAGTTCGATTTTGGCTTTTTCGGCGGCTTCGGTGAGGCGTTGGAGGGCTTGGCGGTCGCGGCGGAGGTCTACGCCGTCAGTTTCGAGGAATTGTTCTGCCAGCCAGTCTACGATTTTTTTGTCGAAGTCGTTGCCGCCTAGTTGGGTGTCGCCGGAGGTAGCTTTTACCTCGAATACGCCGTCGCCGACTTCGAGGATGGAGATGTCGAAGGTGCCGCCGCCGAGGTCAAAAACAAGGATTGTTTGGCTTTGTTTGCGATCTAAACCATAGGCGAGGGAGGCGGCGGTGGGTTCGTTGAGGATGCGTTTGACTTCCAGGCCGGCAATGCGTCCGGCGTCGCGGGTGGCTTGACGTTGGGAGTCGTTAAAGTAGGCCGGTACGGTAATTACGGCGCCTGTTACGGGTTGGCCCAGGTAGCGGCTGGCTTCGGCAGCGAGTTTCCGCAGAATCAGGGCGGAGATTTCTTCGGCGGCGAATTCTTTTTGCAGGCGGGGACATTTGATTTTGATGTTGCCGGTTTCGTCTTTGCGGATGGTGTAGGGAACTCGTTTTGAGGTGGGGTTGAGTTCGGAATATTTTCTGCCGATGTAGCGTTTGACTCCGTAAAAGGTGTTTTGGGGGTTGAGAACGGCTTGCCGGCGGGCTAGTTGTCCGACGAGTGTTTCTCCTTCTTTGCTGAAGCTGACGACGGAGGGGGTTGTCCGCATCCCTTCGGCGTTGGCAATGACTACTGGCTTACCACCCTCCATTACGGCGACTACTGAGTTTGTTGTTCCCAGATCAATGCCGACTACCTTTCCCATGCTTTGTTTTTCTCCTCGCGTCTAAGTTTTTAGCTATAGATATTTTTTTACTTTAACTGTGTCTGTGTTGGCTTATGCGTATGCGGGTACGGCAAAATTGTAGATTTTTTGGTTGATGTCAGATTTATTGTATCGTGACTGGCTGCGCCGGCTTGTGGGCCGGTGGTTGTCTGGGGTTGCTGTGGGGTTGCTGTGGGGTTGGGGCCGGTTTCTATGTCTAATTTCCGCTTGTTTTCTGCCCCAGTGTTTTTAAATTTGGGCTTCAAGCAATTTAGGCAAGTTTAAACGATTTAAAATACTGGATTTGATGGGGCGTTTTTCATCCCAAAAAATCAGGGATTCATAAAATTTTATAACTGCTGCTGATCGGAATATTTCAAAAGCTTTTTCCGCCTTATCCTTATCGTTGAATCCCAGAAAATAAACGGTATCATCAAAGACAACTGGTTTGTTATTCATTGGCTCTATTAACTTAAAATTTAGATGTTTATAAAGTCCACAAATCGCTATTTTCCAAGGTGCAAAGGTGTAGTCACCTACGCCAAAAACTGAAAATCGAGGATTTTTTTGATAGATTTTGCTTTTTCTTTTATCTAAATCGTTTGCATGAAATTGTAAATATTCCCAGGTTTGAGGAGCAATATTTTTTATGAACTCAGTGGGTTGGCCTACAAAGGTTTGAGGAACTAATACATATCTTTGGACAGCTTGGGTTTTTTTTCTAGTCTGGTGAAAGTCGAATTTTTGCGCTACATCTGAACCTTTCATTAAAGGGAAAACGTAAGTTTCTTCAATTTCGACTTTTTCGCCAAATCCATTAACCAAACCATTGTCTATTTTACAAAATTCCATTACTTTTGAGCAATCATGTTTAATTCCTGAGCGCCATTTTACACCGGCCTGCTCATCATCCAAATGACTCAATTTTTCAAAAGCTTGTATATCTTTTACAAGAATCTTGTTTCGATATCCGATCCGATAATATTTTGATGTTTCTAAGCTGTCAAAGACATCACAAAAGTAATTTTGACTATGGCTATCAAACTTACAGAACAATAAACAGGCTTCAACATTTGCCTGAAAATACTTCTTAGCATCTATGTTATAAGTTGCACAGTAGGTGAGGTTGAGTTTTTGAGAATGAATATAGTTTAATAATTTCCTAGCCACAGAAATTTTGCAAAGCATTGCCAAATAACCATTACGTTTTTGTAGCCAGTGGACAGCCTGAATCAACATCCATTCTGAGATATCAAAATTACTTTTGCCGGTGATGGCTTCTAAACCACTATGCTTTTGAAAATTAGTCTTGCTAGGTAAATTTTTTCCTTCAAAGTTTCCTTGTCGGGAGCTTGTTACCCAAGGAAAATTACCAATCACCATGATGTTTCCAGGCAATTCTTCTAATTTTGATACCCAATCAAATTTAAAAAAATCAGCTTGTTGAGTTTCAATTTTTAGCTGGTATTTTGGCCAAAAATCTTGGGCGGTAATTTCTTGGATGTAAGCCGGGTTTATTTCAATTCCCAAAATCTTACTTGTTGATAGAAACGAATGTGCAGCCGCCTTAATAAAATTACCAATCCCACAGGTAGGCTCAACTATAACATCAGGATTGACCCCCATTTCTAGTAATTTTTTGCAAACTTTTTCAGCTAGTTCTAAAGGTGTTTGAAAATCACCGTATTCTATTTTTGTTTTTTCCACAGTACGAATCATAAGTTAGGTTTGTAGACGCTCAAAATTCCCTCTTCTTGGCCGGCACGTTCCATTACTCTCCCATATTGTAGTCGCCATTGTAAAGCATTGGAAATTGTTAAAAAGCCCTGTTGAGGGGGATTTATAAGAATTTCATCGGCGATATTACCGGCTTCAATTTCATCAACTGGCAGATTTCGATCAAACATAAAAGCTATTAAATCATCTTTATTGCCTTCATTAGCTAAAATATTACGGATACCACGAGTCATCTGGAAATCGCCTGTTCTTTCGGCACTCACATAAATGGTATGTAAAATATTTAGAGTGGCTGTGCGGAGGATACTATTATCTAGCTTATCGTAGACAAAAATCAATAGGGAGTAGCCAAGCCCAAAAATCTTTTGCCGTGCAGATTTAAAAGGGCAAGATGATTGCGGTTGTTTAATGCTTGTTACCTTCATATCAATAAGCAACCCCGGAAAATCAATGCCACTCGCTGAATTTCCCTCAAGAAACTCATATCTAGCTTTAAGATAAAACCTAAACTTTTGTTCTAAATAGGTTCCGACAGCTTTACCATCTGTGACACCATAAAGCAGTGGTTCTGGGTGTCGAGACTCGACGGCTGAAAATAAGCCGGCTTCATAACAAAGGCTTTCTACAGACAAAATTGGCATAATCGCGGTTAAAATTTACTCCCCCTCATATTCTACAGCCATGAAAACCCTCGACAAGTAAATTACTTACCGGCCGGTGTCACCCAAACGATCTGAAATTCTGCGGATGCGCTGCTTACCGGCAGAAGCAAACCTCTACCATATCCCCTAGACAAGCAAACTTTAGAAAGATCACCCAAAAGTTTATAATTATCAATCAGCAATTATCCAAATAAACAATGAACAATCAATCAAAACTCAGAGTTGTCGCAAAAGTCGTAGCACTTCCTGATAAAATTGAGGAGTTAAAAACTATATTAATAGAACTTCTTGAACCCACCCGCAAAGAAACCGGGTGTATTTTTTATGATTTAATGCAAAATCAAACAAATCCCGCAGAATTTGTATTTGTAGAAGAGTGGGAAAGCGAGGCTGATTTGCAGGCGCATTTAACATCAGATCATATTCAAGAAGCCTTAATTAAATGCCGTAATTTAGTAGAAAATCTCCCAGATATTCGGAGTTATCAACTCATTGATTAGTCGTCATTTGTCCTTTGTCTTTGGTTCTTCCCTTTGACAAAGGACAAATGACCCATAAAAATTTTAAGCTCCTTGCAACAGTTGTTTAACAGTTGCGAGTAACTCATTGGGGCGAAAGGGTTTAGCAATATAAGCATCCGCCCCTTGTTTCATGCCCCAATAACGATCAAAATCCTCACTTTTGCTCGTACACATCACAACAGGAATGTTGTGGGTATTCGGTTGGTTTTTTAACCACCGGCACAACTCATAACCATTCATGTTAGGCATGACAATATCCATAATTACTAAATCCGGTCTAGTAGTTTGAAGTTGCTCTTTAGCTTCCAAACCATCTGATGCCTCAATGACCTTCATGCCATTTTGCCTAAGAAGGTCTGAGACTGCTGAACGTAATGTTACGCTGTCATCCACAACTAAAACTGTACTCATTTGATCCTCCCTGCTTGCTGGTTGAAACCACCCTGCCCAAATGCCGGTGTTTCCTAAGCCTAAGACACCCTGATCCCACCTCATACCATTTTGAATTTTAGATTGTGCGATTTTAGATTTTTATAAGCCAGTTGGGTAATAAATTTTAGGCTTTTGATGTCTATCATCTTTTTTGCAAAATGGTATCTATTGTTGACTTTGGCACTGTACCGTACTTGTACTTCTACTCCTACGGGTACTGTGGCGGTTGCTTTGTTGCCGGTGCAGTTGTGCATAACTTCATCCTAACTATTGCTACCAGAGCAGTGTGTCTCAAAGCAATAGCTAAAATTACAAGCCTTTACGCACCCCATCCAATCCCCGGCAAAAGTAAATATCAAAAAGTAATTTTTTTGTTATTTTAATTATAAATTAAAAACCTAATAAGCTTTTCAAACTATCGTTAAATATTTTTCACTTTTTGAAGTTAGCCGGAAAAAGGCCCGATTCAAGATGTCCCAGGGGGGAAGTAGCAGCCGTAAGTCAACAATCGAGAGGTTGCGGGTAAATGTAACGGATTGCAAAGGTATAATGAGTTTTGGGTAGAAACTACCTTAAGAAAATCTAAAGAATCCCACAGGACAATACAATCAATGCGAGTTCTGATCGCCGGAGCGGGCTTAGCTGGACTATCATGCGCCAAATACCTCACAGATGCCGGTCATACGCCGATTGTCTTGGAACGGCGGGACGTGCTGGGGGGTAAAGTAGCGGCGTGGCAAGACGAAGACGGAGACTGGTACGAAACCGGCCTGCACATCTTCTTCGGTGCCTATCCGAATATGCTTCAAATGTTCAAAGAGTTAGACATCGAAGACCGGCTGCAATGGAAAGAACACACAATGATTTTCAACCAGCCATCAAACCCCGGAACCTACTCCCGGTTTGACTTCCCCGATATTCCCGCCCCCTTTAACGGCGTAACGGCCATTTTAAGCAATAACGATATGCTGACTTGGCCAGAAAAAATCCGCTTTGGCATCGGATTAATTCCCGCCATGCTTCAGGGCCAAAAATACGTCGAAGAAATGGACAAATACTCCTGGTCTGAATGGATGCAAAAACAAAACATCCCTCCCAGAGTAGAAAAAGAAGTATTTATCGCAATGGCAAAAGCGCTGAACTTTATCAACCCCGATGAAATTTCAGCAACAGTCGTGTTAACGGCCCTCAATCGCTTTTTGCAAGAAAAAAATGGCTCAAAAATGGCCTTTTTAGACGGGGCCCCGCCAGAGAGATTGTGCCAGCCAATGGTTGATTACATTACAGCCAAAGGCGGGGAAGTGCGACTCAATGCGCCGGTCAAAGAATTTTTATTAAACGAAGACGGAACAGTACGCGGTTTCCTGATGCGGGGATTAAATGGAGACGCCGACTATGTACTAGAAGCAGATTTATATGTATCTGCAATGCCGGTAGACCCCCTCAAAGTCATGTTGCCCCAGCCTTGGCGACAAATGGATTACTTCAAAAAACTAGATGGCTTAGAAGGCGTACCGGTAATTAACCTGCATTTGTGGTTTGATCGCAAACTCACAGAAATTGATCACTTGCTATTTTCTCGTTCGCCCCTGCTCAGCGTTTATGCTGATATGAGTAACACTTGCCGGGGTTATGCTGACCCTGAGCGCTCGATGTTAGAGTTGGTACTCGCACCGGCCTCCGAATGGATCAGCAAATCCGATGAGGAAATTGTCGCAGCAACAATGGCGGAACTAGAAAAATTGTTCCCCGATCACTTCTGCGGTGATGAACCGGCTCGCTTACTGAAATATCATGTTGTTAAAACACCTCGTTCGGTGTACAAAGCAACTCCGGGGTGTCAGGAATTTCGGCCCGAACAGGTAACACCCATTGCAAATTTCTACCTCACAGGAGATTTCACAATGCAGCGTTATCTAGCCAGTATGGAAGGGGCTGTACTTTCTGGTAAGCTGACAGCACAGGCGATCAACAGCCGCCAGCTAGTCCATCAGCCGGAAGCTGCAACCGCAGGGTCAGTTCGTTAACAGCTTCTCGCTTCGCGTGGCTGCGCCAACCCTCATCTATGAGATCAGGCTTAACAAAACCCCAAAGCCACACCCTGCCAAAAAATGCCCTCGAAATACCGAAAACGTTCTTGACGCGCCGCTACCAATGCTGCAACTGCCTCCAAACCCCCGCATGACAACGTTGGCTTCCCCTGAGTCCGCCTACGAACTCTGCCGACAGATCACGGCGACTTACGCCAAGACTTTTTATTTAGGTACGCTGTTGATGCCAGAGGCAAAACGGCGGGCAATCTGGGCTATTTATGCCTGGTGTCGCCGTACAGATGAGTTGGTGGATGGCCCCCGCGCCCGCCTCACGACCCCGGAAACCCTCGACCAATGGGAAGCACAGCTAGAATCGATTTTTGCTGGCCGGCCAATTGAAGATACCGATGTGGCGCTTGCAGATACGCTGGAGCGCTTTAAGTTGGATATTCAACCGTTTCGGGATATGATTGCCGGTCAGCGCATGGATTTATACCGCTGTCGCTACGAGACGTTTGATGACCTTTATTTGTACTGTTACCGGGTGGCTGGTACCGTTGGCCTGATGTCAATGCCGGTGATGGGAATTGCTCCACCGGCCCGCACGGCCCCTTGGGATAGCAATATGCCTCTGGATGCAAACCCCACCGAGGAGGCAGTAGCGCTGGGAATTGCCAACCAACTAACCAATATCCTCCGCGATGTCGGCGAAGATATACAGCGTGGTCGCATTTATTTACCTCTTGAGGACTTGGCACAGTTTGACTACACCGAAGAAGAACTATTGCAGGGTGTGGTCGATGAACGCTGGCGCGAGTTGATGCGTTTCCAAATTAAACGAGCGCGTCAGTTTTTTGTGCTGGCTGAGTCTGGGGTAAGTCGGCTTTCTTCCGATGCTCGTTGGCCGGTTTGGTCGGCTCTTATGCTTTACCGGCAAATTTTAGATGTGATTGAAAGCAACGATTACGATGTTTTCAGTCAACGAGCTTTTGTAAAAAAATCTCGCAAATTACTTTATTTGCCGGTGGCTTGGTTACGAGCGCAAGTGCTGTAATCTCAAAAAGCAGGCGATTGATGGGCCGCAAATTATCCAGCCACCCATAAATCCCTGCCCCCCCACTCCGTAATCAACCCCTAAAAATCCCCTTTTGTTCCTAAAAATTATTTTTGAATGCGCTTCAGTTGTCACCCGTTGCAGTCCTAGCACGGATGCGTTATTTTAAACTGCTTTTATTCAGAGTTTTTTGTGGTCATAGAAAGAATCTATCTTTAGTCAGATTTTTAGCGTGAGATAATTTTAAATAACATCTATGCCATAGATTGAAAGGCTGTAAGCCCTTAAAACTGGGAGTTTCTTTAATCTAAAATCGCCTGATTGTTTTCGCTAAAAATATTGCGTAAGGCCGGTGAATAGCTTTATGCTATATGGTAGCCAATTTACATTTCGTCATAATTTTAGGAAGTAGCAGGCTGTGTCTCCCATCACCCCACACCTTGAAAGGCAGAAACTAATCATTCAACCTCAAGACTTAGAAACCAGTGACCAACTCTGTAGCTTAGGATTTACAAAAATTCCTAGCCTTCCCCAACTGGTTTATCAAGAAATCAATCACACTCAATTAGCAGAAATTTTTGGAGAAATTAGTAAAACTTTACCCGAAACCAGCCAAGACAATTCGCGGTTTTTGCTAACCCGATTACCCCTAGAAGATAGAGGGATGTTGGTCGAATTTCTTCAGGCCAAACCATTAAGCACCATTACGATGTCAGTAAGACACGCTTGGTTTTTAAGATTACTACTCCAACAACAGTTATTTTTTAAATATCAACCTATTTTTGAATTAAAATCTGGAAAAATTATTGCCCACGAATGTTTAGCTCGCGCCACCAATGAAAAAGGGCAAGTAATTCGCGGGAAAGAATTAATAGACGCAGCAATTTCAACAAAGTTAACCTGCGAATTTGATGAACTAGCTCGTAGTATTTGCTTAGAATCTATTGCAGCCCTCCAAACAGAGGATACCTTTTTTATCAATATTTTACCCAATGCAATCATCCGCAATCCCGAATCAATAGAATTCAATTATCAACAAGTCCTAGACTTAGGATTGCGCCCTGAAAATATCGTGTTTGAATTAACAGAAGTAGAAGTCTTAGCAAGCTGTCCAAACTTGCCGGGTATTATTAAACGGCTACGCGACTGGGGATTTGGCATAGCCGTTGATGATTTATGCGGCTGCGTTTCCGTCGATCATTATGTGATGGAATTTCGCCCAGACTTAGTAAAACTTGACCGGCGACTAATCGATGGATGCTCACAACACCCCCTCAAACAAACCATCATCAAAAGCCTCCTACACTCAGCCCATGAAGAAGGCATATTAGTTTTAGCCGAAGGACTAGAAAATCAAGCCGACATTAGCTTTTGTAGAGACTTAGGAGTAGACTATGCTCAAGGATTTGGCCTAGGACGACCCGAAAAAACCCTCAAAAAAGAGCCGGCCCCATTGTGGGACTTTCCCTTATCCAAAGCATCTTAAAAACTCAAAAAATCAACCTTTGGCAAAAGCCAAAAACTCCAAAGCGTCCATCTGCGTTAATCTGCGGTAATAAGATCCTTCATCCCCCTTACTGCCCGCGCCGAAACAACAAATGATGAGAAAATAACCAAGTATGCCCAATAACCGCCTAAAGACAACCAATGCAGCTTGAATTCGTACCCATAGAAGAATTTTATTTTGCACTCACTTTAGCAGTGAGAACACTCGAAGACATAACAACACCAGGCTTAGCAGAACAAGTGCGAGAACGCCTGCAAAAAGAATGTGGTCAACCTTCAACAGTAGCAGCCGCAAGCCAAAACACCTTTAACTACGTCTTTGTAGTCAAAGAATACGACAACAGCCCCTCAAACCAACTAATTTTATCAATTTCCGACTGGCAGGGAAACTTAAGATTAAGTAGTGATTATGGCTGGACGCTCGATGAATCCCGCAAACCGGTTCGCACCGCTAAAAACAACCAACGCCAAGAATTTTCCGAAAAAGTCAAAACCCACCTCCAGAATTGGTTAAAAGTCCCCTTCCTCAAAGAAACGCCCAACAAAGTTAGCTAAACCGCCATAATAACTGGGCGCTTGCGGCTTCCTTAAATAGCAGAGCAAGTCGCCCGTTATAATTGGCATAAAATAATGAAGGTTAGGGATTGGTTTGAGCGGCAAGCATTTGCTTTAGCTTTTCCAACTCCGAAGCCCAGCGTGGATCTGGCTGGACAGCTTCAGATTGACCGCCAGAGCTAGTGCTGGTGCTGGTACGTTCACCGCCACGACGAGACTTGTTAGAGCGACGTCCGCCACGAGACTCGCGTTCGCCACGAGGCTCGCGTTCGCCACGAGGTTCGCGTTCCCCACCGCCACCGCTGTTACTGTTGGCTTTGGTGACAGGTGCCGGTGTTTGACGAGGTTCTTGGGTTTCGCCAGAGGCTGAAACTTCTTCCTCACCCGCTGCTTTTTCGGGTTTGTCGCCTTTACCCTTTGTCCGAGGCAGAGCTTTTTCGATTTTTAACGGGTTTTCTTTAAACATAAAGCCGTTATATTTTTCGATTAGCTCGTCGGCTTCAGCATCAGTTTTAACCGTTACAAAACCAAAACCCCGACATTTGCCAGTTTTGCGATCTGTGATGACTTTGGTTGTTACCGCGTCTCCCATTTCCGCAAACACATCTTGCAGTTCTTTGCGCTCAATTTCTTTGGGCAAATTGCCTACATACAAACGAATTGACATTGAAATTACCTCCAAAAAGGAACTAAAAACACTGGACAAACTTTTTAGGGCGCGTCACCGCAGCAGCTTGCATGACTTTCACCGGCACACCACAAACAGCCTGTGTGCGATACGCAGGCTTGTATTGAACAACTTCAAAAACGCAGTTTCTCCCCACTGGCACACTCGTTGAATAACCTTCTGCCAATATCGTGGAACCGACACTGCAAATAATTTGCTTGCTTTTTGCCCTTGTGCTTAAGCTTGCGATCATCACTTGGGAATTGACACTCAACGTTGTTGTTTTTAGAAATTGCTCTTACACCATTAAAAGAGAAACCGCCGTAAAAATTACTTGTGGTCGCTTTGGTTTTTAAGCCGCAGGGATAGTTTCGTTTTGTTTTGTCCGGTCGGGTGGGTGGCAAGCCACGCGATGACTCATACGGTCGCTCAGCCGAGATTTACTCTGGCCAAAATCTTGTTGAGGTACTGCTTAATTAATGCAATCATCCCCCAACTGACGCCTGCAATCTTAGGATTGAAGTTTCAAACCCTTAATTAAGGTATCACAGCCTTGGGTCTCAATCTAGCTCTATCAATGAATTTTCGTTTTTTTTATCGATATCTCCTTTAAAAACCAGTCAGACGTTCCGCACCAAAAAGCCAGCCGATAGTGCCGGCTGGCGAAAGATTGCTGTGTTGGGAGGAAAACCTGATACCGAGAAGGTAAGCGGATTTGCAATATTTTTTATTGAAGGCTTAGCCATCTCTGGAACTATCAGCTTTCTGTAATTAAACTTAACACTTTTTGCCAGGAAAGGCAACACTTCTTTACAATCTAGGGCCAAAAACATCGTATTTTTGAGATGGCCAAGAAAAATTTAACTTTTTAATTAGAAGGTTTTACCTCAGCATAATCCCTCTAAACTAAGCCTTAATTTGAAAAAGTGTAGCAAAATTATAGTTAACTTTGCCTAGATACCGCCACGAGAGATCAGGTAAATACCGGCAACGGTGGCCAAACCGGCACTAAGTACAGACCAAAAGGCATGACCCCCCAAATAACGCTGATCACCGGCAGAAAGCGTTTGCACATCTACCCATAAAGTGGCACCACGACGAAACCAACCAGTCACGACAACTTGCCGGTTGAGGAAGTCTTGGGGACGCGGTACACCCCAGAGATTGCCCACCGGCCCGAATTTGCTCATGCAGTGTAACTTAATCAAATCGGTGTCCGTTTGTAAAAGCAAATCTTGAGCAGCGCTATTCAAAAGGCCGGTGCGTCCGAGTAACTTACCTTCGAGACGCACCGGCACACTGTCAAGCGGCAAAGCATTAGCATTACTCAAAAGCTCTGGTAAACTCGCTTGCTGCTGTAGCGAGACTGGCGAAATATCTGGAAAAAAAGCATTATGCCGGTAAAAAGTCCCCCCTCCAAAACCAACCAGCAAGAAACCCCAAAATAACCAAGAATGATCTCGCAAAATCCAATACAACTCTCGCACTCTCAGCGTCAAACCGGCCCAACCAACCACCCAAAACCCCCAACCAAGTGCCAAACCCAACAGCACCCCAAAATAAGGAGCACCTTGCAAAATCAGAGGTTGCAGTTTTGGTTTAGGAGTGTTTGATTTTTGTGGAGAGTTCAATTCCAACTCTGTGTCTAGCTTCCAAAACTTAGCGCAACCGCCAAGAATATTGAGCCGGTCGCCTAGCGGTGGATGACTATTATTAATCGCTAACCAATAACGATAAGGGTTGGTGATATCCCAGCTTAAGAGAGGTTCCACCGGTTTTTTGTCGATATAAGGGCCAATTGTCACCGCTTGCCGATGACCGACCGGCGCCACCACATCAAAACTTTCTAACAAATAACTCGTAGAGCGCGTTTTTTCGATATGTTCTGTCATACCGGCAGCAATTTTAAGCAGAGCACGAGTTAAAGCATTGGGGTTGCCGGTAATTTGAGCACTGTAGCGGTCGCTGTAATAAAATCGACGGCGGTTTAACCATAAAGCCGGTAAACGAAATAACCAATAAACCGCATAACTACAGACAGAAATCACCCGTGAACAAAAAAACAGAAACTTAGCTTGCCAGCGGGAGATATTTTGCCATTGTTGACCCCACCGCGCCACTTGCCAGTACAGCAAATAAGGAACTTGACACAAGGCAACTGACCAAGAAATCAAAGCAAAATCTCCATATAAAATATGCCCAATTTCCCCAGCATAAATCGCCGCAATTTCGTCATCTTTGAGCCGGTTAAGCAAACCTTGGCTGACGACAATGCGCGCATTGCGCCGCAAATTACCGTAGGTGAACACTACCGGCAGGTCAATCGGCAGAAGTTTTAAAACCGGCCAAGGGAGATTTTTTGCTCCACACAAACGCTTGAGTAATTTAACTGCTTCCGGGCTATGTTTTTCTAGTTGATTAGTAGAAAAAGCTTTAAGATTGCCAAAAACTTGCAGAATTTTATCTAAAAAGAAGGGAGAAATAACAAATAACAAAATTAAGGCAAAGGCAATAGGTAGAGATTGATCCAAATAAAAAAGCTGAATGGGGTTAAGTCGGAAAAAATATAACAGTTGATTGGTTGTGGACATGGCCGACTGTAAAACGGCGTGAACAACCCGAAACAAAGCGTAGGCGGTGACAACTTGGAGGAGGTAAAGCGGCCAGAGTTTGAGTGAGGGTAAGGGTTTCCAGTTTTTTTCGATTCGGTTGGCGTTGCGCCATACAAAGGGGGTAGGCGTGGGGGTAATGTTTGGCTGGGGTTTGTCGAGTTCTTTGGGACGGGGTGGAGGGGGTGGAGGGGGTAGGGGGGTTTTTGCTTTAGCTGCAACTGGTTGGGATGGCTGTAGGGGCACGAAACCGATGTCGTCGGCGCTTCTGTGCTCGTTGAGGGGGATAAAGCCGGTGGGATCTACGGTTTTTTTATTGAGGGTGGCGAGGGTTTGGTCGGCCCACTGTTTGATTTTGGGGTTGTTGCTTTGGCGGAGAGTTTGGCAGAGGGTGATGGCTTGGTTGGTTTGGCCGGTGCGGTGGTAGGCGATAACTAGGCCCATTTGGGCTTTTACGAGGGTGGAGGAGGAAAGTTGGCTTTGGCAGAGATGTTCGAGGTGGGTGATGGCGGTGGGGTAGTCGCTTTGTTTGATGGCGTTTAGGCCGGTTTGGAGGTCGGCTTTAAAGGTGGCATCCTGATTGTTGCTGTTTAACGACATAGGGGCTATTTTTAGTTTTTTTCCCACGATAACCTAAATGATTTTTAGGCAACACTCTGGCAGTTTTTCACCGCTTAATAATCCTTCGTGGGCCGGTGTGTTCGGTTGAGCAGGGTTGGCAGCCGATTTGTTGGCTGGTTTTTTGTTAAATCTACTCGCAGGCAATGGCTAAGGAACATTTCCTGATAAGTATTAGTTAAAATAGAAGTGTCGATTTAAAAAGACAAACGCAGGTCGAATGGAGAAACCGGTTGTAGGGTAGATATCTAGTGGAGATTCTTCGATTTTGCATATAAAGCCGGTTTTCTGGACAAGTCATTTTTAATAAAATGACACCGATTGATCGCTGTCAATTAAAGGGAAAGTATGTCAAAGTGCATTTACATAAATTAGGCTCTCTCTTTTTGGCAATGTTATTAAGTTTTACCTTGATTTTTTGGCTGGATAATTTTGGCATGATCGGGAATTTCTCTTAGATAATAGGCGACTTTTATCCAACTAATGCCTGTATTCACCGGCCTAATCAGTTTCAATTAAACGCTAGGAGTTAACAAAAATGGCAGACTATGTAGTATCAATTGATGGAGCGGCTTTTTTCCTATCTCCAAATCCGGATGGAACCCCTGGAAATCCGTTTAAACTCAGCTTTTTTCCCCAAGGAAACCGGCGTTTAGTGGTGGCATTAGATGGGGATGATTTTATTGATGGCACGCCTGATATCGATCAAGTCAATGGCAACCTGGGCGGTGATAACATTTTTGCCTATGGTGGCGATGATTTTTTGATGGGTGGGAGAGGCAATGACAATCTCAATGGTGGAGATGCCAATGATTTCTTACACGGAAATCTCGACAATGATTTTCTGTTTGGAGATGCCGGCAATGATATTGTTCGAGGTGGACGAGGTGATGATTTTATCAGCGGTGGTGACGGCTCTGATTTAATCATCGGTGAGTTAGGTTTTGATATTCTGATTGGCGGTACGGGGAATGATAACTTTATTGTGCGTACAGATACTGTTACCGATCCTTTAACCGGCCAAGTTTCAAGTAACGCTGTTTTCAACGTGCGAGCAGCGGATCAAATCATTGATTTTGTCGCGGCAGAAGGCGATAAAATTCTCTTGCCAGGAGTCTTTGGGTTTACGGATTTTGCTCTCGAAGATGTTGATGTGAATGGTGATGGTGCTATTGATGCAGCGATCCGAACAGTTGCCGGATATGTGGGCGTTGTTTTATCAAATGCCCCGGCAACTTTAAGCCCCAATGACTTTATTTTTGACCCCCAAGCAACGGCGATTTTTGCAACCGCAACTCGCGCTTTAGTGACGCCGCCGGCGTTTGCTTAAGTTAACCTTCTACCCCCTTCCCTCTCAGGATGGGGGTGGTTAGGTTTGGGTGAGTAGAAAAGGGCTTTGCAGATCAAGCAAACAAGGCAAAATTATTAGTAAACTACTTATCAGGGGGATAGTAAAAGCGCCTGGCTATTGCTGGTTTTTTAGCCGCTAACCGGTAATTAATTATGGCAAATTCACCCACCTCTGCTTTAGAATTGGAAAACTTTGCGGTGATTCAACTATGCCGTCGGCTCACTAAAGAGGGGCGTTTTATACTGTAGAGAGAAAGTACGATCCTTGTATTGGCTATATTGCGAAGCGCGTGCGGTGGAAGATGGAGAGTGGAAGAGCTAAACCAGCTTTTAAAACCTGTGTGGCACGCGCCAAGAAAAGCGAATTTTTTTTAAATTCTGTAAAGAAACATTTCCCGAATATGGCTTTTTTAAATTAAAGTGTATAGTGAAAAAGGCAAAAATTAATTGTTGTCAATTAAAATGTAATCAGGGCAAATTGGATTAACATAAATTACCCTTTTACTGTCTGGCACTCTTATCAAGCTTTCCGAAAAAATTTCGGCTTGCTCTTTATCTCATTGTCGATAAGTTCCAGACAAAAACGGTGAGTCGTTTCAAAACCCTGATCTGTATTCACCGGCCTACTCAGTCTCGATTAAAGAATAGGAGTTAACAAAAATGGCAGATTATATAGTATCAAGTGATGGGGCGGCTTTTTTTCTTTCTGCTAATGCCGATGGACTGCCTTCAAATCCGTTTAAACTCAGCTTTTTTCCTCAAGCAAATCGGCGTCTTGTCGTGGCATTAGATGGGGATGATTTCATTGAGGGCACGGTTGATATTGATCAAGTAAATGGTAATATGGGCAATGATAACATTTTTGCCTCTGGCGGTGATGATTTTTTGATGGGTGGCCGGGGTGAGGACGGCCTAAATGGTGACGATGGTAATGATTTTTTACACGGAAATCTCGACGATGATTTTCTGTTTGGGGATGCCGGTAATGATATTGTCCGAGGTGGACGAGGTGATGATTTTCTCAACGGTGGTGAGGGTTCAGATTTACTCATCGGTGAGTTAGGTTTTGATGTTTTGATTGGCGGTGAGGGAAATGATAACTTTATTGTCCGTACAGATAGTGTTACCGATCCTTTAACCGGCCAAGTTTTAAGTAATGCTGTTTTCAACGTACTAGCAGCGGATCAAATCGTTGATTTTTTATGGGAAGAAGACGATAAAATTCTCTTACCGGGAATTAACGGGTTTACAGATTTTGCTCTCGAAGATGTTGATGTAGATAGCGATGGTGTCCTTGATGCAGCGATCCGAACAGTTGGCGGTTATGTGGCTGTTGTTTTATCCGTTTCATCGGATTTTTTAGATGCCGAAGACTTTATTTTTGAACCGCAAGCAACGGCTATTTTTGCCGGCGCAACTCGCGGTTTAGTGACGCCGCCGGTGCTTGCTTAAATTAAACGTCTTACCCCCATCTCTAGCTGGATGGGGGGTTAGGTTTTTGGTGCTACAAAGGTTCAGGTTGCTGTCCTGAAACCACCGGCGCTGAAGCATTTAATTTCAACTCTGGGTGATCGCCTTCGACTTGATGTAAATTCCAGTCATTTTTAAACAATAAAACAGGCCGGCCCCAACTATCTTTTACCGTCACAGTATTAAATAACCGGCCTACTTTTTCCAAGGCTTCCCAACCACCGGCCACCCAACGAGCAACAGAATAAGGCAGTAATTCTAAGTAGGTTTCTACGCCATATTCACTTTGCATCCGAAACTGGACGACCTCAAATTGCAGTTGACCAACAGCGGCTAAAATCGGGTCACGTTTTGATTCATCCACCGAATACATAATCTGCACTGCACCTTCTTCGCGCAATTCCAAAACACCTTTACGGAATTGCTTAAATTTAGAAGGGTTAGGATTTTTTAAATAGGCAAAAAGTTCGGGAGAAAAACAGGGAATGCCTTCGTATTCGAGTTTTTGGCCGGTGTAAATTGTATCGCCTATGGCAAACATTCCGGGGTTATTTAAGCCAATTACATCCCCTGGATATGCTTCTTCAATAGACTCACGTTCTTGAGCAAAAAGTTTTTGGGGACGGGATAAGCGAATTGTTTTGCCGGTGCGTGCATGACTTACACTCATGTCTTTTTCAAACTTGCCGGTGCACACCCGCACAAAGGCGATACGGTCGCGGTGTTTCGGGTCCATATTTGCTTGCAACTTAAACACAAAGCCGCTAAATTGTGGATAAGTTGGTTCAATTGCGCCGGCGGTACTTTTGCGGGCACCTGGTTTAAGACCATATTCCAAAAACGAATCAAGGAATAATTTTACCCCGAAATTCGTCATTGCACTGCCAAAAAACACCGGCGTCATTTTCCCAGAATGGATTTTGTCTAAATCAAGTTCTGAGCCTACTTCTTCCAGCAATTCCAACTCATCTTTAAACTTGTAATAAAGGTCTGGTTCCAGCAATTCTTCGAGACGCGGATCACCCAAATTAATGACAGTATCTCGCGCTTCTTTGGAACCGTGCGCCATGCGTTCAAACAAGTGTATTTGTTTTGTGTGCCGGTCATAAACACCTTTAAACCGGTCGCCCATTCCTATCGGCCAATTGACCGCATAAGTTTCTAAACCCAGTTCTTTTTCAATTTCATCAAGTAAGTCTAAAGGTTCCCGTCCGGGGCGATCCATTTTATTAAAAAAGGTAAAAATTGGGATCGCTCGCATTCGACAAACTTCAAATAATTTGCGAGTTTGTGGTTCCAAACCTTTCGCCGCATCTTCTAACATCACCGCATTATCAGCAGCAGCCAAAGTGCGATATGTATCTTCGCTAAAATCTTGGTGTCCGGGGGTATCCAATAAATTAACTTGTTTACCGCCATATTCAAACTGCAACACCGTCGAAGTAATTGAAATTCCCCGCTGTTGTTCCATCGCCATCCAGTCAGATGTGGCGTGACGCTGTGCTCTGCGTGCTTTGACTGAACCGGCCTCGTGAATAGCTCCCCCATAAAGTAACAGTTTTTCTGTTAAGGTTGTTTTTCCGGCGTCCGGGTGAGAAATAATCGCAAAATTACGGCATCGCTCGACAGCGCTTTGAATTTCTGTTTGCAGTTCGGTTGACATACACTCTATTAAGGGAGGCTCAAATATTAAATCTTAACAAAAATTTTAACGCTTAGATTTTTTTATGAGTTTTTCACGTTATTTTCTGTTCTCGAAATCAAGATTAACACAAGTAAATGGCCCAAAGGTAGGGATATTCCCCCCGGATCTCACCTTTCACCAGCGCTCTTAGGCGACGCTAAAATACAATTAAAGAAAATTCTAAGCCACTGAGGGCGCTTTTAGTATGTACGATTCAGACAAACGTAAACTTTTATCTGCTTTATCGCACGGTTCCATCTTTTTTGGTGCTTTGTGGGTATTTATCGGTGTTCCCCTGGCAATTATGCTGGTATCAGACGATACGGTAGTTAAAGATAATGCCAAAGAGTCTTTAAATTTTCACCTAAATATCTGGCTCTATGAACTTATTATTGGGGGTCTATGGTTTTCGATCATTGGTATTCCTTTGGCGGGGCTTTTAATGATTCCTTTCTTTCTGTTCCATTGGGTATTGCCGGTGTTGGCTTTATTGCAAATCTTTGGTAATCCTGACAAACCCTACCGTTACCCGTTTATCTTCCGTATTATCTAGTTTTTATAGCCTTTCGCATGGCGTTTTTAAAACCCGGCTTTTTTAAAAGAAACCGGGTTTTTTGCATACATTGTTTGCACTGTTTGGTTATTCCAAAGTAGGAATCAACGGCACCTCTAAATCTCGTCGTGTCGCCTCTAGCTTAGTGGGAGAAAGCGTCATTAAATCTTCAATATTCTGGCGGATGGTGGCGCAAATTCCATCAAGGGGCAAATCATTTTTGTCGTAGCCAAAAGGGTTTTCAATTTCGATGCCTATCTCTTCAATTCCAAATAAGGCAAAACTCAAAACAGCCACCACCGGCGCCGTCCACCAAGTTAAATCTTTCACCATTTGAAACGGCAACCCCAAACAATAAATTAAGAGTAATTGTTTAAGGTGAATTGCATAGGCTAAAGGGATAGGAGTTCGTAAAATCCGCTCACAGCCGCTCAAGGCTTCAACCATACTATTTAAGTGCTGATTCATCGCCATACTTTGATAACTATCAAGGCAATTTTTTTGCTGTTGCTGTTTAAAAAAATCGGCAATCCAAAAAGCAATTTCCAGCGGCGGGTTAGCCATTCCTTGCAATTTAATATAGCGCGAATGCGAAATTAACTCCTCAACTTCGCTGTTGATTGGCTCTCCTCGCAGATGTAATTTCATCGCCACAGCAAACGCCGCCAAAAGACGCAAAGCCGCTTGTTTTTCCTCTCGATGTTCCGGTTTACGCTCATCCACAAAACACCAAATTTGACGAGCTAAATTGCGGACATTAATAATTAAAACTCCCCAACATTTTCGCCCTTCCCAGAAGCGATCATAAGCCGTATTTGTGCGAAAAACTAGCAATAAACCCAAAACTAAAGATAAAACAGGAATCAAAATACTCGGCCAAGACACCGGCAACTTTAGAGCGTATAAAACCGAAATCAACACCCCAAAACCCGTACAGAATAAAACGCGAGGAATAATCGCAACAACTACCGAGCCTTGCACCTGCAAAGCCAACTTAAACCAAACTTGTTTTTCAGCGATCATAGAACCCTATCTATCGGACTCCAAACCAAAATTACCCAACAAAATATTAACCTAAAAAGCCCTCAAATTAAATAATCAAACTCAACAGCCAAAATCTTAACAAAACTCCATAATTGATTTGAGGAAAAACCGGCCATCCTCCTGTAGGAAAAAGAATCAAAAATTCCAAAAAACCTATGCTGAAAAAAATCTTGAGTATTGCAGCCGGTACCCTCCTGGTAGCCGGCATTTTTCCCGCACAAAGCAATGCCGGTACTGAAGTCCCGATCACATCTATTCGCTTTGTAAACCCACAAAAAGCCGGTGCAGCCAGAGCAATTATAATCGTTCCAGAGCAAGATACAACCCGTCGCGCCTATGGCGGCAGATTAAGGATGTATGATGTCCATCTTGCCAAAATGTTTGAAGTTGCCAACGGCTACTGTAGAGATGGGTGGAACAGCGTAGAATGGCATTATTTCGCCGGCAATGGCAAAATAAACATGGGTAAATTTTTCATGGATTGTAAACTGGTACGAGATATTACCTTTGCTTACGGCACCGGCACCCCCGAAAAAACCGTGATTACCTATGGATATGGAGCCGCTGCTGACAAAAAAGTAGTGTACTTGCCGGTGTTAAACTTAAATGGTGATAAAATTCCCAAATTCCAAAACTTTATCAGCCGATTTAAGCCCTTTGGAAATGCCCAAAGGCTGGATTTACAATAAGGGTAAATTTTTCCACCAGCGCGAGTTGAAATACCCCTTAACCAGTCGATAAAATGGGGCCGGTGTTAACCAATGCACCGGCCCATAATTCTCAAAAAATCCCTGCCAACAATCCAGCGCAAAACCAAACTTATAATGCCCGATATTATATTTAGGTTACAGATAATCCAGCCCCATCACCCAGGAAAAAATACTTACGAAAATTTTAGTGCTGAAATTGGTAATAAACAGCCAAAAAATCCGCAGATAACACCCATCCAAAAAAGCAAACTATACCGAAATTTAGCCCATAAAAAAAACATCGATCCATAGCCAAAACAGGGATTTTAAGATAATCCTAAAATTCCCAAAATCTCCCCAGAGGCAACGTTGGCGGAAAAAATGATAGCATGGGTTTAAAAACGCGGGGAAACTGGCCTATTTTTGCCAAACGGTAGATGAGCCGGTGCATCCAATATACGACCGAACTAGCGAAAAAAAAGCCACCCCAAGGGAAAAAATGACCGCTATACTAGACCGGCACTGACAATTTCTGAGCAGTATCAAGATCAGGGGAAAATTTGCCATTTTCAGGTACATTGAAATGCAAAGGTAGCAATTTTGAGATCAACAAAACGGTTTTGTGACCCCATACCATGAAAACAAATAACCTCGACTGGCTGCAAATCGCTGAATACTTATCAATTTCCGGCTCTTTGATAGGTTCTGTAGCCTCTTTGGCATCCCAACAAGTCATCTATGCTGCGGTTCCCTTATCGCTGTCATTAACGCTCAATTTATTTAACCGGCAGCGCACAGAAAACCTAACCAGAACCAGCCTCACCGCCGCCGTCACCCACCTTGACCAAAAACTATCCAGCATAAATAGTATAGTGAATGAGCGAGTTTTTGAGCTAAAAACCGATATCGCCCAACTTAACGAACAAGCCCAAAAAATTCAAGCCAACCAAGACTTAGAAAGTCTCACCAGCAGCCTCTTAAACTTACAACAAAAATGCAGCGGTTTAGAACAGTCCATCACATCACTAAATAGCCAAATGGAAAAACTTACCGAACAAACTAAAATGCCATCACAAAACAGCCTCAGCGTCAGATCAACTGAACTTGACGAATATCAATCGCCTCCAGATCCTACCCTGATTAGAACCCTGCCGATCAGAGAACCTGAAAACCCAACTGCACCCCAAGACATCGTGCGGAAATATCACTGGTAAAACTCCCGATTTAACTTTGCCCCTTACGGTTGGGGGTTTTTATTTTTGGCTTGGGTTTTTGATTTTTGAGAAAGCCGGTTCTTAGTTCAATAAAAATACCTCCCCGCCCAGGATTTTTATGATAATTTTCGCAACTATGAGGGGTTTATTTTTGCTGAGTTTTTGCCTCATTGAGCAACATACACTTTAATAAAACACACAAATCTTTAAAAACAACACCTCAAAAGCCTTGGTATAATGGTGATAAAAAAAGGAGCAATAATATGAAGCGTAAAGTATCGTTAAAAAACAGAATGTTATTCGGTTATGCCGCGCCGATTTGCGTCTATCTTGGGGTGGCCGGCTTAGTTTACTCAACGGCAACTCAAGTGTTTGATACCTTTGAAGAAGTCGAAAGAGTCCAAAAAGTTCTCGTTGAAACAAATAACATTTCCTACTTAGCCCAAGTGATGATAGGAAACGTGCGGGGCTATCTAATCTCCAGAAATCCAGACTTTAAACGCGACTATCAAGAAAGCATCAAAACTCTTAGACAAAGAGCTAGTGTCGGCGAAAATTTAATTCGTAACACTGAACAATTAGACCGATTTAGAAAAATGGTCTCTCTGATTGACAACTATGAGGAATATGCGCGAGAAATTATCCAACTAATGGATGCCGGTCAAACAGAAAAAGCCGTCAACATATTTAAAACTGGTCAAGCTACAAAATTTGTCCAAGAATTCGAGCAACTAAACAGAGATTTTGAAAAAAATCAACGCGAAATCATAGCCGATAAAACCCTCCAAGCCAATCAAGCATTGCGGTTTTTACTCACAGCGCTTTGGATCGGCTCATTCCTACTCATAAGCCTTTCTATTATCATCGCCTTCCTTATTTCTTCAGGAATTAGCAATATCATTAACTCTGCCATCGGCACCATTGCCAGTTCCTCCACCCAAATCGCCGCCACCGTCGAAGAACAAGAACGCAACTCCAGCCAGCAAGCCTCATCAGTACACGAAACCACAACCACAATGGATGAGTTAGGCGCTTCCTCTCGCCACGCAGCCGAACAAGCCGAAGTTTCCGCTGAAAACGCCCGTCAACTATTAAAATTAGCCGAATCTTCCACCACCGGCGCCCACCAAGTATTAAACCAAGCTCAAACCGGCACCCAATTTGTCGCCCAAACAATGGAACAAATTATCGTTTTAAAAGACAAAGTAGAAGCAATAGCCCAACATATTAACCACCTCAACCAACAAGCCAATCAAATTAACAGCATCACCGACTTAGTAAGCAACGTTGCCAATCAAACAAATATGTTAGCTCTAAACGCCGCCGTCGAAGCAGTGAGAGCAGGAGAACATGGCAAAGGCTTCGGCATCGTCGCCACAGAAATTCGTAAATTAGCCGATCAAAGCAAACAATCCGCTGAAAAAATCAACTTGATCATCGAGCAAATAAAAATGGGCATTAACTTAACCGTCAACGTCACATCTGAAGGAGTCAACAAAGCCGAAGAAAGCATCAAACTCTCCCGGCAAACCTCCGAAAACTTTATCACCGTTGCTCAAGCCATAAACGACATCATTTTAAATAACCAACAAGTCTCCCTTTCCGGCATAAACAAAGTAGTCGAAAGCTGCCAACAAATCTCCCTAACCGCCAAACAGCAAGCCATTGCCATTGAGCAAGTCGTCGAAGCCATGAACGCCATCAACCAAGGAGCCGCCGAAACTGCAACCGGAATTAGCCAAACCAAAATCGGCACTCAAAAACTAAACGAAGCCGCGATTTACCTCAAAGAAATACTTTAATTAAAAACAGGCCCATCTAACTTAAACTTCGGGCCTGACTAACAGCGGCCTATTTTGAATGACCGCTAACTTTTAACAAAAATTAGCCAAATTTTATAAAATTTCAACTATTCCCTAACAATTTCATACATATCTTCCACCAGCACATCAAAAACGCGGGCTAATTTATGCAGAGAAGTCACATCCATTGAAGCCAATCCCGAAGAATTAGCGTAGCGAACCAAACTGGCGTAGGGAACACCAGAACGATCCGAAATTTCCTTCATTGTCCAGCCTTTTTCAGAAGCCAATTCATAAATTTTCAAGCGAATTAAACCCATACTATTGACAACTCTTCAAAAATGATATTTAATAATTTTACAACAAAAAGGCGAACGCCTAACAACAGGTTTTGACACCTCCAGCGTTCGCCCCTTATAAATCAAATATGAATACTATGGTAACAAAATTTAAACCAACAACACAACCACTCTACACCCCCTGGCACCGGCTGACTCGATTTGTCACCAAACAAGCAATCGCCCTACTGTTAGGAGTGAAACTCAAAGACATAGATCGCATCGAACGCTGGGCAAGAGTCTTACTGGTAGTTGGCCCACATCTCAGCCGATTTGTCAGCTATGCCGACTTGCCCCCCATTCCCCACGTCGCTCCTCCCACCGCCAAAGATTACCTGTACTGGCGGCGGCGCTGGGGTAAAGTCGCCCCCAAATTTTGGGCCGAATTTTACGCCGACTTTTTTGCACAAGCAAGCAACCTCGAAGAACTCTTCAACTGGGGACAAATCGCCATCATCGCCGCCCAAGATATGCCCCAAGCCCAAGCCGACTGGCTGAAAAACAAATATAACCGTGAACAATTTTGTCGGGAATATTTCTAAGAAACACCGGCAAATTAACCACAATTCTATCTTCCGGTACTGGTTGGGGCCGGCCCCCATCAGCCAGCATAAAATTTAACCCTCTAACTTAGCACCCGTATGAAATTTAACCTTGGTTGCCTGCTCGCCTACGACATCTTGCAACCCAGCACCCTGATCTTCAACATTCGCCCCTACAATAACAACCACCAAAAAATCGAGCAAGAAACCCTAGAAATCACCCCCCAAATAGAAATAGAAGCAAACAGCAGTCAGCCAGACAAAGAAAATCGTTACTTTCGAGTCAACGCCAACCCCGGCAAACTCGAAATCAATTACCGCGCCACCGTTGAAAGCTTTCCCCTGCACAAAGAAGCCAGCAATATTATCGAAATTCCCCCCGCAGAATTGCCCCTAAAAATATTGCCCTACGTTTTGCCAAGCCGGTATTGCCAATCCGACCAACTCATTCAACTAGCAGACAGCGAATTTGGCACCTTACTGCCAGGATATAGCCGAGTCCAAGGAATTTGTAACTGGATTTACGAAAAAGTTACCTATCTTGCCGGCAGCACCAACTCCCAAACCTCCGCCTACGATACCGCCATCGAAAGAGCCGGTGTTTGCCGAGACTTTGCCCATTTAGGAATCGCCTTTTGCCGAGCCATGAACATCCCCGCTCGATTCGTGGGAGGCTATGCCTATGGCTTAACCCCCCCCGATTTTCACGCTTTTTTTGAAGCTTATCTCAACAATGAGTGGTATTTATTCGATGCCACCCGCCTAGTACCCTTAACCGCTACCATTCGCATCGGTACAGGGCGCGATGCCACCGATGTCTCCTTTGCAACCATTTTTGGCTCCGTCCAAATGCAGCAAATGAAAGTATTTATCGAGCCGGTTTCTGAACAAAACACCACCCCTCCTCAAACCTTCATGCCAACTACCGATGCCATCGCTACCTGTTAGCAAGCAATGCTTAGATAAAAAAAATAAACCGCCGTTATTCTTTTTTTCCTCCAAACAAAACCCATAATTTTTTATGATCACCCACAGCAAACAGTTTCTTACCGTCTAACCAAGGTGTTCCTAAACTTGTCGAAACACGGGGCTTTAAACCCAATTTTTCGGTAAGATTGTGACAGTGCGAGACCGCTTTCCGTACTAGGGTAGCTGATAAATCAGCAAAACCCGTGTAAATTAACTTAGAAAGTTAGTCATGTAGAGCTTCTGTGAGTTATTGCCTCAATCCTAACTGCCCCAACCCAGGCGATCCCTTAAACGCTCATAACCGCATTTGCCGACAGTGCGGTTCATCCCTATTGCTAAAAGAGCGTTACCGCGCTCTTCGTCTGTTGGGAGAAGGTGGGTTTGGGAAAACCTTTGAAATTTCAGACACCAATAAAACCACCAAAGTTTTAAAAGTTCTCACCGAAAACAACACAAAAGCCATTGCCCTTTTTGAGAGAGAAGCCAAAGTTTTAGAACGCTTAAAACACCCCGGAATCCCCAGAGTAGAGCCAGACGGCTACTTTACCTTTTTACCTCGCAACAGCAATGTTATACTACACTGCTTGGTAATGGAAAAAATCGAAGGCTCCAATTTAGAAGAATGGTTTATTAACACCGGCTCCTCTCAACCCCTCAGCCAAAAACAAGCCCAAGCCTGGTTAAAACAACTCGTTGAAATTTTAGATAAAGTCCACCACGAACAGTATTTTCACCGCGATATCAAACCCTCCAATATCATGCTGCGGCCCACCGGCCAGTTAGCTTTAATTGATTTTGGCAGCGTCCGCGAAGTCACCGGCACCTACCTAGCCAAAGTCGGCGGTGGAGGTCATAAAGTCACCGGCATTGTTTCCCCCGGCTATACTCCCCCAGAACAAGCCAACGGAAAAGCCGTCCCCCAGTCCGATTTTTTTGCCCTGGGACGGACAATGGTATTTTTATTAACCGGCCATGATCCCAACGATTTCAGCGAAAATCCCCGCACCGGCCAGTTAATTTGGCGCGAAAAAGCACCTCAAATTTCCCCAAGTTTTGCCGATTTAATTGATTACCTAATCGCCCCTTTCCCCGGCAACCGGCCCCAAAATACGGGGGTAATTTTACAGCGCTTACACGAAATTGATACTCCTGAATATTCCCAAAACAACACACCGGCTAATCTGCCCACAGCCCCGCCTCGTGCAGTCAACACACCGCTGGCTAGTTTACCTCGTTCTAAACGCAAAAGACGCTCCCAAAAACACAATTCTCAATCCCGCAAAAGCTGGATACCCAAACGCTCTAAACTCATGGGGGTTATTACTCTATTGCTCTTTGCCGGTGGGGTAACAGCCTTATTCACAGCCGCCGGCAGCGAATTTTCGGACTCGTTTTTACGAGAGCGCAATTCGCCGATAGTCTTAAATGAACTTCCACTCCCAAATAACCCAGTTACTTTGTCTGGAAATAGCTGGAAAAAGCCTACCCTCGCCAATACTCTCGCTGGTCATTTATGGGGTGTCAATGCCCTTGCTATTAGCCCGGATGGCAAATTATTAATTAGCGGTTCGGTTGACAAAAATGTAAATGTCTGGAATTTGGCCCAGGGAACCGTTATTTACTCGCTGAAAGGTCATACAAATGAGGTATGGGCTATTGCGATCAGTCCCGATGGCAAAACGGCTGCTTCAGGCAGTGG
Source organism: Ancylothrix sp. D3o (assembly GCF_025370775.1). Classification (NCBI taxonomy): domain Bacteria; kingdom Bacillati; phylum Cyanobacteriota; class Cyanophyceae; order Oscillatoriales; family Microcoleaceae; genus Ancylothrix; species Ancylothrix sp. D3o. The sequence continues at coordinate 49,032 of NZ_JAMXEX010000003.1, read as the reverse complement.
CGATAGCACAATTAAACTTTGGGATCTTGCCACCGGCACTCTTAAAAAGCAATTTTCTTCTCAGAGTGGTTGGGTGGTGGCGCTTGCTTTTAGTCCCGATGGCAAAACCCTGGTTTCTGGAGGCGCAGACAGTACAATCAAAGTTTGGGATCTGGCGAATGATCAACTAAGGGCTACTCTGAGAGGACATTCGGAGGGGGTGGTGGCGCTTGCTTTTAGGAATGTTATGGGGAGTGAAACGCGCCAGCCTGGAAGTAGTCTTTTGGTGTCTGCCGGTGGAGATAATAAGCTGATGTTGTGGGATGTGCTCTCCTCTTGTGATGCCGGTCAAGTTTGCTCTCCTCTGAAAATTCTGGAAAGCCAGTCCCGACGAGTGCAAACGGTGGCTTTTAGCCCTGATGGTAATATGCTTGCAAGTGGCAGTGGGGATGGCAGTATTAATTTATGGAATTTAAACAGCGGCAAGGTAGAACAGACTTTTTTCGGGCATTCAGATGTGGTGAATTCGCTGGCTTTTAGCCCTGATGGTAAAATTTTGGCTTCGGGTGCCGGTAGTTTAGACAGTACGGTTAAACTTTGGGATGTGGAGGGAGGCCAATTATTGGATACTCTCAAAGGTCATGTCGATACTATTCACGCAGTGGCTATTACTCCTGATGGCAAAACTCTGATTAGTGCTAGTGAAGATACTACTATAAAAATTTGGCTTTTAAGGTAATAAATTGTTTTTTTTATCTTTTATCACCAAACAAATCCCTAATAACAAATAACAAATATGTTTAATTTAGAAAAGTCTCAAGGGGATGATAAGCGTTTAGAAAAATTCTGGATTTTGGCCCTCACCGGTTGCGCGTTTTTTTTATATAGTGTTGATCTTGATAATTTGCCTTTGCGTGATTGGGATGAGGGGATTGTTGCCTCGGTGGCGCGTGATATTTTTCTTTCTTCTAATTGGCTTTTTCCTACTCAAAATGGCGAAATTTATTTGAATAAGCCTCCCTTAATTCATTCGTTGATTGCTGTGGTTTATCACTTTGCTGGGGTGAGTGAGTGGTCGGCAAGATTTGTCCCCGCCATGTTATCGGCGTTATGTGTTCCGCTTTTATATGGGGTGGCGCGTGAGGTTTTCCCCCGCCGGACACCGGCTATTTTTTCGGCTTTGGTTTATCTTACGTTGTTGCCGGTTCTCCGTCATGGCCGGTTGGCGATGTTGGATGGCGCAATTAATTGTTTTTTGCTATTAACAATTTGGTGTGTTTTACGTTCCCGTCGAGATTTACGTTTTGCCTTTGGTGTTGGTTTGGGTTTGGGTTTAGTAGCTTTAACAAAAGGAATTTTAGCGATACTTTTGTCTACAATTGTAGGGATTTTTATTCTTTGGGATACGCCGCGTTTGTTGCGTTCAAAATATTTGTGGTTTGGGTTGTTTTTGGGGGCGTTACCGGCCTGCGCTTGGTATGGGTTGCAAATTCTCCACTATGGTGATGTTTTTGTCAAAAATCATTTATTAAATCAGTCGTTTAACCGCATTGTGACAAAGGTGGAGGGAAACACCGGCCCAGTTTGGTATTATCTGCTGGAACTTTTAAAATATGGCTGGCCTTGGTTATTTTTTGTGCCGATGGGGTTGCGCTTATTGTGGGAAAATCGGACGATGGGCTGGGCAAAGTTAATTTTTGTTTGGGGTGGGGTGTACTTAACTGTCATCTCGTTGATGCAGACAAAATTACCTTGGTATGTGTTGCCGGTTTATCCGGTGTTGGCGTTGGTTTGTGGGGTGAGTTTGGCTGAGATGTGGGGCCGGCGGATTGTCAATCGCAGGTTTTTTCCCGTATCAGAGTTACAGAAGGGAAAAATTTATTCTGGCTGGTGGGTGGGGGTGTTTGGGTTGTTGGCGGTGGTGGGTTTGGCGGGATGTGTTTATTTTGGGTTTGGGCCGGTTATTGAACCAGATATCCAGTTAGTGATGGCTTGTGTGGCTGTGACAATGACGGCGGTGGCGTTTTTAATTTTCCAACAAGATCCGCAGTTTATTTTAGTTTTGTTTTGGGGTTGTTATTTGTCGTTGACTTTGTTTGTGATCAGTGATCATTGGGTCTGGGAATTAGCAGAAAATTATCCCGTTAAGCCGGTGGCGGAAATTATTAAAAAATCAACTCCGCCAGGGAAGATTATTTATACTTCGTTTGGATATAACCGGCCTTCTTTGGATTTTTATAGTAACCGCCGAGTAATTGCCGCGAGTTTGGAACAACTGCAAAAACACGCCCAACAAGAAGATAAACCGTATTTGTTATTGGATGAAAAAGCATTGCAGAACATCAAAATAAATGGGAAGAAAGAATTGGGAAGAAAGGCCGGGTGGATATTGGTAACAGGGGATTAGTATATTTGAGAAAGTTGCGGTTAGAACGAGATCAGCAAAAAGTATGGCTATATCAAATTTATACTCCTGAGATTTTTGAATAAAAAGTTTAACTCACTGCTTGATGAGCATTACAGGTTAAAGCCTTATTTTAGTGGCGGTGGAAACGAATTTTACCGAATCAACTTTTCCGGGGGAATGTCGCTACATTTTTAATCTATAGATTCGATGGTTTCGGAGACTTCTTGTAATATTTTTTGAAAAGGGGTGTCGGCGGGGGGTGTCCAACCGGAGAGAGTAACAAAAGTGACACCGGCAGCCACAACACCGGCCACCACAGCTATAAGAGAAGGACGTTTTGATAAGCGCACATCGCGCCAAACTCTGGCCAGAGGTCGGCTTTGTTGACGCAGAGTGCGTCCCACCGCTAGGCGGCGGAAATTAAAAGGATCACGGACATAATGACCACTGGCAGAAATAACCAAACGTTCTTGGCAATAGGGGCAAGCATAAAGACCGCCAAGCACAGGAGGAGTTGGTAAAGTGCTGGTACGGTTACAGATCGGGCAACTGACGGAATGGCTGTCAAAGATGTGAGCGTTCATTGGTTTATCCCGCTTTCCCAATAAAAATGATAAATTTTGGCGGAGTTGTTAATGAAAAAGGCCGGTGAAAAAAGCCGGTGGTGTGAGAAGTTGGGCATCGGAAAGCCTATCTGCCCGACACAGCCCTAAAAAGAGAGCTTTTGCTGGCGCTAGTGGGGGTTTATCTTGCAGCGCAACATCCTGAAAGCCCTAGCATTGTGCCAGAGGCCGATACCGCTGTGGGAGTTTTCCACCTATTTCTAGTCTACTGCCGTTATTTAAATCTTCCTAGCGGGGGGAGAGGGTTAATTTTGGCAGTAAGAAGTGTTTTAGCTTTGGAGATTGGGAATTTGCCAAGTTAGTAATTTTTGTAAAGCTGGGCCGTCGGTAAGGTTGTAGTGTAGGGGCGTGAGGGTGATGTAGTTGTGGCGGATTTTTTCGACATCGGTGGGAATGCCGGCCGGTAAATGTAAGTCATGGGGTTGTTCGACTTCTTCGAGGACTTCACCGGCCAGCCAGTAATAAGTTTTGCCACGCGGATCTACTCGTTTTTGAAAGACATCGATATACCGGCGTACTCCCAGACGGGTGAGGGCGACACCGGCAATTTCTTCGCTGTTGACCGGTGGAATGTTGACATTTAATAACATCAGGGCCGGTAAGGGGTTGTTTTGAAGGTCATCGAGTAGCTGTTTGGCGTATTGGGCTGCCGGTTTAAACTCTCGCAGAGTATAGGAAGCGAGGCTGAAAGCGATACTGGGGATGCCTTCAAGTAGCCCTTCCATTGCGGCGGAAACGGTGCCGGAGTAGAGGATATCACTGCCGAGGTTTTGGCCTTGGTTGATGCCAGAGAGTACAAAATCAGGTTTAGAGTCAAGTAAGGCCCATAGTGCCAGTTTTACGCAGTCGGCGGGGGTTCCCGAACAAGACCAGGCTTTGACGGCGGGGTGAAAGATAGACTCAACAATTTCGGCGCGGATGGGTTGGTGGAGAGTGAGGCCGTGTCCGGTTGCTGAACGTTCTTGATCTGGACATACGACGCTAACATCATGGCCGGCGGCGGCTAGGGTGTTAGCGAGGCTGCGAATACCGAGGGAAAATATGCCGTCGTCGTTGCTTAAAAGGAGTTTCATGGTTGTGTGGGTAGGAATTTTACTAGGGCAACTCCACAAATGTACAATGACATATCTGCGTTTATCTGCTATAGGATGCGGTTTTATTACTTTTAAACATGGCCGCAAGATGCCGGCCCCACAGATGGAGTTTAGGGTTTTGGGGATGGATTGGGTTAAACTCGGATTGACTGCAATTTTTAATGATATCTTTGCGATGAGTACGACTGCGCTTTCAGATTTAGAGGCTCAATTGGATACGCTGCTTCACGAGGGGCAGCAGGCGATTACCAGTGCTGATAGTTTAGAACGTTTGGAAGAGTTACGGGTTGGCTATTTTGGGAAAAAGGGTCAACTTTCTAAGATTTTGGGCGGGATGGGCCGGTTGGATGCTGCTGATCGGCCTCGAATTGGGGCCATTGCAAATCAGGTAAAGGATGCGCTGCAAGGTGATTTGGATGCGAAGCGGTCAGCCCTAGAATCGGCTGCTATTCAAGCCCAGCTTGAGTCAGAAACGCTGGATGTGACGATGCCGGCGGTGTTTCGTCCTCAAGGTCGAATTCATCCTTTAAATGGAATGATTGACCGGGTTTTGGATATTTTTGTGGGGTTGGGTTATACGGTGGCCACCGGCCCGGAAATGGAGAGTGATTATTATAATTTTGAGGCTTTGAATACGCCGCCGGATCATCCTGCTAGGGATATGCAGGATACGTTTTATTTGCCTGATGGAAATTTGTTACGGACTCATACTTCGTCTGTGCAAATTCGCTATATGGAAAATCACAAACCTCCGATTAGAATTGTGGCACCAGGTCGGGTTTACCGGCGAGATACGGTGGATGCTACTCATGCGGCGGTTTTCCATCAAGTTGAGCTTTTGGCGATAGATGAGGGGTTGACTTTTAATGACCTCAAGGGAACTTTGAAGGAGTTTTTACGGCAAATTTTTGGGGAAGATTTAGAGATTCGTTTCCGTGCTAGTTATTTCCCGTTTACGGAACCTTCGGCGGAGGTTGATGTTAAGTGGAAGGGTAAATGGTTGGAGGTTCTGGGCTGCGGTATGGTTGACCCCAATGTGTTAAAACAGGTAGGTTATGACCCTGAAAAATACACGGGTTTTGCAGCCGGTTTTGGGGTAGAACGTTTCGCTATGGTTTTGCACCAAATTGATGATATCCGCCGCGTTTATGCTAGTGATTTGCGCTTTTTACGGCAGTTTTAATTTTGACAAATGAGATGATAACGAGTGAAAGATTAAACTGGTTTAAATTTGTAACCCAAATCAAAGGCTCGGTTATTCCTGCTGTTTTGGGGAGGGTTTGGTTTTGTGGTTTTTTGGGGTTTATTGTCTCGGTTTTGTTTTATTTTAAGCTGCCGGTTAATACTCCGATTTTTGGGTTTGTTCCTAATATTGTGATTGGGTTGTTGTTAGTTTTTCGGACAAATACGGCCTATGAGCGGTTTTGGGAAGGACGAAAACTTTGGGGCGGTTTGGTTAATACTGTTCGCAATTTGGCTCGGCAAATTTGGGTGGCTATTGATGAAAAAGAACCCCAGGATGCTCAGGAAAAAATTGCTGTTTTGCGCTTGTTGGTGGCTTTTGCAGTGGCCACAAAATTACATTTGCGCGGCGAAAATGTTAACTCTGAGTTAGAAAGTTTAATGTCTGCCGAACGTTATGAAAAACTCAAAAGTATGAATAATCCTCCCCTAGAAATTGCGTTTTGGATTGGGGATTATTTACAAAAACAACATGACCGAGGTTGTATGAATAGCTATCAACTAGCAGCACTTTATAAACTGCTTGATGCTATGGTTGATATGTTGGGAGGCTGTGAGCGAATTTTGAGAACTCCGATGCCTTTGGCTTATGCTATCCACTTGAAACAGTTGTTGTTGATTTATTGTTTATTGTTGCCTTTTGAAGTTGTGAGTAAGTTAAATTGGTGGACGGGGCCGGTGGTTGGTTTAGTGACTTTTATGTTGTTTGGAATTGAGGAAATTGGCCTGGAAATTGAAAATCCTTTTGGGTTAGACGCAAATGATTTACCGCTGGATACTATCTGCGGGACGATGTTACGAAATATCGAAGATTTAATGTCTCTCTACCCTAGTGTTCACTCTCATTCTGTTAATTTGGCGGAGATGTAGGATTGATAATTTAGGGGGTTTCAAGATTTTTCTTGATTTCGTTTAAGCACAGTTGTTGTGCTTTTTGAAAGTAGCTGGACATGATAAAAGCCATGATGGGATAAGCTAGGGGCGAGGTTAATTCAAAATAAAATTCCCAGGTGAGAAAGGTTGAGTTTGCGGCGTTGGGGGTGGGGGTAAATGTCCAATCTCCGCCGCCGCTTTTTACTAAGAATGAAAAGGGGGGTTTAAAACCTTTGACGAGGCGATAGGTTTGTTTTGTGGGTCGTTTGAGTGTGATAATTTCTTCATCAATGATCGAACCGTCTGAGTTGGTGACGCAACGAGTTACTCCTTGCTGCATTTCGCCTCCGCCGGCTATTTCTGCTTTGCAAATGGCGGGGATAACTCCATAACCTTTAAAGACTTTGGGTAAGTTTTCTAGGTTGGTTGCAAAGTCAAAGACTTTTTCGGGTGAGGCTTTGATTTCGATGGCGGCTTGGCTTTGAATTTTCATGGTTTTTTGGAAATAAAAGTTTAGGGAAATTTTTTTGCGGTTATTGCCGTTGTATTTTAACTTTGATTGGGCACCAGGCAATTAGGGATCTGGGGGTTTTTTGAATGCTCGCCGGAAATGGGGGCCGGTTGTCGGTAAAATTAAGCTGTTATCTTCAACGAAAAAAACTATGGCAGTTGTTCACTTAGCAATTGAAGGAAAAGGGGCTGTTGAAGCCGCCGAAGCGCTTGTGGCAAGCCCTGATATTAATGGAATGTGGCAGCCGGTGGAAGCAACAAACCGGGAGTGTATCCATTCGGTGATTCTTAATATTATCTTGGTTTCGAGTGGGGAAAAACTTTCTCAAGAAATCAATAGTTGGTATCAGCGGTACAAGAAGGCTGAGGCTGATAAAAAAATTGATAATGTGGTTTTGGTGGCGAATGGAAAACGCTTAGTTGTCAAAAATTCCACTCTTGATGAAATTCGGAATGTGATTTTCGCTAAGTAGGTTTTTGGCTGGGCTATTCACCCAGCCTACTTTCTCGGAAGTGTTAAACTAAATTGAAGGAGTTTTTGGAGTTAAGTTTATGCCTTCACCTTTTCCGGGGATGAATCCTTATTTAGAACATCCTGATTTTTGGCCGGGAGTGCATCACTGGTTAATTATTGATATGGCAAGATTTTTATCGCGTCAGCTATTCCCTAAGTATTTGGTTTCGGTTGAAGTGCGAATGTATGAAACGGCAGGCGATGATTCTATGTTGGTGGGCATTCCTGATGTGACGGTACAGCGTTCTTTTAGTTCAACGAAACCAACAGAAACTAATGTTGCGGTTGCTGAATCACCGGCACAACCTCAAACGGTAATACTTGCTGTGCCAGAGATTGTTAAGCAAGGCTATTTAGAAATTTTAGAGGCGGAAACAAAAGAGGTTGTCACGGCAATAGAACTTCTTTCACCAGTTAATAAACGTTCGGGTAAAGGACGCGAAACTTATCAAAAAAAACGCAATCAAGTGTTAGGCAGTTTTACGCATTTGGTGGAAATTGATTTGTTGCGGGGTTGGCAACAAATGCCTTTAGTTGGTAATGAAATTCAAAGTGATTATCGAATTTTGGTGAGTCGGAGTAACAGCCGGCCTCGTGCTGATTTATATGCGTTTAATTTAAGAGATGAAATTCCTAAGTTTCCCATTCCTTTGAAATCAGAAGATGTTGAGCCGGTGGTGGATCTACAATCGTTATTAAATACAATGTATGATGATGGGTGCTATGTAGGAAAAATCAATTATACCCGTGAACCGTTGCCGGCTTTTTCAGAAAATGATGCGGTTTGGGCTGAGAATTTGTTGAAAGAGAAAGGATGCCGGTAGTTTACTTATTCGGATCGCTAAATGCCGGATTACTAATAAAGCTTTCACTGTAGACATTTTCAGGAAAGGAAAAAGACTAGCAGAATTAATTACCTATAAAGAGGGCCGGTGGCAACGCAAAATAAAGCCCTCTGGATATCCTTTATAACAGCACTTTTCCCATAATTAATTATTTCTTTTAATCTATAAAAATATTCAAAAAAAGCAGTTTGAATGGCCGACTACACCGCTCAATCACAGCGCATAATTTTTAATATAAAAACAAACTAGCTTTTCCCTCCCCCACCTCTTCGATCACCCGATAAAATCAGCAAAAAAATCTCACTCACTCCACAACCACAGCCCAAAACATTTTGCCAAAATCACTCGCCCTACCCCAATAGTAGATTTGCTACAAGCCCGCACATTTGTCAAAATAGAACAACCCAGCAACCGCCCTCGCAAAAACCTCTGATAAAAACCGCTCTCAACGATGTAGAATCTGTAAGGATTCCTAAACGCTGAACATGGACTGGACAACCCCTTTAAAATCTCAACAAGCAGACTTTATCAAAAGGCTGAAATCAACACCGGCTCATCTGTTGGACAGCAAAACCAGAGGATGCCACAGCGAAACCGTCACCATATCAGGCGAAAGACTCAAACAAATTCGCCTTGATTGCAAAAAATTAATCTTCCAAGCCGAACAAATAGGCTCAGTTCGAGAAATATTGCGAACTTATTTACAACAGCATATTTGTGAAGAAGCCCTTGCCATTTGCTTAGATAATCTCATCACAAAACGCGACACAGAAGAACGCAAAGAAACCCAAGAAAACGTCCATTTTACCCTTACCGGCAGCCCAGAAATAGGCATACACATCGCCACAGCCCAAGCAACTCCCGACACCGCCGAATGGAACATCCAACCCGCACAACTCCAAAACAACAAAGTTATAATCTGCCTATTGCTAACAGAAACAGTAAACGAAAAAAACTCAATTTTTCACCCAATCCTAGCCGGATTTTTACCCGTTGACAAAATAGCAAACCCCCACATTTCACAAACCCTAAAAATAACCGATTTACTTTATGCCGGCGGTTTAGCAAGCTATCTGCAAACCCCCACCATCCAACCAGAAAAAAACTGGCTGCAAATACTCACCGGCACCTCCACCTACGTCTATCCCCTCGCCATCAGCGGCGACGGCAAAATTCTGGCTTCCAGCAACTATGACGGCAGCATCAAACTTTGGGAACTCAACCACCCAGACCTAACCAAAGCCCTAGCCGGTCAACCCCGGTCATTTTACCCAATTTCTGGCACCAGCAACGGTCAACCGCTGGCCTCCAACAGCACCGACAAAAAACTCAACATCCTACACACCGCCACCGCCAGCTTACTGAGATCCTTAGCCGGTCATACCTCCGGCATCAGTTCCATCGCCCTCAGTGCCGACGGCCAAACCCTACTTAGCGGCGGCTACGACGGCACCATCAAAATTTGGCTGCTCAGCACCGGCCAACTGCAACGCCGTATCAGCGCTCATTCTGGCATGATCAAACCCCTCATTATCAGTACCGATAGCCAATTGATCGCCAGCGGAAGCATTGACAAAACCGTAAAAGTATGGTATGCAAGCACCGGCGAACTAATCCAAAGCCTCCCTCCCCAGGCAGATGCCATCGTATCCATCGCCATTGCCAACCAACTGCTAGTTAGCGGCACCCAAGACGGCACCCTTTCAATTTGGCACCTCGAAACCGGCAAACTACTCAACACCCTCAACGGTCACTATGGCAGCGTCCGCTCCATAGCTATTAGCCCCGACGGAAAAACCCTCGCCACCAGCAGCAGCGAAAAAACCATCAAACTCTGGAACCTAGAAACCGGCCAACTGCAAACCATCCTCACCGGCCATAATGATCCGATCATCAACCTAGCCCCCAACGCCAACTGCCAAACCCTAGACCTCAGCCTACACCGGCACCCCAACCCAGGCTGGTAATAGAAATATCCCAACAGCGGCAAGCCGGTCAAAGCCCCGAAGGGTAGCAAAGCCAATCACTAATGACCACCCTCGCAAAAAACCAAATATTAAGATATAACCAAAAAGTAATTGTGTCCATGTAAATAAATTGAAACCATAAAACCATGTCACCTCACTCCTCGCCGGCTGTCCTCCTAGTGGACGGCTACAACATCATTGGAATATGGCCAAGCCTAAAAAAAACCCGTGACTGCGACGGTATGGAGGCTTCCAGGCGAGACTTAATTGAGGCAATGGTTAACTACAGCGCCTATCGCGGTTATGACACCCGCATCGTTTTTGACGCCTATTATCAAGACAGCCCAGGCAACCGCGAAGAAATCACCCGTTATGTGTGCGTCCACTATACCGAATTTGGCCAAACCGCCGATACCTTCATTGAAAAAACCTGTGCCGGGTTTCGCTACGAAATGGCCCGCAGCAAACAACGCCTGATCGTCGCCACCTCCGACCGCGCTCAACAGCTTACCGTCGTTGGCTATGGTGCCGAATGGATGTCTGCTCAACAATTAGCCTTTGATGTGGACTTCTCTGCCACCAACCGCCGCAAACAGCAATCAAACAAAAAAAACTCCCGCAGAATGCTTTTCAGCGCCCTTGACCCCGCCGCTCAAGAACGCTTGGCCCAATTGCGGATGGGCCACCGGCTTTAACACCAACCCCCGAAAAAAAATTTTCAAAAAAATTTGCCAAAGGTACTTGCCAAATCCTGCCAGAGGTTGTTATTGTATTAAAGGTGATGCGAAACGTTCCTCGGTAGCTCAGTGGTAGAGCGGTCGGCTGTTAACCGATTGGTCGCTGGTTCGAATCCGGCCCGGGGAGTTAAATATACAAATAGATTTTTCCTTTTAGAGCTTAGATAGAAAAGCCAGTCTAAACTCTAAAAAGAAAGTTTAATAACTGATAGCTTTATGGCTCTAGGTACTTCTGGAAGCTTCGTTAATTTCTGGTCACTTGACCCGGAAATTGTATTTTTGAATCATGGTTCGTTTGGTGCTTGTCCTTTGCCGGTGTTAGCCGCACAGCAACAGTTTAGAGAGCAACTCGAACGCGAACCAGTGCGGTTTTTTGGCCGGGAATATGAACCCCTGCTGGATGCAGCACGCGCTAAACTGGCTGAATTTGTAGGCACCGCCACTGATGAGATAGCTTTTGTCCCCAATGCAACAACAGGGGTAAATACTGTTTTACGTTCTTTGAATTTTAAGTCAGGCGATGAATTATTAACCACTTCCCACGAGTATAATGCCTGTCGCAATGCTTTGGAGTTTGTAGCTCAACGTGCCGGTGCAAAAATTGTCATTGCAGAAATACCCTTTCCTATTGCATCACCGGCCCAAATTATTGAAGCCATCTTGCCCAAACTTTCTGTCAAAACACGGCTAGTTTTAGTAGATCATATCACCAGTCAAACCGGCCTAATTTTTCCCATTCAAGAACTAGCAAAAAAACTCAGTTCCTTGGGGATAGATATTCTCGTAGATGGCGCTCATGCACCCGGTATGATTCCCTTAAAATTAAACGAATTGGGGGCAACGTATTACACCGGCAACTGTCATAAATGGCTCTGTGCGCCAAAAGGTGCGGCATTTTTATATGTGCATAAAAGCCGACAAGAATTGATTCGTCCTTTAACAATCAGTCACGGGGCAAACTCTCCCCGCAAAGAGCGTTCAAAGTTTCAAGTAGAGTTTGATTGGATGGGAACCCCTGACCCTTCAGCCTATTTATCAGTGCCGGTGGCGATTGATTTTATGGAGTCATTATTACCGGGTGGTTGGGAAGAATTAAGAGCAAAAAATCACGAGTTAACATTAACAGCAAGAAAGCTGCTTTGTGAGAAATTAAAAGTACCCGTGCCTTGCCCTAAAGAAATGATAGGCTCAATGGCATCTCTGCCTATTCCTGATGGAAATGCGATGGAATTACACGATATTTTGTTTGATGAATTTGGCATAGAATCGCAGATTATACCTTGGCCACAATTTCCAGGCCGGTTGTTAAGAATTTCTGCTCAAATTTATAATAACTTGGGCCAATATGAATATTTAGCAGAAAGTTTAATCAAAGTTTTGGCCGGTTGAATGTTGTTTTCAATCTAATCGCTCATAACTGAGGGTCTTTGGTAGCGGGTAACTCCTCTAAAAAACATCGAAATTATTTTGCTATTTCAGGAATCTCTAGCGGTTTTCAATGAGCGGGTTTTTTCAAATACCAAACTGGAGATAATTAGTCATAAAACCGATCTCTTATCCATAAAAAATGCTTAAGAAGATAACTATTTAATTTCTTTAATAAATTCCCAAGTCATACCCACTACACCTACAGTTGCCAAAACCTAAACCAGCACTCCTAAAAATCAGGATATCCCCAACGCTTCTATAACAGCGCCGTCATTTCCTAACAAACTAGAGAGTCAGTTTTGATGCAGCAAAGATACACAATTTGTTAATATCTAACAATGGGCACACATACCTTCTAGCTTTAACTCTCAGCAGTCGCAGAAGCACTAGGAAACTTTTGTTAACTTGTGGCTCTTAAAAATAGAACCGACAAGGATAGGTTTTAATCGCGGGGAAAATCCAGTATGGCAAATCTAAACTCTGAAAAAGCTCAAATTAGCTCGATTTTAGCTGGTGAAGCACTCGCTTTATTTAACCTATCGCTAGATTTATTAAGCGTCGCTGGCTTGGATGGCTACTTCAAAAGAGTTAACCCAGCATTTACCCACACACTGGGATTTTCTGTAGAAGAACTAATCAGCCGCCCCTTCATTGAATATGTGCATCCCGAAGATCGCGCCTCCACCCTTGGGGAACTACAAAAACTCAACACCGGCACACCCACTCTCTACTTTGAAAATCGCTACCTTTGCCAAGATGGATCATACAAGTGGCTAAGTTGGACAGCAGTACCAATCCCCGAAACCCAACTAATGTATGCTGTCGGCAGAGACATTAGTGAGCGCAAGCAACTCGAAGCCGCCAGAGAAACTGCCAAGCAAGAATTAGAGCAAAAAGTCAACGAGCGAACCGCAGAGCTACAACAAGCCTATGCCAGATTAGCAGAAAGAGAAACCCTATATCGCACCATCGTCGAAACTGCCAATGAAGGAATCTGGCTACTCGATACCAACGCCTGTACCACCTTTACAAATCCCCAAATGACAGAGATTTTGGGCTATAGCGAAGACGAAATGCTCGGTCGCAGCCTCTATGATTTCATGGATGAGAGCCTCAAAGCCGAAACCGAACAAAAATTCGCTCGCCGGCTGCAAGGTAAAAGAGATAGCCTTAGTTGCCAATTTCGTCATAAAGATGGCTCAACTGTGTGGGCAAATGTCTCTGCTAATGCCGTCTTTGATAGCCAAGGCAAAGTAATAGGAGCCTTGGGAATGGTAACAGACATAACAGAACGCCGCGAGATCGAGCAAGCCTTGCAAGAAAGCCAAACCCGCACACAAATCGCCCTGAACATTGCGCGGATGTTTTCCTTTGAGTGGAACCCTTTTACCGACGTGGTGCGACGCACGGTAGACTGTGCGCCTCTGCTGGGATTGCCCTTATCAGAAGCAGAACAGGAGACGGGTACAACTTACATCAAACGCATCCATCCCAGCGATCAGGAACAATTCCTCGCCTTGCTGCAAAGTATAACTCCTGAGAACGATACCTATGTAACTACCTATCGTCTGATCAGACCCGATGGCAGTGTTGTGATTCTCGAAGAAAGCGCCCGTGCTTTCTTTGAAGACAGAAAGCTTGTGCGGCTGATTGGCATCACACAAGATGTAACCGAACGCGAAAACACCGCATTTGCCCTGCGCCAAAGCGAACGACAGTTAAGGGTAATTCCCGAAGCCATTCCTCACCAAGTTTGGACAACCCTACCGGACGGGCGAATAGACTATTACAACCAGCGTGCCTATGATTACACCGGCGCAACACCAGAACAATTACAAAATTATGGCTGGACAGAATTTATCCATCCAGAAGATTTACCTCGTCTGGGAGCCGCTTGGAATCAGGGACTAGAAATAGGAAAAAACTATCAAATCGAAGCACGGATGCGTTCTCGTGATGGCGTTTATCGCTGGTTTTTGTCGCAGGCGGTGGCGGTGCGAGATGAACAGGGACAAATTATTAAATGGTACGGCACCAATACAGATATTCACGACCGCAAACAAGCAGAAGAAGCTTTGCGAGAAAGTACAGCAATTTTAAATGCAATTAATGAGACAACACCCACATTGATTTATGTTAAAGATCGCCAGGGACGCTTTTTGATGGCTAATCCTACAGTTCTGCGTTTGCTGGGTAAAACAACAGAAGAAGTAATCGGTAAAACTGATTTAGATGTTCTGATCAATCTTAAAGAAGCAGAGAGAATTACTGCCAATGATCTCCTAGTCATGGAATCAGACGAAGTGCAGGTTTTGGAAGAAGTCGTTCAATTTTTAGATAGAAAAGGTACTTATATTTCCATCAAATCTCCTTACCGAGACGAACAAGGTAACGTTATCGGTTTAATTGGGATTTCTACAGAGATCACCGAGCGAAAACAAGCAGAAGAATCCCTGCGGCAAAGTGAGTTGAACTTCCGCACCTTAGCCGACTGTATGCCGCAAATTTTCTGGACGGCTAGAGCGGATGGTTTTTTGGATTACTACAACCAACGCTGGTATGATTACACCGGCATGACCTTTGAGGAAACTCAGGGTTGGGGTTGGGAAGCAGTGCTCCACCCAGATGATGTAGAGAAATGCGTTCATATTTGGAGCGAAGCGGTACGGACGGGTACAGCTTACCAAATTGAATATCGCTTTAAACGAGCTTCTGATGGTCAATATCGCTGGCATTTAGGAAGAGCATTTCCCTTACGGGATGAAAACGGCAAAATTATTAAATGGTTTGGTTCAGGCACCGATATCCACGACCAAAAACAAGTAATTGCCGAACGCGATCAAGCGCTTGAAAAAGAACGCCTAGCCCGTGAGCAAGCAGAAGCAGCTAACCGCAGCAAAGATGAATTTTTAGCTGTTCTTTCCCACGAATTGCGAAGTCCCCTCAACCCGATTCTCGGCTGGACAAAAATGCTGCAATCGCGTTCATTTAACGAAGCACAGGCTCAAAAAGCCCTAGCTACAATCGAGCGTAATGCCAAACTTCAGGTACAACTGATTGATGACCTGTTAGATATTTCTCGCATCATTTCGGGTAAGTTAATTCTTAATCAAACTCCCGTTTTCCTTGTTGACATAATTAAGGCGGCACTAGAAACTGTCCAATTGTCTGCTAAAGATAAATCTATTGAAATTGAACTTCACCTGGAAGCCCAGAGCGAACCAATCTTTGCTGATGCCAACAGGGTGCAACAAATTCTCTGTAATTTGCTGTCAAATGCTATCAAATTTACAGATAAAAATGGGCGGATATTTGTGCGTTTGTCAAAAAATAACGGCTATGCCCAACTTGAGGTTAGTGATACTGGAAAGGGTATTAGCCCAGATTTTGTCCCCCATGTTTTTGAGTTATTCCGTCAGCAAGATAGTTCGACAACTCGACAATTTGGAGGTTTAGGGCTGGGATTGGCGCTTACTCAGCAATTGGTTAAAGCACATGGGGGTCATATTACAGCCGAGAGTTTGGGTGAGGGTAAGGGTGCGACTTTTACGGTTTGGCTGCCAATACTGGCTGCTGCTGAACCAGCTACCCCCTCAGCGCCAGATTCGCAACCGAGTATGACTTTGCAAAACGTTCGGATCTTGGTGGTAGATGATGAACCAGACTCTCTGGATATTATGAAAACGCTTCTGGAGATGGAGGGGGCTGTTGTGACGGCTGTGGAAAGTGCGCCGGCTGCTTTGGAAGTGATAACTAAATCTAATTTTGATCTGCTCATTAGTGACATTGGAATGCCAGGAATGGATGGTTATGGTTTGTTGGCTCATATTCGCCAGTTGCCGCCAGAAAAAAGGGGTTTACTTGTGAAAGCCGATGGCATGATTAAGGCGATTTCTGTGAGTGGTTATGCTGGAGAATGGAATCAACAGAAATCTTTACAAGCGGGGTTTTCTGAGCATATTTCTAAACCTTATAATCCGGCAGATTTAGTTGCGAGGATTGTTTCTCTTTTGAGTGAGTATTCAAAGAGTAAATAATTAGGCGATATTTAAAGTTTATTTGCTTTTCTACAAAACTCTTTTTCTAAGAAACTCATTTTTTTAGGCCGGTTTCTAAAAAAGTAGGCTTTTTCAAGAAAACTGATTTTTGGGTGTTTCTGCACCACAGTAGCCCTAAGAAAAACGCTATATATGGATAAGAGCATCAATCATAGATAAACATAACTGTATAAATCTGTAAATCTCCACACAGTTAGATGCCATCCCCTCAATGCTAACCCTAAAATTAATAACCGAAAAATCCATCAATTTCCCGCTAAACTAGAAATTGTAAACAAATGTAAAGCCATGAAAGATAAAGTAGCCGTTATTGTAGGAGCCACCGGCGGGATAGGCTCTGCCGTCACCCGAAAACTGGCCGCACAGGGAGTACATCTCGTCCTAGCCGCCAGAGACGTCAACAAACTAGACAACCTCGCAGCCGAATTTTTAACCCCCTCGCATCTGTTGCCGGTGCAAACAGACATCACCGACCCCCAGCAAGTCGAAATGCTGATGAATAAAGCCGTCGGACAATTTGGCCAAATCGACATTCTGATTAATGCTGCCGGTGCCGGCATCCTCAAACAGTGGAACAAACTAGAACCAGCCGACCTAGACAAAATGTTAGACCTAAACCTCAAAGGCTGCTTCTACACAACCACAGCAGCCGCCAACATAATGAAAGAAAGACAAACCGGCCATATATGTAACATTATCGGCATTTTAGGAAAACACACAATGCCAATGGCAGCCGCCTATTGCGCCTCAAAATTTGGTGCAGTTGGCTTCAGCAAATGTATCGCAGAAGAACTAAAACGCTACGGCATAAAAACCACCTTATTTTACTTTGGCGGCATTGATACCCCCTTTTGGGATACAGTCAACCTAAAAGTAGACCGTAAAAAAATGCTCAGTGCAGAAACCGCAGCCGAAGCCATAATGTTTGCCCTCACAGCCCAACCACAAGCCGTCCCAATGGAAATAAACATCCAACCAGAAAGCCACCTTTTTTTCTAACTTTAAAAAAGCCCGATATTTCAAAAAATCGGGTTTCCCAACCCCCCAAAAATTCATCCCATTTATCTGCGTTTATCTGCGTTTATCTGCGGTTAAAAAACCCCCCCATGCAAATAGATCACATCCACTTCTACCTAGAAAACGCCAAAGAATGGCGAAACTGGCTGCAAAATCGCCTAGAATTTCAACCCATAGCCACCGCTATCAACACCCACACCCACAGCGAAATCCTCAAAACCGGCCAATCCTACTTTATACTATCTTCCCCCCTTACTTCTGCTAGTCCCGTAGCACACTATCTCTCACTTCACCCAGCCGGTGTAGCAGACATATCATTTTTTTTGCCCAAAATAGAAGAAATTGTCAGCCAGTTAGCCCCAGAGAAAATTATCGAGCCGGTGCGCCAAACACAAACAAACACCGGCATCCTAAAATGGGCAAAAATCAGAGGATGGGGAGACTTAACCCACACCTTAATTGAAACCACCGCACCGATCAATTCTTCTCAAAAATGGTCAATTATCCTCGATAGTAATTTAACTTTTGTACCCACTCCTCACAAACAAAACATACCCATTTTAGGTATCGATCATATAGTTATCAATGTCGGCGCAGGAGAACTAGAACCCGCAATTACTTGGTACGAAAACACATTAAAATTAACCCGCCAACAAAGCTTTAATATCCAAACTCAAAACTCAGGATTACGTTCGCAAGTTTTAAGAGCAAAAGAAGGAAACGTACAACTACCATTCAACGAACCCACGACAAAAAACTCGCAAATCCAAGAATTTTTAGACATCAATCGCGGTGCCGGTGTCCAACATATCGCCCTTGCCACACACAACATCATCACCACCGTTAACCAAATAAGAAAAAAAGGCTTAGCCTTTATAGAAGTTCCCGATACTTACTACAGCGAACTGCAAAACAAACAAGAAATTAACCTTTCTAAAAGCGACTGGCAACAAATTCAACTTTCACAAATCCTCCTAGACTGGCAACCTCAAACCCTCGACGCTGACGGGCAAAGCCAGAGTGTTTGCCCTCTTCTTTTGCAAACCTTCACCCAGCCAATCTTCAAACAACCCACGTTTTTTTTCGAGTTAATAGAACGCCGGTTAGAAGCAAAAGGATTTGGAGAAGGAAACTTTAGGGCTTTGTTTGAAGCCATCGAACGTCAACAAATAAAACGTAGTCAATAGTCATTTGTCATTTGTCCTTTCTAGGAATATGTTTTTTTCTAATGACTAATGACTAATGACTAAAAAGGACAAATTAACGCAAAAAGCAACTTACCAACCAGAGGACAAAAAACGCAATTAACGTAATAAATTTTTCCTCAGATAAACCAAGCAACGCCACCTGTGAAAGCAGCGCACCCAAAACCAAACCAGCAACCAAACCAGTCAGAGTTAGCACCAAAGACCGGCCAAACCTGCCTTCCTTGCGATTGAGGAAATAAAGCGCCGCACCCACCCCCAAAGCCAAGGATAACTGCAACACCGAAGCCCCAATCGTAGAAACCGCACTTAAAACAGCCAAAGTGCCAAACACCCCCGCCGGCCACAAAATCTCCGAAGGAGCAGGCCGGTCGATAAGTTTTTGTAACCAAACAGGACTTTTAGAAGCCGGTGCAGACGCCGCAGCCGGTGGCGGAGTTAGCTTTTCGGGAAAACGAATTCCTTCTGGCACCTTAATTTTGCCCTCTTGGCGCATCCGTAAGCGATCCATCAAAATCGCATCATACGCAGCCTCGATGCTCTCCAGACGCTTGCGATCCCCACTGTATTGCTGTAAAAGCCGGTTGCGAGCATCTTGGATTTCATCAAAAGAAGCCGTTTCCTTGACACCAAGCTTTTCGTAATAATTTTCGCTCATTTTTTCTTAAACCTCCCTGCCCTAAAAATTAGCTTAGCTTGATCTCCGCCTACAAGTTTTCCCAAAAGCCGGTTTTCTTACCCTCAAGCAAGTTCCCTGCTGACAATTCCTGACCACTGCACCTTTCTGAGATTATCGCGCCGATAGGAAAAAAAATGCTCTGGAGTTTGATAAGTACAATAAGGCGCAATCGCCACTTGTTCAGGTGCAACCCCCAACTGCTCCAACTGTAAACCAATCACTCGCCGCACATCTAAACGCACCTTTCCTGGTTCTGGATCATCCAAAACCCCTACATCAGAAAACTGGTCTAACAATGACCCTAGCTTGTCTGAATTTGAACCGGCCACAACCGAAGCACAAACAGCCTCCGCCACATCTTCCGACACCTGATAAACTTCACCAGCTATCGCCGGCCCCATCGCTAGGAGCAAATTCTCTAACCGGCAGCCTTGTTCCAGCATTCGCCCAATTGCCTGCGGCACAATTTTGGCAGCAGTTCCCCGCCAGCCAGAATGAACCGCCCCCACCAAACCGGTTTGCCTATCCGCAATCAACACCGGCGTACAATCCGCACTCGCCACCCATACCGCTTGCTGAGATTGTTCCGTCACAAGTCCATCTGCTTCGGGGTAAGCAACACTTTCTGGCTCAGAGACGGGAAAATCCGATATATCACCTATTTGATTAGTTGTCAATACCGTATTTCCGTGTACTTGCTTCACTCGGTAAACCTCAGCTTGGGGTTGTAGCGAAGCCACCAATTCTGCCGGTGAGCGAGGCCAGCAGTGGTGGGTGAAAAAGCCATGTGGCCATTTTTCCAAAAGACTGCAAGTTAAATAGGGCAGTTCGTTCCAAGTTTGCCAGTGCCAAGTGTACATGAGATTTTGGTTGTGGGCGTAAATTGAGAATACCCGGACTTAGACTTTAGATTTTGCTGTTTAGATTCTCAAGCTGTAGTTGCCAGGGCAGCTTTTATGACAACCTGATTGATCGGCACGTCAACTTGATAATATTTTACAGACTCCTGCCAATTTCGGGATCGCGCGCAGCCAACTCACCTTTAATAACCTCAGCAATATTTGCCGGCCCCGATTAATCCCCCAGCGCCCCTGAAGATCCGGGTCAGAATTTTAGAACCAGAAACCAAGATCAGCACTCACAAAGCCATCAGTCAATTGTCGAGGCCGATTTTCAACGCCTATATTTAATTTCTCCAGCTAAAAACTTTACAAAACCATTGATTTGATGAGAGAAAAACCACTCCCCTGTTTCAACCAAACCCACCCAAACTCAAACGAGCGGGCGGAATTTCAAGAAGAAAACCACCTCCCTCTGAAAACCCGCCTCTAGTTTGCTGTGGTATTCCTGCGGTGTTAAAATTGCCGCTCGACCGTTTAAACTTCCAGCTTAATCCAAACCCAAGAAAGATGAAAAAAAAAGAGCCTTATTTATAAATCTACCCGCTGGTTGAGGAAAAACTTTTTCCCAAAAACAAACAACAGTACACCATCTGTCCTAAGTATGGATTACTATAAACTTTGGTTCGACTGTCCCCAGGGTGCTCCCAAAAAAAGCTGACACAAACTCGTATAAACCCTTCGTTCGTTACTTTCAAACAATACAAGAGTCTGGAATATGCAGAAACCGTTAGGAAAGCCTGGTTCTAATTACATAACCCTGATGCGGGCGATAGTTGGCTGCGGCAGTATAGGAATACTCAGCAGTGGAATCGTTATGGCCCAAAGCCAAGGCGCACCCGATGGCATGATTGATGCCACAACCTACTCAACTCCCGTCAACCTCGAACCGGCACCCGCAGACATAGCACCAATTGCCCCGCCAGAAGCCGCACCCATAGACATCCCCGTATCCGAACCAGGCACACAAGCGCCCATAGACTACAGTAATGTTTATATAGATCCCACAAACTATAATGTCGGTAACACAGAAAATTATTACGAAGAACCGAACTCAGTTGTTTTATCAGAACGTTCGAGCGGTTGTGAAGCCGTCTTAGGAGCCGGTGAAAGCCCCGCTGGCGGAGTATGCGGTGGAGGAGTGGAAGCACCGGCCTACGAACCCGAACCCCCAGCAACAGCCTACGAACCCCCAGCAACAGCCTACGAACCAGCAGCACCGGCCTACGAACCCGAACCAGTAGCACCGGCCTACGAACCCCCAGCACCGGCACAAACAGCAGAAGCCGATTTTCCCCCTATCCAAGTACCCTATGCGCCAAACTCCGAAATTCCTGCAAGCGCACCAGTTCCACAGCCAGAAATCGCTCAACAAGAGCTAAATTACGGTAATCCCACTTCGGCCCCAGAATACCAACCTGAAATTTACAGCCAACCCGAAGAAGCTATAGCCAGTGATATACAGCCGGTCAATGTTGGGCCATTAAATGTGAGCGCCAATGGCATCGGTTTTAGTTCCTCAGTGCCCAATGACGGATACAGCTATAACCCATCAATCCCAAGGCCAGCTTTACCGATATTCCCCGGTAACGGCAACACAAGTATTTTGTTTCCCCTGAGTATTCCCTCCGCCATCACCTCAGCCTTTGGCTGGCGCATACACCCAATTTCTGGCGGAAACAGTTTCCACAGCGGTACAGACTTAGGGGCACCAATGGGAACGCCGGTACTTGCAGCCTTAAGAGGCATCGTTGAAGTCGCAGACTACTTAGGCGGATATGGTTTAACCGTCATCGTCAAACACAGCCAAGGAACCCAAGAAACTCTCTACGCTCACTTATCAGAAATTTTAGTCCGCCCCGGACAGCCGATAGAACAGGGAACCCCCATCGGACGAGTTGGCAGCACCGGCAACTCCACCGGCCCACACCTGCATTTTGAATTCCGCCAACTCACCGCCAACGGTTGGGAAACCCTCGATGCCGGTGCCCAACTCGAAATCGCAATGGCTCAAATGGTACAAGGATTTCAAACCGTCCAAGCACCACCTACACCGCCCTCAACCAAAAAAGGCGAAATTCCTGTGATTGCCTTACCGGCACCCCAAACCCCCTTACAAGGGCCCGTTCTCGAAACCGCATCCGTCATAGCCAAACCTCCGGCATCTCAAGCCGCACCCAAACCCATCTCCCTACCCCCCGTCCCCCCAGTCGCGCCAAAAACGCAAGCTAGGGCGAATTAAATGCCCCCAACCCCCCCTTTTTTAGGGGGGATTTTTTAAATTTTCCCTCTTAAGCGCCGGCCCCCAAGACTCGCAGTTACATAAACCCGTTTTCTGCTAAAAAGCTTTCTGTGATAACCTCTTCAGCCTGTTGCCGGTGGTTTTGCAAAGGCGCATTGAAGCCGAGAAACTTTTCCACATATTTGCCAATAATATCGCCTTCGAGGTTGACAAAACTACCCGGTTTGAGGTACTGCAAATTAGTTTCTGCCCAGGTAACAGGAATAACAGCAACTTTAAACCAAGAACCGGCCTTGTCACATTCGGCAATAGTTAAACTAATGCCATTGACAGCAATACTGCCTTTGTTGACGATATATCGGCCAATGGGACTGGCGCTAACGCTAAAAGTAACTTCCCACGACGAAGCAGTTTCTAGGGCTTCCTGCAAGCAGCCGGTACCGTCCACATGGCCGGTGACAAAATGCCCTCCTAATTTACTGCCAACCCTCAGCGACGTTTCGAGGTTGACATAGGAAGCTTCTTCGGAAAGTCCCAGAGTTGTGCGACGTAGCGTTTCTGGGGAAGCCGCCGCCACAAAACCGTTTTGGAGAATTTCCTCAACGGTGAGGCAAACCCCATCCACTGCAACACTGTCGCCAAGCGCTAAATCTTGTAAAATCGCCTTAGCACCGGCTGGGTGGCATAAAATTCTTACTCGCTCTGAGCTTATTCGCTCTAGGGAGCCTAGTCCTTGAATCAGTCCTGTAAACACAGCAGTTTGGTGATATCTGATCGGATATCTCCCTATTGTTGGCCGGTGAGTCCATCGCTGGCAAGCCGGTCAGCTTTTAGGGTGAAGATCGCTTGTCAGATTCTCACGGTTGTGGTTGTCAATCTGGGAGGGGATCAAGGCATACTGGTAGGGGCGAGTTTATGAATCTTTTCTGGGGGATGCAAATATCCTTTAACAACCCGCCCGTAAGCAGTTGCAAAAACCCTTCTCACAGGGCTACAAATTGCTATCTTCAACCGGCGCACCTTTATATATACAGCCTTAAACCTATGAGTTTTGATTAATTTTACTTATATCACAGGCCGATACTTCCCCCCCGTTGGTTTTATTCTTCCAACCCTGCTAAGTCTTGGCTGAGTTGTTTGTGATCCTTTACCGACAATATTTTAAGAGGTTGAGCCGATGATTGAGATGAAAGTCGCTGGAATCGTTCTGGATGCCGCTACGCGAAGCCCGATTGTCCTACTCAGGGATGCAGCAGAACGTCGTGCACTTCCAATTTATATAGGTCAAGATCAGGCCAAGGCCATTATTAACGCCCTGGAAAACCAAACTCCTCCCCGCCCGCTCACCCATGACCTAATGGTAAATATTTTGCAAGAGTGGAATATGACGGTTGAACGAATTATTATTCACTCGTTACAAGATAATACTTTTTATGCCGTTTTAACACTTCGGCAAGGGGAAGTTAAAAAAGAAATTGATGCCCGTCCTAGTGATGCAATTGCGATAGCTATTCGGACAAATAGCTCTATCTGGGTGATGGAAGAAGTTGTCGCTGATGCTTCTATTCCTGTGGATCGAGAAGCTGATGAGGCAGAAAGACAAGCTTTTCGTCAGTTTTTGTCGAATCTTCGCCCCGAAGATTTTACCAAACGCGATCAAGGTAGCCCCGGCTATAATTCGTGAGTGCTGATTCAAGATGGGTGAAAAAAAACTTTTATTTTCCCTAATCTCTAATCGCTAATTCCTAATTTCGTAGGGGTTCCCAGACACGGTGTCCGCACCTGTGTCTGCCCCCACTACCCAATCCCTAATCCCCATCATGTTTTACCGGCGTTTTGGCAAAACCAATCTCAATTTATCCGTGTTTTCTCTGGGAACAATGCGTTATTTAAACTCAAGAGAAAATGCTGTGCAAACTGTTGAAAAAGCTATTAATTTGGGGATAAATCATTTAGAAACTGCCAGAGGTTACGGCCAAAGTGAGGAGTATTTGGGGTTGGCTTTTTCGGCGGGTTTATCAATAAAACGTGAAAAATTATATGTAACAACAAAAATATCGCCGACCCCCACTGCCAGCGAGTTTGATAAATATATTGATGAATCTTTAAACCGGCTTAATTTAAATTATATCGACTGTTTGGCAATTCATGGTTTAAATACTTGGCAACATTTGGAATGGGTGCAAAACCCCCAAGGTTGTATGAAAGCGGTATGGCAAGCAGTGGCAGATGGTCGTATCCGTCATGTCGGCTTTTCCACACATGGCGATTTAGAGCTAATTTTAGCGGCAATTAAAACTGATTTTTTTGAATTTATTAACCTTCATTATTATTATTTTTTCCAGCGTAATGCACCGGCCCTTGAGTTAGCCAGCCAAAAAGATATGGGAATTTTTATTATTTCTCCGGCTGATAAAGGCGGGCAACTTTATACACCACCGGCCCAGTTAAAAGCCTTATGTGAGCCTTTTACACCTTTGCAATTAAATTATCGTTTTTTATTAAACGACCGGCGCATTACCACCCTCAGCGTCGGTGCGGCTAACCCTTCAGAATTAGATTTACCTTTGAGTTTTGCTGATGGGGATGGCCGTTTAACAAGTGCAGAAAAGGCAGTTTTTGAACGCTTAGAAACTCACGCGGCGGAGGTTTTGGGAACTGACAAATGTAGTCAGTGTATGGCTTGTTTGCCTTGTCCTGAAGAAATTAATATACCCGAAGTTTTGCGGTTACGCAATTTGGCTTTAGCCTATGAAATGGAGGAGTTTGGAAAGTATCGTTATCGGATGTTTGAAAATGCCGGTCATTGGTTTTGGGGGGTGAAGGCAAGCCGATGTACGGAGTGTGGAGAGTGTTTACCTCGTTGTCCTGAAAATTTGGAAATTCCGCGTTTGTTACAGGATACTCACGAGCGTTTGAAGAGTCAAGAAGGAAGACGGCTTTGGGGTTAGGTTTCGCCGTCTAAAAACTATCCACGCCCTAAAGGATGCCATGATGATTAACCGGCACTTTGTTTTATTGAGTTTTTGTTTGATGCTTACCGGCACTTCAAAGGTTTTCGCACAAGTTCCGCCGGTGCAAGAGTTTATTCCCGAAGTGACTTTAGACCAAGTTATTCAAAAAGATTGTGGGGCGCCGCGTCCGGTGAGTGTAGCGCCAGATATTCGTTTAACTAGGTCATTATCAGCCTCAAATGGGGCCGGTGTTATAAGCAATCAAACCATTTCTCAACAAGGCTTAACAACACCGAGTTTATGGTTTGCCCAAGATATTTATGGGGGCAAACTAATTACAAGTTGGCTGGCTTATGCACCCACCGGCAACGAACCGGGACGAGTTGATATGTTTGTAAATCGGCAATATTGGAGTTTATTAAATTATCTGGAACGTTATCAAATTGTTAATAAATTTGGCTTGGTAGCTTGGGATTATCGTTATAATCTCAGAATTTTTAACCCCCAAGGTAATTTTTTGGCGGCTTATACTTGCGGTGGTGATGTTAATTCTCCCCTCTGTCGTATTTGTTTAGATAGTACCGTTACTCCTGCGGGTGGCCGGCGATAAGAGGGCAACCACAGAGAAATTTCTGCTAGGGAAAATAAACCCGGTTTCTTGATCTCTTCATCCGCCGCAATAAATAAAGCAAACAAATCACGTCTTAGCCAATCACCCTAAGCGAATTTCGCGCCATAATTTTTCATACTCTTGGAGGGTTTGATCTGGCAGGGGTAAAAGAAATTCGGACTTTTTGAAAATTTCAGCATCGGGAAATAATAAAGGTTGCGATTGCCAATTTTTCGGAAATTCGGAACTCTTTAAACCGGCAAACACCGGCGAGGAAGCTTTGGAACGTAAGCTTAACTGAGTTGCTATCGGCGGTTGCCAACAAAAATCGATCCAGCTATCTCGCAAATTTACCTCCGCCGGTGCCCCTTTTGGCCTCACCCACAAATCAGCCCACATTGAAGTTCCCGACTGAGGAATAACAGCGCTAATTTTTTGTTGTTGTGCCACAATTGGCAAAATATCTGTTGACCAACCAACAGCAACAGCAGTATCTCCTAAAATCAGCGGTTGTAAATAAGCGCCGGAACTGTAAAGTTTAACTTGCCGGTGTAATTTTTGCAGTTCTGCTTTTAAGTTTTTAACTTCCCCAAGTTCTTTTGTGTTATAAGATTCTCCTAATTTTTTTAAAGTTAATCCAATCACTTCGCGGGCTTGATTGGGCAAAGATATCATTTCCTTTAGTTCGTCTTGCCACAAATCCGCCCAGTCTTGAAGGGGTTTAATTCCCAAGGATTGTAATTTATCGCGCCGATATGCAATTAATGTGGTTCCCCAACGATAAGGCGCTGCCCATATTTGCCCTTTTGGATCAACTTCTCCATTGTTGTTTCTTGTTACCAATGATCGCCAGCGTTGAGGCAATTTTTCCCAATTGGGGACATTTTTTAAATCTAGGGGTTCAATGAGTTTCTGTTTGATTGCGGTTGCTAACCAAAAATCTCCCAAAGAAACCAGATCCGGTAGAGATGGGGATTCTTGGGAGTTAAAAAAAGGAAGGGAAATCGAGAAAAAGGAGGTTTGGGAGTTTTTTGGCTGCGGTTGTTGCCAAGTTTGAAGCTGGGTAAAAAGTTCTTGCAATTGTGGTTCGGTTTTGAAGTCTAAAACTAAACCACGATCCAAGCTTTTGCGAAATTGATTCAACACCGGCCCCGGAATTGAATTTTTTAATAATCTGACTCGCAAAGCTGCTGAGTTTTGGCCCCCACACCCAGCCATTAGCTGAGTGAGGGCAAGCATACCGGCACCGGAAATAAAAGAACGTCGATCCACTTTTTAAAGAATGCGTTTTTCTAAATACTGTCCAATCATCTGTTGTTCTCCCGCCCGCGAGATGATTGTTTGCCGCGTGCGGTATTTGTAGCCGATTTGTTTAAGTTCTTCCTCGAATACAGACCCATTGTACTCTGTTCGCAGGCATAGGGTTTGCGGATTTGGCATTCTGTATTCTGCGGTAACGGGTTTGGGTGTGGCAAAACCCCGATCTCGGTAGAGTAGGTTTCCTCTGACTCCGAATAGGGTGGAACCGGCAGACTTTTTGCGTCCTGAAACTGTCTCATGGCTTTTCCAGCTAACCCTTGTTCCGCATAGCAGCACTTCTCCTTCGCTTAGTTGGTGTTTTGCTGCCAACTCTATTAAATCCTCGTGGCCGGCTTCTAAAAATTTTACTTTAATTAAGCTTTCTATTTCTTGCGTTTCTCCATCTGGCAGGGTGTAGTAGCGTCGTTCTGAACGCCACTGTCCCTCGGAGGCGCGGAAAAATTCTCGTAGTTGCGCTTCTGCGGTTGTCTGAGACAGTTGGCTGATTGGTGTCATTGATATTCCTCGGTTTCCAATTTTATTGACAGGTTACAAATAAGTGTGTCAAAGCCGCCGTCAAGTTTGTTACTTTTCTTAATATAATCTACCATGCTCTATCTTGACCTCGCCTCGGCCCAAAGATTTATTTTGTTTTTGCCCAATTTTGCTGCATATAAATTGCATAACAATTTAACCTATAAATTCAAATTTTGAAGAAAGCGAGGCTTTTGATGTTGTGTTTTAACTGTTTTCTTCTGCTTGCCAATCTATCGGGGTTTAAAATTATGCAATATAAATGATTATTTTTCTAAACCTTTAGGCAGAGAATGCGTGACAATCTATAAAATTTTGGGTTTGCTTGTTCGTATTGTCTGCCTGTACTGGGATGCGTAATTTAAGAGTTTGCTGTAAGTTTTCCCATAAATAAAGCTACATATCTTTTAGGGCAATTTTTTACAGTGTATGGGTTTAAAGCTTTATATATGTATTTTTATTTTTTTAATTTCTAATTGGTTACAGAAAAATTTAAGAAATTGTATCAACGGTTGCGTTTCATATCGTTTGCTGTCAAAGGTTAAATAATCTAAAAGATAATTAAACTGTGGCCAGATATTCTATAAAATTGATCAAAAGAAATTAAGTCATGGGGGGATTCGGATGGAAACACTACAAACACAAGTAAGTACATTAACTCATAAGGTAGATGCGCTTTATCAAGTGGTGGAACAACTCAATAGCAAAATTTCGGAAGCGATCACAGATGGGGAAGTGTCGGCTAAGGCAACGTTAAAAAGCGTTTTGAATGAAAACGGCGGTCACTATTCTAGCCATAGTTTGCTTGATATTGCTTTTGAACACAAAGACGTACTCTCTGATAGTAATTACCCCGAAAGAAACGGTCTCAACAGCGAGCAAAATATCGCACCAGAAACTCAAATTCAGCGCTTAACGGCTCAATTGACGGCAGCGTATAATCGGATTGCAGCACTTGAAGAACAGTTACTTGCCCGAAGAATTCACTCTTGAGTTTTTTTTAAAGGAAAGTCCGTTTATTTAAAGCTTCAATAGCATCGAGAAGTTGAGTTTGATTCCAGTTTTGATAAAGGTGGGCTGCAATTGCACATCCACCGGCGCCGGTGCCTTCTTTAACAAAACCTTTTTCGTATGCTTGTAAACCAGAAAAAGCAGAATGGGCAAAACTAAGTTGTGTGGCGAGTAAAGACACCGAGGGAATCGAACGAGCGAGTCCTACGGTGTCACCGGTGGGGTCTTCTGCGACCCAGCGGGTTGTACCAACGACGATTGATTCGGGCCGCCAATCTAAGGGATATGTGAGAGCGATTTTCTGCAAGAGTGCATAAACTGCTAACATTTGGGTGCCACCGGCCAATAAAACGCCGGCTTTTCGGGAAGCGCTAATTGCCATACCGGCAACGGTAATCTGCATTGGATCGCCAACGGCGGCGACGAGGTTAAATGGTTCGTTTGGCTTGAGGTTGATAGAATTTTGGAACCCTTGGGTGACAATTTGCCATTTTTGTTTGTGATTGCAGGTGGGATGGGAACTGTTGACTTTACCGGCGGCGGGAATGGAGAGTGCGGTTAATAGGGCTAAGGCGGTGGTTGTGCCGCCTACTACGCATTCACCGATGATTAAATAAGGGTGTTGTTGGGCAAGTTTTTCTCCCCATAGCAGCCCTTGCTGAAATAGGTGTTTGACTGTGGATATTTCCAGGGCGTTGCCGGTGGTGAGACAGCGGGCCGGTTTTCCTCCTAAATCAATGGCAGGGACGGTGGGAGGAATGGGTAAACCGGCATTGAATAAATAGCTGGGAATATTTTGGGATTCTAGGACGGCGCGAGATATTAGAACTGGGGAGATGCCGGTGTCTAAGGGTGGTAAAGGGTAACTGGGGTTTGGTTGGGGGCCATTATACAAAAATTCTGCATCGGCAATTGCTGTATAGCGCCGGTCTTCTGGGGTTGCACCGGCAGCAGAGATATGGGGAATTAGGCCGGTTTCTGTGAAGCCTAAAATACAGGCAAAGGCGGGCCGGCAACCCCGATAGCGCTTTACCCAAGATAAACCTTTTTCTAATTCGGTATAAATCTGCAACATTTGGTCATTTGTCAATAGTCAATGGTCATTTGTCAATGGTCAAACAGTCATTAATCTTGGGACAAAGAAAACCTCACAAGGGACAAAGGACTATTGACTATTCCTCATCTATTAAAACTTGTACCCACATTGGCGGTGCAGGGATGGGGTTGCCGATGCGTTCTAGTAACAGACAAGCAGCAAGATGAACGGTAAACAGATAAACTGCATTACTTATCAATACTAAGATTAGCCCAATTATTTGAATAATTATTAAACTGGGTTGTTCTAAAAGCCCTAATTTTTCAAAGATCCATTCGGCGATTTGGGTAATTTGAGTGGTGACATAGACCCACAAATCTTCGCCTAACAAAATTGACATTAACCAAATCCGAAAAAATACGCCAAATGAAGCGATTAGGGTGCCGAGAATAATGGAGGTATTCCAGTCTGCGCCGCGCCGCCACAACCAACCTAATAAGACTCCTAATAAACCAAAAGGAATGACAAATAAAATACTACGAGTTGGCCCCATGAGGACTGATAGAAGTAAGCCTGATACTAAGGCGGACATCCAAGCGGCTCGTTTGCCCCAGCGCAGGTAAACTAGGGCGATGGGAACGGGAAATAAAATTCGCAACACCGGCCCCAAGGGTAGGTAATAGTTAATTACCCAAATTAAGCTGGCTGTGCTTGCTAAAAAGGCTGTTTCTACCATCACTAGGGGGGTGCCGGTGGGTGGTAGAACTGGATTTGTATCGGTTTCTGATTGAGGATTTAGGTTGCTTTGGCTTTCACTCTCAGAAGTTGCCGAGTTATTTTGAGGATCATCTAAGTTATGTGTAATCTCGTCGCTCATGTAAGGAAAAATATAAACATTTTTGGAAGTGGTTTTTTTATGATGCCGGTGGTGTGGCTGGGGCTGTTGGGCTATCTTACTGGATGACTAAGACAGAGCAAGGCGCGTTGTGTACGACGTAGTTACTGACACTTCCCATAAATGCTTCGGCTAGGCCGGTTCTCCCCCGGCGGCCTATGAGAATCAAACTGGCATTCCAACTTTGGGCTAATTCACATAAACGGTGGCCTGGAGAGCCAATTTTACAATCGTATTCTGCAAGCACTCCACGCTCGGCTGCTTTTGTGCAGAACTGGTCTAGCATTGCTCTTGCTCGTTGGTTGAGGGTGTCGAGGCGTAGTTGTTGAACTTGGTAGGTTTCGGTAACGACTTCTGAGGTCATGCCTAACTCTATGGGTAAAGCAATGACTGGCTGGGCGATGGCTTCTTCACTGATGCAGTGAAATAACATCAAGCTGGCACTCTGAGCAGTGGCAATATCAAGCGCTTCGGAAAAGACAACTTGACTCAGGGGTGAGTCATCGAGGGCGACGATAATTTTGTGGAAAGTCATAAAAGTAATAGGGCTGGGAGAAAGTTGGGGGTCGGCTATTTTTTGGCCAACCTTGACAAAATAATTGATTTGTGCTACACCAACAGACGCTCAAGAGCGTGCATATCGGGAATCCGAAGCACCTCCCGATCTCGGACAATTAAACTTTTCTTCTCAAGCTTACTCAAAACACGAGTCACCGTTTCCCGTGCCAGTCCGCTGAGACTGCTTAATTCGCGGTGAGGTAAATTCGGGATTTCTGTACCTTCGCTTGATATTTTACCTTGCCCTTCTGCCAGAAACAGCAGAATATCCGCCACCCGTGAGGTACTGTCCGACTCACGCAAACGCAGACGGCGGTTGACTTGCCGCAAACGCCGGCCCATAAGTTGAGCCAGCCGAATGCCAGCCATAGGTTCAGTGTTAAGCAGCTTGACAAAATCTTGGGCCGGTAAATTACCAATAGTCGTAGGCGCTAAGGTAATTACATCAGTTGAGCGAGGCACCTCATCAAGAGCAGCCATTTCGCCAAATAACTCTCCTTTGCCCAAAATATTCAGCGTTACTTCCTTGCCATCTAAATTATAGGTGCGTATTTTTACCCACCCGTCCAAAATAAAGTAAACCGAACTACCCCAGTCATTTTCCAGCAAAATCACCTGGTTGGCGGGGTGAGATCGGCTGACAATGTGGGCAGTGGCTTTAACCACAATTTCTTCTGGTAAACCTGAAAAAAAAGGCGTTGAGCGAATCAACTGATCGATATTATTGGCAACGGACTCGCGGTTGTATCGGTCTTCCATGATGGGGCCATCTTGTCATAAACGCTCTTGAGTTAGATTCTTTCCTAGATTGGGGTTGCGGCTTTAGGGTGGGAGATTTTGGCGCCGACAAAGTAACTGTACACGCGGCCAAATCATAAAGTTTTTGAGTTTCACCCGTATTATCCAACAAACCTATCTAGTTTTTTTATAGAAATACAGAGAAGTCTGTAATTATACTTTCTTTCGGTTGCCGATCCCATCTAGGCAAAGCTGTCAGAGGCGCGGGTGATTTTTCCCAGCTTCCCCTAAATTTTTGCCTTGGCTGTGAGTGAACGCTACACGAACGCCTTTGCAGAACAGCCCTTGCAGCCGGTGTTCTATTCAAGTAGTCAACTTTAACAGATTTTTTAAGCCAAGTGGGTACGGCTCTGTTGTGGGCCATCAAGCGGGGGCAACTTAGATGCAATAAACCCAGAGTTTTTTGCTGGTTTTGCCAGCCACTCAGTTTATTAGGATTGTTTTTGCTACTCATTCTTTTATACTGATAGGTCTATTCTTTGAAAATGTTTTCCGTTTATTTATTTACCCCCTTATTTATAGCCCTAATTTTATCATATTTGCAGGTTGTTGTGACTCGATTTTTCTTTTTGGATTTTACAAGATAAGTGTTGCCATCATTTCATCTCTGCGGGAATTTATCTATTTTTGGGGGTGTTGCCATTTCCTAAAAATGTTGTTATAGCTTTTGGGCATCTTTTTGGGTTCGATAGAGAACTCAGACAGCGCGTAGTGCAAGGCCAGCGTAAAAAAGTATAGATCACCCATGAATCTACTACATCTCATAGACAATTGCTATAGCAATTAAACGCCAAACTTTACCCCTAAACCAAATTGGTTATGTTTTAGCAAAAAAGTTAAAACCAAAATCACCCCAGAAAAAACCTCGCCAATTGCCGGCAATTAAAATAAAAAAAATCGCAGATTGTCTACCCACTTTTTAATAATCAGAGATGATATTCTCGCGCCAGCGTGCCATTGCCTAGACTATCGGGTGGGAACCGGCCTAATATTAGTGAGCCGGCAAAGAGATAAGGATGAGTAACCCAGGGTTCTGATCGCTCACCTCTCTTGGTGTCAAGCTTTCGGTTTTTTGGTACTTTTCCAAACAGCAAAAGTCCGCACCCAGAAAAACATTAGCTGATTAGGGGCCGGTCGCACCAGTCCAAAATCCGATTCCACGCCCACCAACGGTCAGGATCTTTAAAAACGGTTTGACAAGCGAGGCTACTGATATAGCCCACATGACCGCCACGCTCGGTCAACATTAAATCTATCGCCGAATTGTCTTCACAAGCCGCTTCTAACTCTGGTATCAGCGTCGGGTCAAACATCGGATCATCGGCGGCGTATAAAATCAGGGTACGTTTTCGCAGGTGGGGCAAAAATGGCAGCGGACTGCTGGCATGATAGTAAGCTTCCACCGAATCAAAACCCAACCGGCCTATCACCAATTCATTATCAAACCCCCAAATGCTATTAGCTCGCTCAATCGCCTTTGGGTCTATATCATTTGGGTGTAGTTTGTGCAACCGCCACGCCAGTCGTTTTAGTTCTTTAGCAATGGCTTTCTCTAAATATTTGCCGGTCGGATGTTGAAGCAAATAGGACAAAGAACGATTTGAGTCTACACTCGGACAAATCACCGCACCACCGGCAATATCGCTCTCGCTTAACCCCAATTCTTCAGCTAATGCGCTATCCTCGGCTGCTTTTATCCCCCATAAAGCCAGTTGTCCTCCCAGAGAAAAGCCGGTTAACCAAAACGGTGCCGGACAACCGCAAGTTTTAGCAGTCGCCGCGATGCGGACAAAATCTTCGCCTTCGTATATACCATCCGAAGTCAAGATAGGAGAAAGTTCTGCTGTTTTGCCATGAGCTCGCCAGTCAAACAACACCACCGCATAGCCTCGCGCAAAAGCTTTTCTGGCAAACAAGCGCAAAAACCATTGATTGTCGAGGTCGCCGGTGATGCCATAGGTTGCGACAAAAGTACCGCGAGGGTTTTCAGGAATTGCCATCAGGCCAAAAATCGGCACACCAGAGGCGCCGGTAAAGATTTTTTCTTGATAAACCGGTTCGGCGTCTTTGATGGTTTTTTCCCAGTCGAGGCCGGCTTGGCGAGCAATATACACGGTCATCGCTAAACCGTTTTGCAGCAACAGCGGCGGGGAATAGGCAGCAGCTTCTATCATTGGCGACTTTACCAAATCTTCATAATTAGCATAAAAGATTCTGGCTCTTGTGTTGTATTGGTGGAGCCGGGATAAACCAATTTTTGCATTATATTTGCCTGTAATTATTCGCTACTGTTCCACTTGAAAGCTATATTTGTAAGCAACTTTAGGTAATTTAATCTAACATCTAAAAGCTAAGATATAAAATCTAAAATCCGACTGTCCTCAATCCAAGTTAGACTAAACGGTAATTTTGATGTCAGATTTTGAAGGACTGAGATTACATGAAACAGTATTTGTCACGTTTGCTGGCGCTGGTTTTAGTGGTGGGTATTAGTTTAATGGGCTGTACACGAGCCGATGTGTCTGGGTTTACCGGCAACTACCCCGAAGATACCATTCAAGTCGTGAGCAGCCTAAGAACAGCAATTGCTTTGCCAGATGACTCCCCAGAAAAACCAGAAGCGCAAGCAAAAGCACGTCAAGCTATTAATGATTTTGCTTCTCGCTACCGCCGCGACCCCGCGATTGCTAAATTGCCTTCCTTCAGCACTATGCGGACGGCGCTTAACTCTCTGGCGGCTCATTACGCTTCTTACCCCAACCGGCCTGTACCTCAAAAGTTAAAGGATCGCCTCGAACAAGAGTTTAAACAAGTCGAACTGGCTATTAAACGCGGTACTTGATGGGGTTGGGGAGATTGGGGATTTATCTTTTTTTCCCCATCTCTTCTTTTTCTTGCTGATGTCGGGGTGCCGGTTGGGAGTTTTGCTATAAGGTTTTTTAACCGCAGATGTTAGGCGTAGCCGCGCGTAGCGCTACGCAGATTAACGCAGATGGTTAATTGATTTTGGCAGTTCGTTTGTATTGTTTTCTTGCACACCGGCATATTTTTAGCGGCATTATGAATTTATCGAAAATTTTATTGAGTCAGCAAGTTTGGCAGGTCGGATATCGTTCTGCTGTAACTGCTTTGGTAACGGTTGGCCTTGTCGGTTCTAATCTCAATCTGCAACCGGCTTTTGCAGCTTCTACTGCTTATTGTCAGCAAACGGTTGAGGAGGTTAACGAAACGGATAGTTTGAGAAAGGCTGCTTTTGGTGGCGATAATGCGGCGATGCAGCGTTATAAGTCGCGGGTGGTGGAGAAAGCGCGTTCTTTGCAGGAGTGCCGGCGACGAACTTGGCCGCAAGTTCAGGCAATTTGGTTGCGTTTATATCCTTGTGATATTCAAGATGGGGTTTTAGAAGGTGTTTTAGACCGAATTGTGGCGCGAGGCTACAACCAGGTTTATGTTGAATATTTTTATGATGGGCAGGTTTTACTCCCAGAGTCTCAAAATCGTTCGGTTTGGCCTTCGGCAGTCCGTATTCCAGGGGCGGAAAATGTCGATTTATTTGCACAAGCAATACAAAAGGGCCGCGAACGGGGTTTAAAGGTTTATGCTTGGCTGTTTACGATGAGTTTTGGCTATAACTATGGTCAACGTCCCGACCGGCAGCAAACTGTTGCTCGTAAAGGGAACGGTCAAACCAGTGTTGAGATTAATAGCGCTGAAGGAGACGATATCAAAGCCGCTGAAGGCGATGTCAGTAAGTTTTTTGTTGACCCCTACAGTCCGCAGGCACGACAGGATTATGCTGGGATCATAGCGGCAGCGCTGCAACGCCGGCCTGATGGTGTTTTATTTGATTATGTCCGCTATCCCCGTCAAACCGGCCCGGCTTCTGTGGCGAGTAAGGTTAAGGATTTATGGATTTATGGCGATGCGGCTAAAACAGCGCTTTTGCAACGTGCTTTAAATCAAAAGGGACGGGAGTTGATTCGCCGCTATCTTGACCAAGGTTCTATTTCTACGGCGGATGTGGATGCCATTAATAGGATGTTTCCTTCGGAAGCTCAACCGATGTGGCAAGGTCGCAAAGTTGAGTCTCCGAGGGCTGTTTCTTCTGCGAATCCTTCGGCTGCTAATCCTCCGGTATCAGTGGCGCAGTTACAGGCAGAACTTTGGTATTTAAGTGTGGCTCACGCTGTACAGGGAATTGTAGATTTTGTGAGTTTGGCAGCGCAGCAGGTGCAACGTCAAGGAATCCCGGCGGGGGCTGTGTTTTTTCCTGGGGGCAATAAGCCGGTGGGTACGGGTGGTTTTGATTCGCGTCTACAGCCTTGGGATCGCTTTCCGGCTTCGATGGAATGGCACCCGATGGCTTATGGAAAGTGTGGTGAGAGAAATACAAGTTGTATTCTTCAGGAAATCCAGCGGGTACTAAGTATGACTCCCGCCGGCACACAAGTAATACCGGCCTTGGCTGGAACTTGGGGCAATGGGTTAAAAGACCGGCCCGCCTTGGAAGTCCAAATGCAAGCAATTCAGCGGGCTTTCCCCCAAATTCGCGGCGTCAGTCATTTTGCCTATTCTTGGCAGGAACCAGAGGCAGATCGGGATCGGAAATTTTGCGAGGTTCGTTAATTTGTCATAGCCTGCAAGGGGCCAGAATCGGCCCCCACCGGCCCTAAAAAATTGACAAATTAACCAATCACAAAATTAACCAACTTCCCAGGGACAACAATCACTTTTTTGATTTCTTTTCCTTCAATATGGCGTTTAGCAACTTCTGATTCACGGGCAATTTTTTCGAGGTTTTCTTTATCAGCGGTGGCCGGTGCTTGAATAGTACCTCGTGTTTTGCCCATAATTTGAATCACCAGGGTAATTTCATCTACCACTAAAGCAGATGTATCAACTTCCGGCCAAGATTGCTTATGCACAGAATCTTGATTGCCGATTTGATGCCATAATTCTTCAGCAATATGCGGCGAAAACGGTGCAAGTAAAGTAATCAAAGTTTCGACACCTTCCACATACACCGGCGAATTTTTACAACTTGCATCATTTAAAGCATTGCTAAGTTTCATCATTTCAGAAATGGCAGTATTAAATTGATACTCCCCTTCTAAATCTTCGCTGACTTCTTTGATCGCAATGTGAATGGCGCGGCGTAAATCTTTTTCTTCTTTTGTATCTTGATCCTTGTTTTTTGCTGGTTTTTTCTGGGTGCCGGCAAATTCTGTAACTAAACGCCAAACTCGGTTAAGAAAGCGAAATTGTCCCTCAACATCCGCATCATCCCATTCTAAGTCTTTCTCTGGCGGCGCTTTGAATAAAATAAACATCCGCGCCGTATCTGCACCGTATTTTGCCATCACTTCCAGAGGATCAACGCCGTTGTATTTCGACTTCGACATTTTTTCGTAAAAGACTTGCAATTTTTCGCCGGTTTCG
The DNA here is from genome assembly GCF_025370775.1 of Ancylothrix sp. D3o. Taxonomy (NCBI): domain Bacteria; kingdom Bacillati; phylum Cyanobacteriota; class Cyanophyceae; order Oscillatoriales; family Microcoleaceae; genus Ancylothrix; species Ancylothrix sp. D3o. The sequence goes on along the minus strand of NZ_JAMXEX010000003.1, from coordinate 11,579 downwards.
GGATCTTCGGGATTAGTTGGATCTTTAATTTTAGTGGGGGGAACGTATTTGCCGGTCACAGGGTTTTTGTAGGTAGTTCCCTGTACCATTCCTTGAGTCAGCAGACGGCTGAAGGGTTCATCAAAATTTAATAACCCACAATCCCGCAACACCTTGACAAAAAAGCGCGAATATAGTAAATGCAAAATCGCGTGTTCAATCCCGCCGACGTATTGATCAACCGGCATCCAATCGTTAGTAATTTTAGGGTCAAATGCCTTGTTTTCGTTTTTGGCGTCGGGGTAGCGCAGGAAGTACCAGGAAGAGTCGATAAAGGTATCCATTGTATCGGTTTCCCGTTTGGCGGGGGTGCCACAACTCGGACAGGCGACGTTTACCCAGTTTTCGAGTTTGGCTAGGGGAGAGGCGCCGCGTCCGCTAAATTCGACGTCTTCGGGGAGGCGCACCGGCAAGTCTGCATCGGGCACGGGGAGTGCGCCACAGTTGGGACAGTGGATGATGGGGATGGGGGCGCCCCAATAGCGCTGACGGGAAATCAGCCAATCTCTGAGCCGGTATTGGATGCGAGCTTTGCCATAGCCGTTTTCTTCGGCGTATTTGACTACAGCTTCTTTGCCGGCTGTGGAGGCTGTGCCGTCAAAGGGGCCGGAGTTAATCATTGTACCTGGTTCTGTATAAGCGGCGCTTAAGGTTTCTTCCCCTGTTGCTGATTCGGGAATGATAACGACTTTAATAGGGAGATTTTGTTCTTTAGCAAATTTATAATCTCTCACATCATGTGCTGGGACGCCCATCACAGCGCCAGTACCATATTCGTATAGCACATAATCGGCAATCCAAATCGGGATTTCTTGGCCGGTGAAGGGGTTTATGGCTGTGGCACCGGTGGGGATACCGCGTTTCGGTTTGTCATCGGCTGTGCGGTCTAGTTCGCTTTGGCTGGCGACTTCTTTAATGAAGGTTTCGACAACTTGCTGATTGTCTGCTGTTGTAACTTGGAGGGTGAGGGGGTGTTCTGGTGCCAAGACAACGTAGGTGACGCCGTAGACGGTATCGGGACGGGTGGTGAAAACGGGGATTTTTTCCTGTGATCCGACGATGGGAAATTCGAGGTAGGCGCCGGTGGATTTTCCAATCCAGTTGGCTTGCATGAGTTTAACTCTTTCTGGCCAGCCGGTGAGTTTGTCGAGGTCGTTTAAGAGTTGTTCGGCGTAGTCGGTGATTTTGAGGAACCATTGACGGAGGAGTTTGCGTTCAACTTTGGCGCCAGATCGCCAGGATCTTCCTTCGCTGTCTACTTGTTCGTTGGCGAGTACGGTTTGATCGATGGGGTCCCAGTTGACGGCGGCTTCTTTTTGGTAAGCGAGGCCGGCTTTATAAAATTGTAAAAATATCCATTGTGTCCAGCGATAATATTCTGGGGAACAGGTGGCGAGTTCTTTTTCCCAGTCGTAGGAAATGCCGAGTTTTTGCAGTTGCCCTTTCATTTGGCCGATGTTTTGATAAGTCCATACAGCGGGGGCAATTCCGCGTTCAATGGCGGCGTTTTCGGCGGGGAGTCCAAAGGCGTCCCATCCCATCGGTTGTAATACGCGATATCCTTGCATCCGCTTGAGTCTGGCTATGACGTCGGTGATGGTATAGTTGCGGACGTGCCCCATGTGCAGGTTGCCTGATGGGTAGGGGAACATGGATAAGGCATAGAATTTAGGTTTTTCGTTGCCGGTGGGGGTGCTGTCTATGTTTTGTTGTTCCCAGGTTTTTTGCCATTTTTGCTCTAGGGATGCTGGGTTATATCGGGACTCCACTTTTTTATGCTCCGTGCTGATCAGGGTTGTTTTGTTTGCCTATTTATTTTGGCACGTTGGGGGTTTTTGCCGGCTTGTTTGGGGTTGGGGGGAATTTTGTATTATATTGTAACACGCTGGGATGGGTTGTTTAATAGGAGTTGGGATTGATGGTTTGTGTTTGGGGTTTGATTTTTTAACCGCAGATGTTAGGCGTAGCCGCGCGTAGCGCTACGCAGATGAACGCGGATGTGATGAACGCGGATGTAGAGACGTTCCGCCAGAACGTCTGTACGCCTGAACGTCTCTACTTATTTTTTGGAGTTTGGGAAAATCTGCTAAAATTTTGGGAACTGAGATTTTATTAAAATTAACCTCTGGGTGAAATCTACGCAGACTACACATAACCCAATTTCAGAAACACAGAGGAATCAAAAATGGCAGTATTTTTTGGCACCCAAAATCAAGATACCCTCACCGGCATTGTTGGAAATGATATTATTTTTGGTCTTCAAGGGGATGATAGTTTGCTGGGATTTGCCGGCAATAATGTGATTTTTGGCGATGAAGGCAACGATATTATTTTAGGCAATATCGGTAATGATGTTTTAATTGGCGGTAGTGGGTCAGATTTTCTGTTTGGCAGTGATGGCAATGATACGCTTTATGGAAATGAGGAATCTAATACTTTAGTAGGTGGTGCGGGGGAAGATTTATTTGTACTTGAATTAACCCTGGGTTCTGAACCAGACTTTATTACAGACTTTGAATTTGGCAGAGATAAAATCGGCTTACCCCCTGGTGTTAATTTTGAAAATTTAACCTTCACAGTTCTGCCAAACCCAACCACAGTTAGGATTTTAGAAACCGGCATTTCAGAGGTAGTCGAAAGTGGGGAAATTTTGGTTCAACTTATCCCAGATAATCAGCGTCCTAGAACTTTGGCACGTCTGCAATACATCGGCGAAACACCCAGTCTTTCTGACCCCAATAATTTTATCACTAACCTCAGCCCCATCACGAGTGTCATTCAATTTAGTTCTCCCTCTTTTATTCTCGGTGAAAACGGTAGTCCTTCCAACGCTATTACCTTAAATCGCAATGGGGACACCAGCACAGAAGCAACTGTAAACCTTAATTTAAACAACGGCATTGGTACGCCATTAACTGATTTTTCTTTATCGACAATTTCGGTGAATTTTGCACCCAATGAAACCACAAAAATTGTGACTATCCCTATTATTAATGATAATTTATTTGAAGCTCAAAAAGCTTTTAATCTGACTTTATCTAATCCCAGCACCGGCACCACAATAGGCGGACAAAGCACAAGCATTTTATTACTAAATGATGACGACACTAGCCTAGAATTTTCTAACTCAAGTTTTACTGTCAATGAAAACGGAAATTCTGTGTCTGCTGTCACCGTTACCCGCACCGGCAATCTTTTTCAAACGGTTAGCACTACCCTCACTCTCAGCAACGGCACCGGCACCGCTTCTCAAGATTACAATAACAATCCCATTGAACTTATTTTTACCCCAGGCGTAAGCGTTCAAACCGTCAACATTCCCATTGCCAACGATACCTTAGTTGAAGGTTCAGAAACCATCAATCTTGCCTTAGAAAACCCCTCCGAACAAGTAAATATTGGTTCTAATGGTACGGCAATTTTAAATATTTTAGATGACGATGTTTCCTTTCAATTTAGCTCACCTACCTACAGCATTAATGAAGACGGGACACCTCTTTCTCCTGTTAACATTATCCGCAGAGGAGACTTGACAAAACAAGTTAGTGCCACCCTTACCCTTACCAATGGCACGGCTTCATCGCCAGAAGATTATATCAACACCCCCATCGAAGTAATTTTTGCGCCCAATGAAACTAGCAAAATTGTCAATATTCCGATTGTCAATGATCTACAAAATGAATCTTCAGAAACGGTTAATTTAACATTAGGAAATCCCAGCGCAGGCGAAAGAGTGAGTGCCAATAATATCGCCGTTCTCGAAATTATAGATAACGATCCGCTTCCCACACCAGTACCTCCCACCACACCAACACCGCCATCATCATCGACACTCACTCCGGGGACAATAGAATTCAGTCAAGGAAGCTTTTTGATCAACGATAATGGCGTATCTATTGCCGCCGTTACCCTCACTCGTACAGGTGGAAGTGATGGCATTGTTAGCGCCACAATTTCCCTCAGCGATGGCACCGCCACTGCCGGTCAAGACTACAATAATACGCCCATTACAGTCACTTTTGCCGATGGAGAATTAGCCAAAACTATCAATATTCCGATTATCGATGATACCCTGGTTGAAGTTTCAGAAACCATCAATCTTGGGTTAAATAACCCTACAGGAGGTGCAATTATTGGTAATCAAAATACAGCTACTCTTACGATTGCCAGGAGTGATATGCCGGCCTTATTAGACTTTGAAAATGCCGGTAATTTAAACGCAGTTCAAAACTTATATGCCTCTCAGGGAATAAGCTTTTCCGAAAATGCCCTAAGCATCATGTCATCCAAAGCATTAGATGAATTAGGAAGACAAGACGAATTTGGCGGAAACTTCGGCACACCCCCCAGCGGAACAACAGCTTTAACTTATGGCGAAAGTGATCAAATAATAATGAACGTAGCCGGTGGATTTGATAGCCTATTATCGTTTTTCTACGCATCTCCCTACCGCACCCATAGCGTAAACATTTATGATGGATTGGGAGCAACCGGCAACCTTTTAGGCTCAATTTCTTTACCCCAAACCCAGGCCGGTTTCTTACCTGATGCCTACAGTATTTTTAATCAAATTACCCTACCTTTTTCTGGCATTGCCCGTTCAGTTTCCTTTGGTGATTTTGCCAATAAACTTGTTTTAGATAACATCCTACTCGGTTCGTAAGTAATAGCGCTTTAGCAGTCTTATATTCACCCCTAAAGCGCTAAAAAATCTACCGCCTTACCCCCGGTCTAGGGATAATTACATCAGTCGGATCGAAAGCCGGCAAAATCCCCCTTTCCTGAGCAGAAATTGGCGCTAAATTATTTTTTTCGCCAACACTCATACCCGCACTTCCCCCACCCAAAGGATCACTAAGTCCATTCAGAGAATCATTTAAAAAACTATCATTAAACCCCCGATTACTAAAGCGTCTTTCTTCCTCAGAAAAATTAGGTTTTAGCCGCTGTTGTTGAGGTTTTTGCTGTTCATTTTGTGCTAGTAATGGCGGGTTTATGCCGGCAATAATTAAGAGAAACGATGCCAAATTTAATAAAACTACTCGACATTTTTTCTCAGAAAAAATCATAGCAAAACCTCCTTAAAAACGAAAAGTTGTCCGAACAGTCCCAATGAAAATATCATTATTATCATAATTATGCTCTGGATTAAAAACAACAAAAAACCCAGGCGTAATCGAAATATTATCCGTCACACGAAACCGATAAAACGCCTCCAAATGTAAAGAAGTACCCTCATCTTCACCCAAAAACAAATTATTACCTCTAACTAACTTCGGCGGTTGACCAAACAAAAAAGCCAGTAAATCACCTTCTCTGCCAAAAGGATCAGAAATCCCCACAGAAAATAGATATGTCGTAGTTGTTGCAGAGGCATCACTTACGGTCGAATTACTAAAAATCCAACCACCCCAAGTGCCTAACGTAATTTTACGATTAATTCGCCATTGTAGCGTCCCACTTAGGGCTTGAATTTCTGCCGGCTGATTTAAAAACCCATTCGTATCACTAATAAAACTCCCCGTAAAAGTATCCAACCGGCCCTCATTAGAATAGGCATTAATATAAGCCAAACCCGTCAAAACATTATCCGCCGGCTTCGCCAACAATTGCACCCCCAAAGCACTGCGATCTGCCCCAAAAACACCGTTACCTTTGTTAGAAGAATTACTATCTCCCGTACCATAAGCCACCTGCAAACGCAGCCGGTCAGTCACCAACCAATCAAACCCCACACCCGCATCTAAATTACCAATTTTAAACAACGGACTAGCCTCCGCAAACCGAGAAAGAGCACCTCTTCCCGCATCAAAATAAGGAGAATTGGCCGTTAAAACACTACTGAGACTAAACCCCACCGGCCTAAGCGTAAAAACCACCCGGTCATCAAACCCAGCAAAGCGATATTCTACCTTATCAAGTTGAATTTGATTACTCGTACCCCCTTGATACGAAAGCAAAGCCATATCCGTATTAAAAACATTCGGACTAGCCAAACCTCGCCCCTCAAAATTGCCGCTAGATAACTCTAACCTCAGCCGATCTTTGCCGGTAAAAGTTGAAACTATACCCAGCCTTGTTAAATAACTAAAATTCGGTTCACTTCTTCTCCCTGGCGGATTTCCACCGGCAGAACCCGTCAAAGCAAAAATCGCTTCCCCCCCAAAAACTGCCGTCGTATCAGAAACCGGCTGTTGTTCGAGTTGAGTTGTGCGGTCTTCAAGGCTATCAATTCTCCCTCTTAAACTGGCTAATTCCGCCGCAAATTCTGTTTGTAATCTTTGTAAGGTTTCTAAATCTTCTTGCCTAACATAATTGCTTGTCGAATCATTAATTACTTGCGTAACTCTCTCCAAACAAGCATTTAAACCTGCCGCAAATTCATACCTCGTTAAAGCACGATTTCCCCGAAAAGTTCCATCAGGATAACCGCTAATACAACCATAGCGCTCAACCAAATTTCGTAACGCCTCAAAGGCCCAATCCTTCGGCTGTACATCCGATAACTGGGAAACCGACGGCATTTGATTCATTTCCTCATTTGTTGGGGCCGGTTCCTCAAAATCCATCGCTAAACGACCCATGCCGGTTTGCAATGGTTGCAAAGGGCCGGTCTTAGCCAGCATTGGTTGTCTAGCCTCCGTCTTGAGGCTAGGAACTACAGCCAAAAGCGCAGCCGCTATAACTGGAAATACCTTCATTTTTTCACACACTCCTCACACCTAGATAGCAGAAAACACTGCTTACTCAGAAGGCAACTAAGCCACACTACACGATTTTCAGACCAATCTAGGCAAGGTATCAAACCATTTGTCGGTTGTGCTTTATTCTTGGTCTGTAGAGTGCCGGCCTCAACGTTCACTCATTTTAAATTGGCTAAAACCCCTGACTGTTTCCAAATCAATAATGACTGATGACCAACAAGAAATCACTAAGGGCAAGGATCACCCAACAACAAACTCTCACACCCCCCAGAAGGCCCATCCCTCAATAATGCCGCTTTATCAAACGTAAACTCCTCATAAATATTTTCAATCACATCATCCACCGGCAATTTTTCTATTTCTCCTAAATCCACCGGCGGCTCTTTAAATCTTAACGGTATCTTCGCCAATTCCACCTCACTCAAAAAATGAAGTGACTGTATCCCACAACTATTTTCTGCGCTTAATTTTGGGTCAATACAATAAACATTATCCTGCGCTCTACCCCTTCCATGAATTCCAATTAACTCACCGCTACTATTAAAAACCGGCCCCCCACTCATTCCCCGCCGTGTTTGATTATCATAAAGCATACTATAACCCCCATCCCCCGAAGGCTGGTTAACAATCGTTGTTAAATTCCCCGCCGAAAATTTGCGCTCTCGCCGCGCTGTTTCTTCTTCTGGATTCGGCCATCCAGAAATATAAATTGCCTCGCCTTTTTCCATCCCCTGCGACTTTCCCATCACCGCCAGCGGATAATTTTTATCGCTTTTAAATTTAACAATTGCTAAATCAAAACCCTTAATTGTTTCCCCTAAATTTTCATCTTCTTTGCCAAAAAAATGTATATTGTCGTGAGTTTCCACATCATCGACAAAATGCACTTCTCCATCACTCGTCCTCACCCCATACACCACATCTCGCGTCCGTACAACGTGAAGGGCTGTTAACACATAATAAACATTGCCACTCCGGGCCACAATCACCCCAGATCCAGGGTTCCATTCTTGTCTAGCTTCAATATCTCCCTTTTGTAAACCCTGGGCAATCACTACTGTTGTTCGGGATGATATAGCATCAACTTGCGTTTTTGTCAAGTCTTTTTGCGCCGCCATAATCGGAATTGTGACGACCAATGCAGCGACAATTCCCATCAAATACGCAAATCGCCTTCGAGGAAAAAACATAGTGTTAAAGATTGGAGAATGGGGCATTAGGAATAAATAATTGGCGATGGGAAATGGGGATTTAGTAATAAGAATTGTTATCTTTCCCCACTCCTCAGTCCCCAGTCCCCATTCACCAATTCCTAAAATAATTGCTGGACTAATTTATTCAAATCCACATAAGATTGACCGCCAGATTGTTGAATGGGAGTCCCACTAGCACTGGCTGCAAATAATTTTTGTAAGACGGCGTTGGGGTCATTGCCGCGTTTTAAGGTAAACAAAAGGTTATTGGTATTACAACCGCCTTTTGCATTATTCACGGTACACAAAACCGGCAAACCATTAACACGCCCGGCTGTTAAATATAAGCCATTTAAAGAGCCACCATTGCGATCTACAGCGCTGTTAAGTCGGCTGGTAACTTCTTCGCAACGCACCTCTGGCGTATAACCGGCATCGCTAAATTCTTCGGTTTTCCAAACAACCAGCGGATCAGAAATTGCGCCATTATTTTTAACTGCAACGGTTACATAATAACCATCTTGCTTGCACTGAAACGAACTAGCCGATACTGCCGTTTGAGCCATTGTTGGGGCTGCGTTTAACAGGGAAATACCGGCCACTGAAAGCAGGCCAGCAGTAGCGAGGCGGAAAATAGATTTAAAGTTCATAATGTTATTCTCTTGGGATCGAAGGAAGGGATAAGGGGTAAGGGCTAATGGGTGATAATTTAGTGTTCCCGATTTTCGGTGATCTAAATCACGACTCAACCGCCACGAGATCACGGACGCAAAATTGCCTAATCAAGTTTCACTGTGGTTATTAAGTTATTGTAATGATCTTAGATCGACAGCACTCTCTGCTGCTATACCCCAAATGAAATAGCCGGTGAGGGAGTTGTCTCCTTCTGCTGGCCGGTTAGCCACCGATTTAGGCCACCAATTAAAATCGGGTGTAAACACAAACAAAGAAAACCCCTGCGGGTTATAAAAGTTCACAAGCTAGGCAGTTCAGAATAAAGCGGCTCTTTGAATCTCTATAAATTAGCTAAAAAAATATATTCTATATAAAAGGAGATAGCAAGCGTGGTAAAAGTCTTTGTGTACGGAACCCTAAAACCTGGAGAGTATAACTATTTGCGATTTTGCGCCGGCAAAGTCATTTCGTCACAACCGGCCATTACGCGGGGAAAGCTTTATTCATTGCGAGTTGGATATCCGGGGATGGTAGAGGAAGCCGGTATTGTAGAAGGCTTTTTGCTGTGTTTTAAAGACGATGCTGTGTTAGAGGATCTTGACAAACTCGAAGAATATGACCCAAACCGGCCCGCCGAATTAAACGAATATCAACGAAAACAAGTAGAAATTTTTACCCCCCCAACTTCGCCACCCCCAACAACAGCAACTTTTGATGAAGTGATAGCCGGTTGTCAGTCTTTGGGCAAAGTTTGGACGTATTTTATGACAAAAGAAAAAGCGAAAGAATTGGGGGGAGTTCTGATAGAGTCTGGTTGTTGGGTTGCAGGAAATACCCCTTATGTGGGCCGGTGAAAAAGTGAATCGCTACTAAAAACCCGGTCTTTTTAGAAACCGGGTTTGTCTAATATTATTCAACCTAATATTATTCAACAATTAAAGCTCTTGAAATAACCGATTTATCAGGGTTCGCCACCGACGCCTTTGGAATTTCAATAACAGGACTATTTAAAGCAATCATTAAACCATCAGAAGACTCATTTATTTGAGGAGTTTGGGCAAATTGTGGCGTAAAAGATTGCTGCCCCATTAATGCGGAAACACCAGCAATAAACATCGCCGCTATGGCACCACCGCCCCACAACAACAGTCGTTTAGGCCGACGATCTAACTTAACAAAAACTTGTTTTGCAGTTTCTTCTGCCGTCATTTGAGGAGCCGGCACCGGCATTTTTTGTAAGCCGCCGCGCAAGCTCATTAAACGAGCGTACAAGAGTTGCATTTCCGGCTCTTGCAACCACTCTTCGACTTGACGGCGTTCGGCTGCCGTTACTTCGCCATCAAAGTAGGCGCTGAGCAATTCAAAACGATCACGCTTAATTGTATTCACGGCTCTTATTACAGACTCAGACTGATCAGGGATTTTAGCATTGAGCGAGTCCCCGTGGGGATGATGCGGAAAATTATTATTTTGTTGAGAATTGGGGATCATTGCAACATCACCGCCATTTTTAGATTTGTGTACTGCACCCAGAAAAAACAACCGGCATTAATTTCCTAATGACTGCAAGGAACGCACGTTTGTTAAGGAAGTTTATAAAAACTTTATCGGCCATCAAGATAGCTTTGTAATTCGACTTGCAAACGCTGACGAGCGCGAGCAATTCGTGATTTCACCGTTCCCAGAGACACGCCGGTGATCTCAGCAATTTCTTCATAAGCCATGCCATCAATTTCTCTTAACACTATTGTAGTGCGAAAAACTTCTGGCAAATCGGCAATTGCTGATCTGAGTTTGTCATAAAACTCTGTGGTAGTCAAATTTTCTTCTGGGCCTGGTTCAGCGGAGGCAATTTCCCAATCCATCTCGCCATCTTCAAGCATCCGAGGTGCATCAAGAGAAAGCGGATCACGGACTCGTTTGCGCTTTCTGAGTTCGTCGTAAAAAAGATTAGTGGCGATGCGACTTAACCAACCCCGGAATTTCACGGGGTCATTTAAGCGCTTAACATTGCGATAAACGCGAATCCAGATTTCTTGGGACAAATCTGCCCGGTCTTGCCAATCCGGCGCCAAATGATATAAAACTTTTTCAACATGAGACTGGTACCGACGCAGCAACTCGGCAAAGGCCGCGCGGTCTGGGTGCAGCCCTTCCTGGCACCGCAGCACCAAGTCATAGTTAGAAAGTTTTTCTGGGGGCAGTGACACTTGAGAAACAACTGTTGCCTCACCCGTTGACCAAGACAAAGGAATAGACTGGCTCATGGCTGGAATAGGTTTTGTAACATTCCAACCTTTATGACACCGGCATCTTGATTAAGGTTCCCACTGATTTTACAGAGGTTGGTTAAGAGCCGGTGTGCCAGCCATACCTAAAGGCCAATCAGGCATAGGCTGTGAAACAACCCATAGATTGTAGCAATTTTTGTCATTTGTCCTGTATCAATGGCGAGGTAGTCACGCCTCTCGAAGGCGGGGTGTCAACAAGAAGGCTGCCGGTGACTTGGACAGGACTCCACCCCCATCCTACAAAAAATGGTAGCGGGGTTCAACTCAATAAAGCCTGTAGATATGGTTATTAAATTGGCTTTTCAGTAAAAACACGGTTGACATTCTTAGCTTATATTCCTGGTTGACCCTTGTTAATTTTTATCCCAAAAAATAAAAAACCTCTCTGCCATTTTCAAGATAAAAACATCTGGACGCGGCAAAAAATATCCAAATCCTCAACCTAAAATTTCCGTAAAAACTCAGACGTCATTATAGTTTTAATGTTGTTAAGCTTTTTTTAAATTTAGGCCGCGTGGGTGAAAATATACCATCCAAAAAGCATAGAAGAGCTTTAAAAATGGCGGCAAACTTTTAACGGACAAATAACCTTTTTGTAACTAGGGGTGTCTCGTCATGTCAGAGTTTGATATTGGTGTAGTCCAAAATAATGCTACCTACCTAGGTACTCTCAATAG